>JAICWX010000117.1 GCA_025934635.1 Streptosporangiaceae bacterium | reverse complement strand
GGCCAGAACGCGCTGGTGATCAGGATCCAGCCGGACGAGGGCATCACGGTCAGGTTCGGCTCGAAGGTGCCGGGCACGGCGATGGAGGTCCGCGACGTGAACATGGACTTCGCCTACGGCGAGTCGTTCACCGAGTCCAGCCCCGAAGCTTACGAGCGGCTGCTGCTCGACGTCCTCATCGGCGATCCGCCGCTGTTCCCGCGGCAGGCCGAGGTCGAGCTCGGCTGGCGGATCCTCGATCCGGTCGAGGACTTCTGGGCCTCCCACACCAAGCCGGATCAGTATCCGGCCGGATCGGCCGGGCCCGCGTCGGCCGACGCGATGATGGCCCGGGACGGCCGCGCATGGCGCCGGCTCTAGTGTCGACTTCTTGGGGGAGGCTCCGATGACCATCGACCTGACCGACACCAGTACCGGCGCGATCCACGAGGCGCTGAGCCAGGCGCGCCGCCGGATGGGCGGCCCCGCCTCGGGCACCGTGCTGACGCTGATCATCGTCACCGACGAGTCCGAGCAGTACGACGCCGTCCGGGCGGCCAGCCAGGCCGGCCGCGAGCACCCGAGCCGTATCCTCGCGGTCATCACCCGCAAGCCCAGGGGCGAGTCGCGGCTCGACGCCGAGATCCGGGTGGGCGAGACCGGCCCCGGCGAGACTATCTTGCTGCGCATGTACGGCCCGCTCGGCCAGCACGCCGACTCGGTGGTGGCGCCGCTGCTGGCGCCCGACGTGCCGGTGGTCATCTGGTGGCCGGACGCGGCGCCGGCCTCGCCCCGGGGGGACGCGCTCGGCGCGGTCGCCCGCCGCCGGGTGACCGACGCGGCGGCCAGCGAGACGCCCAAGGACATGCTGCTGAGCCTGGCCCGGGCCTACCAGCCCGGTGACACCGACCTGAGCTGGACCCGGTCGACGCCCTGGCGCTCGCTGCTCGCCGCCACGCTGGACCAGCCCTACCCCGAGCTGCTCCGCGGCGAGGTCCTGGCCGAGCCGGGTAACCCGAGTGCCGACCTGATCGCGGCCTGGCTGGGGCTGCGGCTCGGCATCGAGGTGCAGCGAGGCGAGTCCGGCGGTCCCGGGATCACCGAGGTGAACTTCGAGACGGCCGCCGGCAAGGTCGCGCTGTCCCGGCCGGACGGCCGCAACGCCACCCTGTCCTGGCCGGGCCACCCGGAGCGCCGGGTGGCCCTGCACCGGCGTGACACCGCCGAGCTGGTGGCCGAGGAACTGCGCAGGCTCGAGCCGGACGAGGTCTACGCGGAGACCCTGCGCGCCCTGGCGCGCTCATGAGCGCGCCCGAGGTGATCGTCTACCGGGACGGCCCGCTGCTCGCCCAGGCCGTCGCGGCCCGGCTGGTCACCGGGCTGACCGATGCGGCCGCGGCCCGCGGCAGCGCGTCGGTGGTGCTGACCGGGGGCGGCATCGGCACCAAGGTGCTCGAGGAGCTGGCCGCCGCCCCGGCCCGGGACGCGGTCGACTGGCGGCACCTGGACATCTGGTGGGGCGACGAGCGCTTCGTCCCGGCCGGCGACCCGGACCGGAACGAGACCGGGGCGCGCGCGGCCCTGCTCGACCACGTCGATGTCGACCCGGCCCGGGTGCACCCCATGCCGGGCCCGGACGGCCCGGACGGGGACGACCCGGATGCGGCCGCCGCCCGGTACGCGTCCTGGCTGGCTGATGCGGCCAAGGCGGCCGACGGCGGCCCGGTGCCTGCGTTCGACGTGCTCATGCTCGGCATCGGCCCCGAGGGGCACGTCGCCTCGCTGTTCCCGGGCCTGCCGGCCCTGGCCGACGACCGGCCGGTCGTGGCGGTGCGGAACTGCCCTAAGCCGCCGCCGACCCGGCTGTCGCTGACCATGTCGTCGCTCCGGGCCGCCCGCGAGGTCTGGATCCTCGCCTCGGGCGGGGAGAAGGCCGATGCGATCGCGCTGGCCCTCACCGGTGACGGGCCGGCCCCGGTGCCCGCAGCGGGCGCCCGGGGGCGGGAGCGGACGCTATTCCTGCTCGACGCGGCGGCCGCGGCCCAGGTGCCGGCGTAGGCCGGCCAGCCGGGCACCGGCTGACATCTCCCCCGGCTTGCGGGCGAACGCCAGGCCGGCGGCCAGGCAGGCGGCGGGCGCCGCGGCCAGCACGTAACGGTAGCTGAACCCGGCGGTCATCGGCGGCAGCACGATCAGCAGCGCCCCGACCAGCCACGGCAGCAGGGCGAGGCCGCCCCAGCGGCGCCAGCGGGCCAGCACGCCCGCCAGGCCGATGAGCACGATCAGCGCGAGCAGCGTCCCGCGCAGGAAGAAGTACTTCTGGTACCACCGCACGATCGAATACCAGGGACCGACCGCCCGGGTGGCCCCGAGCCCCGGGCCGGCGAAGGCCCGTTCGGCCGCCTGGATCTTGCCGGCCTGCGGGTCCCCCTGCTGGCAGGTCGCGTCGCAGTAGCTCTGCGGCGGGGTGCCGGCCAGGTGGGTGGGATGGGTATACCAGGGCCGCTCCCTGGTCAGTTCCGCGCCGTTGATGAACCGGAAGGTCGGGCCGTTCCCGTTCGCCTTCTCGAAGACCCCGCCCGGGTCCGGCTCGCGGTTCCAGCCGAACGTGTGCAGGACGTCCTTGCCCACGACACGCAGGTAGGTCACCGGCTGCTTCTTGATGAAGAACTCGGCGAACTGCTTTTCCTGGGCACCGACAGCGACGCCGAAGCGGGCGTTGGTGTTGGACCCGAACCGCTTGTCGTTGTACAGGGGGGTATACGTGACCTTCCCGTCGACCGGCAGGTCGTTGTCGGCCCAGATGTACTGTGACGCTGGCGGGCGGTCCTGCGGCGCGTGCTTGTCACACAGGAAGTGCAGGTCGGCGGGCGGGCTGAGCTTCGAGCAGTCAGCGAAGGCACTGACCCGGCTGTACAGGAACGGCCCCAGGGACTGGGTCAGCTCGTATTTGCCCGTCGAGCTGTGGAACCAGATCATGTACCCGGCGATGGGGACGACGCCGGCTACCAGCAGCGTAACCAGGCGCCGCCAGCCGACCCGCCGGACCAGCATCGCCACCAGGATCACTACCAGCAGCGGCTGGCCGACCGATCGCACCAGGGTGGCGTAGCCGATGAGCAGGCCGGCCACGGCCATCACCGGGACCGAGGGGCGGTCGTTCCAGCACAAGATCACGATGGCGATCGTCACCAGGAAGACGAACAGCACGTCCGAGGTGATCATGTGCTCGAGGTGCAGCTGGTAGGAATCGAACAGCACCGGGATGGCCGCCAGGGTCGCTCCCCACCACGGCAGCCCGCGGCGGCGGAGCAGGGCGTAGATCACGATGCCGATGGCGACCCCCATGGCCGCCTGGACCAGCCCGATCGGGTACACGCTGTGCAGCGGGAGGAACAGGTTGAGGAAGAACGGGTAGCCGTTCGCCCGGATGACATCCGGCTGGTGGGTGAACGCGTCGTAGACGTAGTTGTACGAGTCGTCAAACCACAGGATCGGCGGATAACCCAGCATGACGATGAGGCGCATCAGGACGGCCACGGCCACCACGATGGCGAACTGCCAGTGGGCCGCCACCGAGCCGGTGAGCCGGGTCAGCTGCGACGCGCGCCTGTCTTCAGGCGGCGGCTGATCGGGAACGACCCGATCGCTGCCGGTGGTCGTGTTCGACAACGACCGCCTCCTGCCTCTCCCAGCCAGCCGGAAGTCCCGTAGTTCTTTCGCTGATCTCCGCAGGCCTCGGTAATCAGGCATGCCTGCGCGACTGTGCCGGCGCCGGCCGACTCATAGTAGCCGCCTGCCCGTGCGGGGATGACTAATACGGGCTATTAGCGCGGGTCAGCGTGTCGGCTGTCACCGACGGTTATCAGCGTCCCCCGTACCCTACACGGCACGCCAGCAGGCAGATGAACACGACCGACAGCGCCGCCGCGGTGTCCGGCGAACCGGCCGCCGCCGCGATCACGATCCAGGCGAAGATGACCGGCAGCAGCCGGCCCAGCGGCCGGCCGCGGCCGTCGTAGCGCTGCCGCGGCACCGTCGGCACGACCTGCGCGACGGGCCGCGGATGCGACGGACGCTGCGGCAGGCCGCCGCCGAGCACCGGTTCGACGGGCAGGTCCGACGTCAGGTCGCGCAGATCGCCCCAGGTCTTCGAGGCGTAGGCGGCCGATGTGCGATCGTCGAACTCCTCCAGCGTGATCCGGCCATCCGTGTAGGCGTCCCTGAGGACTTCGACAACACTGTCCCGCTCTTTGTCAGACGCGCGGATCGGTCGGTCGGTCATCGGCGCGGACCCTTCCTCGTGCTCCCCCTGATCCTAACTCAGCAACTCGTGGCACCTCCCCAGGCGGGGGCTTCTGGTTCGGCAGATGCAGACCCGCTCGCCCCGGTGATCGCCATCGTGGCCCTCGGCCAGGCGCTGCGCCGCGTCCGGGCGGCGGCGGGCCACCGAGGCTTAGCTCGGTGAGGATTCTTATCGCGGAGCGATTAAACCCGAATGCCGGCCGGAAAAGGGCAGCCGGTACCGAATCGGCCGTTGCGGCATGAGGCGGCGGCCGAATGGTTACCGAAAACATCGGGCTTTAGTCTCGCCCCCTAACGCACTACGGCGTTAGGCTGTTGTGAAATCTTTCATCTGGTCAATCTGTGTCGGATGTGGCCAGGGGAAGGTTTGGGCATGGTGATTTTGTCGTCCGACACAAGGTCTTCATGCCAGCCGCACTGTAACGACGGGCACCCCGCGCTCTCGGCCGCCGCATGGTACGTCGGGAGCCGGACAAGCCATTCCTCACTAGGAGGGATCGAATTTGAGCGTCAGCGAAGACCGCACAGTCCAACCCAGTCCCACCAGCGCAGTGCCCGGCACGGGCATCGCCGATCCTGCCCCGCTCGGGCTCGCGGCGTTTGCCGCGACCACCTTCCTGCTGTCAGCCGCCAACGCCGGCTGGATGTCCAAGGCCACCGGCGACGCCTGGCTGGGCTACGCCTTCGCCTACGGCGGATTCGGCCAGCTGCTGGCCGGGATGTGGGAATTCCGCAACAGGAACGTTTTCGGCGCTACCGCGTTCTCCACCTACGGTGGTTTCTGGATCGGCCTCGCCCTGTGGGCGCTCCTCGTCGCGCCGAAGGCGACCTCGCCGGCGGCGGCCGCTCATGACATCGCCTGGATCCTGCTCGTGTTCGCCATCATCAACACCTACTTGCTGATTTTGAGCACCCAGGTGAACATGGCGGTCTTCCTGGTGTTCCTCACCCTGGAGATCACCGAGATCATCCTGGTCATCGGCAACTTCTCCGGCAGCACGGGCACGGTCAAGTTCGGCGGCTACGTCGGCCTGGTCACCGCCCTGGTCGCCTTCTACACCTCGGCGGCCGGCATCTCGAACGGCCTTGCCGGAAAGCTCCGGTTCCCGGTGGGCAGGCCGTTGATCGGCTAGCCTTCGTCGGACTAGCGCCGGGGAGCAATGCTCCCCGGCGCTTTTCGTTGTCCGGGGTTACCGGCCGGGCCAGCCTGGGGCCGGATAGCGTTAGGCGCGCCATTGCAGCCGCGGAGGGAGGAGCTCAGTGCAGAACGGGCGGCAGATCGACCTGTCGGAGCAGGTCGAGCGCGTCAAGCGCAGGACGAGGCCGTGGAAGGCGTTCATCGCCTTGCTGTTCGCGATCGCGGCCGCGGTCATCTCGGATCAGGCTCGCCACGACTCGTCCCCCATCTTCTCGGACACGAGTCACCTCGCCGTCCGGTTCATCTGGGCGGCCATGGCCGTGGCCTTCCTCGTTTTCGGGTCCATCGCGACCTACAGCCTGGCCGGGAAGATCAGGGAGCTGCTCCAGCCGAGGACGGGCACCGCGCACGCGGCGGTGGCGGGGTACATCATCTTGATCATCGGCGCCTTCGCCACGCTGGTGATCACGCTGGAGCTGTTCGCCGTGCCGATCGGCCAGCTCGTCCTGGGCGGTGCACTGACCAGCGTCTTCGTCGGCATCGCGGCGCAGCAGGCGCTCGGTAACGTGTTCGCCGGGCTGGTGCTGCTCTTCGCCCGGCCGTTCCAGGTGGGAGACGCCGTCCGGTTGCAGGCCGGCGCGCTCGGCGGCGCGCTGGACGGCATCGTGACCAATATCGGGATCACCTACGTCCGCTTCGACACCGGGGGCAGCGTGATGTCCATCCCCAATTCACAGGTGCTCAACGCGGTCGTCGGTCCCATCCCGCCGCCGGAGGACGAGGACTCCCCCGTGACCCCGGACGGCAAGTCCGGCACGCCGGGCGGCCCGGAGAATTCGCAGCCGCGACCAGGCGGACCCGCGTAAAACGAAAGACCGGCTGGCAAGCCAGCCGGTCTTTCGTCACGCGCACCGGTGCGGAGGTCGCCTCTCGGCGAAAGGCACGACACGGCTCCAGCCGAACGGTATTCCGTGAAGGCAGTAGGTGCGGCCCGGGGACACAGCCGCACCGGCTGTTACCTACTAACGCCCGCGGCGGCGCCGCTGTTCCCGGCGCGTGGGCGGATCTGTCTCGTAGGGGAACGAGGAGACGGCCTGATGACTCGCGGTCGTCTCCTGATCCGGGTACTGGCTGGCCTGGTACTGGCCTGCCGGGGGCTGGCTTCCCTGGTGCTGGCTTCCCTGGTGCTGGCCGGCCTGGTGCTGGCCAGCACCGCCGCGGTAGGACTGCTCCTGCCCGCCGTAGCCGAACGTGCTGTAGCCCTGATCCGGATAGGACCCGGCGTCGCCCGCGGCGTAGGACCCGGCGTCGCCCGCGGCCCGGTGATCCTGGCCGCCGTAGCCGTATTCGCTGTATCCCTGGTCCGGGTAGGCCGGCGCGTCGGTCTCCTGGTAACCCTGTTCCTGGTACCGCTGGTCGCCGTAGCCGGGGTAGGCCTGATTCGCGTACCCGGACTCGGGGTAGCCAGCCGCCTCGTATCCCTGGCCGGTACCTTGGTCCGGGTAGCCGTAGTCCTCGTACCCGTGCCCGGCCACGGCGCTCTGGTTCGGGTCCTGGTAGTGCTGCTCGTCGTACCCCTGACCCTGATATCCCTGGTCCTGGTAGCCCTGGTCGCGGTAGTGCTGGCCCTGGTAGCTTTCCTCGGCGTAGCCCGGCTGCTCCTGCCCCTGGTAACCAGGCGCCGGGTATCCGCGGCTGTCGTAGGCGCGGCTGTCGTAGGCGCTGCTGTCGTAGGCGCTGCTGTCGTACGAACTGCTGTCGTAGCCCGGTGCTGAGCTGTCGTAGCCCCGGCTGGAGTAGGAGTCCGCGCCGTACCCCTCCCCCTGGTAGGACCCGCTGTCATGCTGCTGGCCCTGGTATGAGGAGGAAGGCGAGGACTGGTTCGACGCGGAAGGAGAGAAGTAGCCCTGGTCAGCGCCGGCCGCCGGCGAGCTGCCGTAGCCGTGATCGCCATACCCCTGGGCAGAGTACTCCTGGGCGGAGTATCCCGGCCCGGACTGCGGCTGATCGGCGTACTGCCCGGAGTAGCCCTGGGAGTCGTATCCGCTCCCGGTATAGCCCTGGCCCTGGCTCTGTCCGGCGTAGTCATGGCCGGAGTAGCCGTACCCCTGATCGGGGTAGCTCGGTGCGCCGTACCCGCGATCGCTGTACCCCGGCTCGGCGGTGTACCCCGGCTCAGCGCTGTACGCCGGCTCGGTGCCGTGGCCCGGCTCGGAGCCGTAGGCCGACTGCTGGCTTCCGTATCCCGCCTGGTCGCCGTAAGCGCGGTCCTGGTATCCCGGCTGAGCGTAGCCCGGCTCGGCGTACTGGGGCTGCTCCCCGTACTGGGGCTGCTCGGCGTACTGGGGTTGCTCGGCGTAGCCGGTCTCGGCGTACTGGCCGCCGTTGTAGGACCTGGCGGGTTCACCGTAACCGCCGGCGGGTTCACCGTAACCGTTATCCGGAAGCCGGCGGTGGCCAGCCCGCGGCTCGGGGTAGCGCTGCTGGTCGGAGTAGTACGACTCGGAGTAGTCCGCGGGATACTCCTGTGCTCCCTGCGACGCCTGACTCGCCGGAGCCGACGTCGGACCCGGGGGCAGCGCTAGCGGGCCCGGCGGCAGTGCCCGCGGAGCCGGGGCGGCCTGGGCAATCTGGGGACGCTGAGCGGACGGGC
This sequence comes from Streptosporangiaceae bacterium, assembly GCA_025934635.1. Next base: position 15,502 of record JAICWX010000117.1, on the reverse strand, counting down.
TGTACGCCATCGGGCCGGCCGAGTCGTCCGGGCGCAGCGCGCGGAAATCACCGGTCGCCGGGCCGTTGTAGTCCACGTCACGGCCGCCGTACCCGCCGGGAAGGGCCGTCAGCCTCGGGTCGGTCGGCGCGCCGGGCAGCTGGCTGGCATAGGCTCCGGCACCCCGGGGGTCAGGCGGCGGCTGCGCGCCGCGCTGCAGCGCGTCGATCAGCCGCGGCAGCTCCTCCATCGGAAGCCGGAACGTGCCGGTGCAGGTGCCGCCCTGCCAGATGCTGAAGACCGAGACCCCGGTGTCGGAGTACCAGCTCAGGCGCATGCTGCGGGAGCTGCCGCGCACGTCGAAGAAGACTTCGCCGAGCCGGGGCAGCGGCGCCGCGTCCGACGCTGACATGGTGCCCATCGTGGCCTTGCTCCCTTCCCTATGTCCAGTTCGTCACCACCACTGAACAGCAGGCTAGCTGCAGGCCGGAATTCAGGTAGGGAATTTCGCCACCCCGCGTGCAAGACCGCTGCTGCTGATGGCATCATTATCGGCAGGCTTGCTGCGGCCCGCGTGGTGGTTTGGCAGGACGGGTGAACCGACACGCTGGGGCCAGCCGTTCGATATGGTAACCACTTGCTTACGGGGTCACCGTATCCGTGCATGGGAACACCACGCCGCGAAGACGCGTTGTATCTTGCAACGGAGGCTTCCGGGCAGGGACAGGTTCGCGTGCTCACGAGCCTGCCGCTCCACTGTAACGCACTATTTGATGCATCTTGGTTGAGGAGATTGATCCATGTCTCAGGTACGTCGGCAGTCGGCTGTGCTTCCCCGCCCGAACTGGGGGTGGCAAGATGCTGCCGCGTGCAAGGGCGAGGACTTGCTGCTCTTCTTCGGCCCGGACGGTGAACGCCAGCCGGAGCGCGAGATAAGGGAGCGTAAGGCCAAGGGGGTCTGCGCCGCTTGCCCAGTTCGGCTCGAATGCCTGAACTACGCGGTGTCACGCCCCGAGAAGTACGGCACATGGGGCGGCCTCAACGAGGATGAGCGCTCGGCCGAGCGCCGCCGCCGCATGCGCCGCGCCAACGCCGCCTAGGCCACGCGGGCACACCGCTTAACCGACGGGTCTCCCCGAGCACGGGGAGACCCGTCGGTTCAATTTCAGCAGCGCTCACCTCAGCAGGGCCAGGACATCGGCGTCGGTGAGCTGGCCGAAGGACTCGTAGCACTGCCCCACGGACCGGAACCGGCGGGGCACCGCCAAGATGATCACCTGGTCGGCCTCCGTGCTCATCTCCTCGGCCGCCGCCGGCGCCGCGACCGGGGCCGCCAGGACGAGGCGAGCCGCCTGGGCCGCACGCAGCGAGCGCAGCGCGGCTCGCGCCGTCACGCCGGTGGCCAGGCCGTCGTCGACCACGATCACGCACCGCCCGGCTACCGGCGGCAGCGGGCGCCCGCCCCGGTATACCTGTACCCGCCTGGTCAGCTCGGCCCGCTCGGCGGCCACGACCGGGGCGAGACCGGCCGGGGACAGCGATAGCCGGGTCAGCAGGCCGTCGTCGTAGACGACCGCAGGCAGGCCCTCCGCGATGGCGCCCACGCCGAGCTCAGGCTGGCGCGGGTAGCCGATCTTGCGGGTCACGATGACGCTCATCGGCGCGTCCAGGCGGGCGGCAACCTGCTTTGCCACGGCCACTCCGCCCCGGGGAAGGGCCAGCACCACGATCCGCCCGGCCCAGTCCGCGAGGGCCACGGCGCGGGCGAGCCGGTCCGCGAGCAGCGTCCCGGCCGCCTGCCGGTCCGGAAACGGGAGTGCGTACTCGCCCCGGCGCATGCCCGGGATGTACCCGGCGCAGACCGGGACGAACAGCCCGGCCCGCAGCCTCCCGCTCGGCTCGCTCCGCTGGGCTGAGGCCAAAGCGGGAATAGCCGCCGCCAGCGGCGGGTTGCCATCCGTGTGCCAGCCGATCCGAACTGCGGGACCGTCCACATGCCGGACGGTGCCTGGACAGTCCGGTTCGTTACATGTGATCCTGGATTCATGAGTGTTACGGACCCGCTGCTCGTCGTGCGACGGCACGTCGACTTCCTGCGGGTCCGCAGTGCCATCTGTCTACCTGCCCGATAATCGCCGGCCCGGTTTGTCTGAAACCAGGGCGCGCGCGCGATTCCGGGCGCCATCCCGCTGAACCCCGCGGCTTGACCGTGCCAGAAATGGCGCGCTGAGCGGGGCGGCCAGCGGAGCCCCCAGGTCGTGACGCGCGCGTCCATGACCTGAAGGAACCGCTTTTAACATGCCAGTCGCAACTGGGGCGAAGCGTAAACGCGGCGAGGGCCAGTGGGCACTCGGCTACCGCGAGCCGCTCAACAAGAACGAGGAAAACAAGCGGAACGAGGACGGGCTCAATGTCCGCCAGCGCATCATCGACGTCTACTCGAAGTACGGCTTCGACTCGATCGACCCGGCCGACCTGCGTGGCCGGATGCGCTGGTACGGGCTTTACACCCAGCGCCGGCCCGGGATCGACGGCGGCAAGACCGCAGTGCTCGAGCCCGAGGAGCTCGACGACCGCTACTTCATGCTGCGGGTCCGCATCGACGGCGGCCGGCTGACCAACGACCAGCTGCGGGTCATCGCCTACATCTCTCGCCGCTACGCGCGCGGCACCGCGGATGTGACCGACCGGCAGAACATCCAGCTGCACTGGATCGAGATCGAGAACGTCCCCGACATCTGGGAGGCGCTCGAGTCGGTAGGCCTGTCCACCACCGAGGCCTGCGGCGACACCCCGCGGGTAATCCTCGGCTGCCCGCTGGCGGGCATCGACGCGGACGAGATCATCGACGGAACGGCCGAGATCGCCGCGATCGCCAGCCAGTACATCGGCGACGCCGCGTTCTCCAACCTGCCGCGCAAGTTCAAGTCCGCGATCAGCGGCTGCGCGGCCCAGTGCGCCATCCACGAAATCAACGACATCGCGCTCGTCGGCGTGGTCAACGGCCAGGGCGAGATCGGTTATGACTTGTGGGTCGGCGGCGGCCTGTCCACCAACCCGATGATCGGCAAGCGGCTTGGCGCCTTCGTCCGGCCGGATCAGGCCGCCGAGGTCTGGGCGGGCGTGACCGGGCTGTTCAGGGACTACGGCTACCGGCGGCTGCGGCACCGGGCCAGGATCAAGTTCCTCGTGGCGGACTGGGGCCCGGAACGGTTCCGGGAGATCCTCGAGAAGGAGTACCTCGGCTACGCGCTGGCGGACGGCCCGGCCCCGGATGCGCCCCGCGGCGGGATCCGCGACCATGTAGGGGTCCACGCCCAGCGGGACGGGAACTACTACGTCGGCTTCGCGCCCACCGTGGGCCGCCTGTCGGCCGACACGCTCGACGTCATCGCCGACCTGGCCGCCCGGTACGGCAGCGGCCGGGTGCACACCACCACCGAGCAGAAGATGGTCATCCTCGACGTGCCGCCGGAGCGCACCGCGGAACTGGTGGCTGAGCTGGACCAGGCCGGCCTGCCCGCCGTGCCCAGCGCGTTCCGCCGGCACACGATGGCCTGCACCGGCATCGAGTTCTGCAAGCTGGCCATCGTCGAGACCAAGGCCCGTGCCGCCGACCTGATCAGCGAGCTCGAGCGGCGGCTGCCCGGGTTCGACGTCCCGGTCACCATCAACGTGAACGGCTGCCCGAACTCCTGCGCCCGGATCCAGACCGCTGACATCGGACTCAAGGGCTCCCTGGTCACGGGGCCGGACGGCCAGCAGGTCGAGGGCTTCCAGATCCACCTGGGCGGCAGCCTGAACGGCGGCGACGGTACGGCCTCCGGGTTCGGGCGCAAGGTACGCGGGCTCAAGGCCACGGCCGAGGAACTGCCGGACTACGTGGAGCGGGTGCTGCGCCGGTTCGACGCGGCCCGCGAGCCCGGCGAGAGCTTCGCTACCTGGACCGCGCGTGCTAGTGACGAGGAGCTCTCGTGAGTAACCGGGCCGTTCCGTTCTACTGCCCTTACTGCGGCGAGGAAGACCTCGAACCGCAAGGTTCTGCGGACGGTGAATGGCACTGCCGCAGTTGCACCCGCAGTTTCCAGCTACGCTTTGCCGGAATAGGAGTCACACTGTGATCCCCGTCGTAACGCGCGGCCTGGCGCAGCGGACCACCCTGGAGGACCCCGAGCAGATGCGAACCCTCGCCGAACAGGCTGCCGAGGACCTCGCCGACGCGCCGGCCGAAGAGGTAATTCGCTGGGCGGTCGACACGTTCGGTGAGCGGATATGCGTCACTTCGTCGATGACCGACGCGGTGATCATCCATCTCGCCTCGGCCGTCCACGCCGGCATCGACGTGGTTTTCCTCGACACCGGCTACCACTTCGCCGAGACCATCGGCACCCGGGACGCCGTCGAGGCGGTGTACCCGATCCACCTGGTCAACGTGACCCCGTCGCGCACGGTGGCCGAACAGGACGCCGCGCTGGGCCCCCGGCTGTACGGGCGCAACCCGGACCTGTGCTGTTACCTGCGCAAGGTCGAGCCGCTGGAGCGGTCGCTGACCAACTACGACGCCTGGATCACCGGCGTGCGCCGGGACGAGACGAACAACCGCCGGCAGGCCCAGGTCGTGGAGTGGGACGACCGGCGCGAGATGGTCAAGGTCAACCCGATCGTCAGCTGGTCCCAGAAGCAGGTCGACGACTTCATCACCGAGCAGGGCATCCTGGTGAACCCGCTGGTCTACGACGGCTACCCGTCGATCGGCTGCTCGACCTGCACGCTGCGCGTGGAGCCGGGCGCGGACCCGCGCAGCGGCCGCTGGGCCGGCACCGGCAAGACCGAATGCGGCATCCATGCGTGAGCTTCCCGCGGGGGGGCGCGGGGGGGAGCAGGGTTTCGTCTCCCCCGGAGCAAGCAGAGTCCTCGTCGCCGTCGCGCACGGCAGCCAGGATCCGCGGGCCTCGGCCACCGTCACCGAACTGGCGGCGGTGGCCCGGGAGCGCTCGCCCGGCCTGGACCTGCGCACCGCCTTCCTGGGCCACGCCCCGCCGTCGCTGCCGCAGGTCCTGGGCACGATCGAGGCGGACCGCGAGATCACCGTGCTGCCGCTGCTGCTGACCGCGGCGTTCCACAGCAAGACCGATATCCCCCGCATGCTGGCCCGGCTGCCGCAGTCCCGCGGGCCGCGGGTCAGCTACGGCGCCACCCTGGGCCCGCACCCGCTGCTGCTCGACGCGCTCGACCGCCGGCTGGCCGAGGCCGATCCCGGCGCGCACGCGGACCCCGGCGGCACCGCGGTCGTCCTCGCGTCGGCCGGTTCCAGCGATCCCGAGGCCAACGCCACCATCGCCCGGCTGGCGGCGCAGTGGCAGGCCCGGGCCGGGTGGCGCACGGTCCGGCCGGCCTATGCCTCGGCCGCCGCCCCCTGCCCCGCGACGGCGGTAACTCACCTGCTGCGGGACGGTGCGCCGCGGGTCGTGGTGGCCACGTACCTGCTCGCACCCGGCCTCTTCGCCGACCGGATCCGCCAGGCCGCACTGACGGCCGGCGCCGCGGCCGTCTCCCCCGCGCTCGGCGCCTGCACCGAGGTGGCCGACGTGCTGCTGGACCGGTTCGCAGAAATTGGATCACGGAGGCGCACCGCTGCGTAATCGGGCGCGCAAATCTGGGTAAAACTCCGGATGGACCCCGGGAAAACCGGGGAACCCCGATCAGCTGGTCACGATCCGGTATCGTACGTCCCTCCGGGCATACGCTGACCCGGCAGAGTCGGCCGCTGGCCGGACGCGACCCGTAAGGCCGCCAAAGGGGGCGAATGCGTATCTGGCCGGGAACGCCATACCCGCTTGGTGCGACATGGGACGGATGGGGCACGAATTTCACCCTCTTCTCCGAGGTCGCGGAGCGTGTGGAACTCTGCCTATTCGACGAGGCCGGCGACGATAAGGGCGCGCTGGCGGAAACCCGGGTCGAGCTCACCGAGATTGACGGCTTCGTCTGGCACGGCTACCTGCCGGGCATCGCGCCGGGGCAGCGCTACGGCTACCGCGTGCACGGACCGCACGACCCGCCGCGCGGGCTGCGCTGCGACGGCTCCAAGCTGCTGCTCGACCCGTACGGCAAGGCAGTCGAGGGTGACGTCCGCTGGGACGAGTCGCTGTTCGACTACCAGTTCGCCAGCCCCAGGAAGCGGAACACCACCGACAGCGCGCCGCACATGCCCAAGAACGTGGTGATCAACCCGTTCTTCGACTGGGGCAACGACCGGGCCCCGCAGACCCCCTACCACGAGACGATCCTCTACGAGGCGCACGTGCGCGGGCTGACGCTGTGCCACCCGGAGGTCCCGGCGGCCCAGCGCGGCAGCTACGCCGGGGTTGCTCATCCCGCGGTCATCGGGCACCTGCAGCGGCTCGGCGTGACCGCGGTCGAGCTGATGCCGGTACACCAGTTCGTCGCCGAGAAGTCCCTGGTCGGGCGCGGCCTTACCAACTACTGGGGCTACAACACGATCGGGTTCCTGGCCCCGCACAACCGGTATTCCTCGGCCGGGCAGCGCGGTGAGCAAGTCGGCGAGTTCAAGTCGATGGTGAAGGCGCTGCACGAGGCGGGAATCGAGGTCATCCTCGACGTGGTGTACAACCACACCGCGGAGGGCGACCACATGGGACCCACGCTGTCCCTGCGCGGCATCGACAACGCCGCCTACTACCGCCTGTCAGACTCCGAGCGCTGGCGCTACCTGGACTACACCGGCTGCGGGAACAGCCTGAACGCCCGGCACCCGCACTCGCTGCAGCTGGTCATGGACTCGCTGCGGTACTGGGTCCTGGAGATGCACGTCGACGGGTTCCGCTTCGACCTCGCCGCCGCGCTGGCCCGGGAACTGCACGACGTGGACCGGCTGTCCACCTTCTTCGACCTGGTCCAGCAGGACCCGGTGGTCTCCCAGGTCAAGCTCATCGCCGAGCCGTGGGACGTGGGCGAGGGCGGCTACCAGGTCGGCAACTTCCCGCCGCTGTGGACCGAGTGGAACGGCAAGTACCGGGACACTGTCCGGGACTTCTGGCGCGGACGTCCTTCGACCGTGCCCGACTTCGCCTCGCGGCTCACCGGGTCGAGCGACCTGTACGCGACCAGCGGCCGCCGTCCGGTCGCGTCGATCAACTTCGTGACCTGCCACGACGGTTTCCCCCTGGACGACCTGGTCTCCTACAACAACAAGCACAACGAGGCGAACGGCGAAGGCAACCGGGACGGCGCCGACGACAACCGCTCGTGGAACTGCGGCGCCGAAGGCCCGACCGGCGATCCGGCCATCAGCGAGCTGCGCGCCCGGCAGAAGCGGAACTTCCTGGTCACCTTGTTCCTGTCGCAGGGCGTCCCGATGCTGCTGGCCGGTGACGAGATGGGCCGCACCCAGGGCGGCAACAACAATGCCTACTGCCAGGACAGCTCGGTGTCCTGGCTGGACTGGGGCGTGGCCGCGGCCGAGCAGGACCTGCTGCAGTTCACCGAGACGCTGGCCGGCCTGCGCCGTGACCACGCGGTCTTCCGGCGGCGCCGGTTCTTCACCGGCCAGGTGCCGGGCGGCGAGAAAGGCGACATCGTCTGGCTGACCCCGGCCGGCGGGGTGATGACGGACGAGGACTGGGGCGCCAGCTACGCCAAGTCGCTGGCGGTCTTCCTCAACGGAGACGCGATCAGCGAACCCGACCCGCGCGGCGGGAAGATCAGCGACGACAGCTTCCTGCTGCTCTTCAACGCGCACAGCAACCCGCTCACCTTCACCCTGCCCGAGGCCGGCTACGCGGCCGGCTGGGAGGTCGTCATCGACACCGCCCGCCCGGGCCAGCCCGGACAGGCCCATCCGCCGAAGGACGAGATCGAGGTCCGCGACCGCGCCGTCGTCGTGCTACGGTCCACGGCGTGACCCTGCGACAGCTGTTCCCCTCCCCCCAGGACGACCCCGACCTGGCCGCCCTGTACGCCTATCCGGACGGGTCGTGGCTGCGCGCCAACATGGTGTCCAGCGTCGACGGCGCCGCCAGCCTCGAGGGTGCCTCGGCCGGCCTGTCGTCGGACACCGACCGGCGGCTGTTCGCGCTGCTGCGCACGCTGTCCGACGTCATCGTGGTCGGCGCCGCGACGGTGCGGACCGAGCGCTACAAGCCGGCCAGGCTCAACGAGGCCCGGCGTGACCTGCGATCGGGCCGCACGCCGACCCCGCCGATCGCGGTGGTCACCCGGCGGCTCAACCTCGACCCGGACAGCCCGCTGATCACCGCGGCCCCGCCGGACGCCCGCACCATCGTGATCACCACGGCACGTGCCCCGCAGGACATCCGGGCCGTCATCGAGCCGCGGGCCGATGTGATCGTCGCCGGCGAGGAGAGCGTGGATTTCAAGGCCGCCGTGGCCGCGCTGGCCGAGCGGGGCCACCGCCGCCTGCTCGCCGAGGGCGGCCCGCACCTGCTCGGCGAGCTGCTCGCGGCCGGCCTGCTCGACGAGCTGTGCCTGACCACCGGCCCGCTGCTGGCGGGCCCGGGGCCGGGCCGGATCGTGGCCGGCGGTGATCCCGCCGCCGGGCCCCTGCCGCTGGACCTGGTCCACGTGCTAGCCGAGGACGGGTTCCTGTTCTGCCGCTACACCAGGAAAGATCACTAGGGACGCGGCAGCAGGCCCCGCTCGAAGCCGACCGCCACCGCGGCGGCCCGGTCGTTGACGCCCAGCTTGGCGTAGACGTGCAGGACGTGGGTCTTGACCGTGGCCTCGCTGATGAACAGGCGGGCCGCCGCCTCGCGGTTGGAGCAGCCCTGCGCGATCAGCCCGAGGATGTCCAGCTCACGCTGGCTGAGCGGCTCCCTGGCAGGCTGCCTGACCTGGCCCAGCAGCCGGGTGGCGACCGAGGGCGAGAGCACGGCCTCGCCCCGGGCGGCGGCGCGGACGCCGCGCAGCAGCTCGTCGGGCGGGGAGTCCTTCAGCAGGTAGCCGGTGGCACCTGCCTCGATCGCGGGCACCACGTCGGTGTCGGTGTCGAAGGTGGTGAGCACCAGCACCCGCGCCCCGACGCCCTTCTCCGCGAGCAGCTTGATCGCGGAGACCCCGTCCAGCACCGGCATCCGCAGGTCCATCAGCACGACGTCGGGACGGAGCGCGGCGGCCCGGTCGACGGCCTCGCGGCCGTTGGCCGCCTCCCCCGCGACCTCGAACTCGCCGCTGGCCTCGAAGATGCCGCGCAGCCCGTCGCGCACCACCGGATGATCGTCCGCGATCAGCAGCCGGATGATCTGGCTCACTTGCCTTCTCCCATGGGGATGGCGGGCAGGCTGGCCGACACGGCCGTGCCCGCCCCCGGTTCCGATTCGATCTCCAGCTGCCCGGCCAGCCGGGTCATCCGCTGTCGCATCGCGATCAGGCCGAAGCCGCCCGAGGCCGGGCTGTCCCCGTTCAGGTGGCTGTTGCCCCCGGTCACCGCGAATCCGGTGCCGTCGTCGCGTACGTCCAGGCTCACCACGTCCTCCATGTAGGACAGGGTGACCCCGGCCCGGGCGGCGCCGGCGTGCTTGGCCACGTTGGCCAGCGCCTCCTGCGCGACGCGCAGCAGCGTCACCTCGACCTCCGGATGCAGCAGCCGCGCCTGCCCGGTGATCTCCACCTCGCCGGCCACCCCGCTGGTCGCCGACCAACGGGCCACCTCCTCGGCCAGCGCCTCGGGGAGCCTGCTGTCCTCGAGCACCTGCGGCCGCAGCGCCTGGACCGAACGGCGGGCCTCGGCCAGGCTGTCGCGGGCGAGCCGCTTGGCGTTGTCGATCCGCCGCTCGCGCTCGTCCTCGCGGCTGGTCTGCTGGGCCGCCTCGAGCTGGGTGACGATCCCGGTCAGGCCCTGGGCCAGGGTGTCGTGGATCTCCCGGGCCATCCGCTGCCGCTCGTCCCCCGCGCCCGCCTCCCTGGCCTGGGTGAGCAGCTGCGCCTGGAGGCCGGTGTTCTCGGCGATCATCTCCTCCAGCCGGTGGTTCGCCTCGGCGAGCTCGGCGATCATGCCCTTGCGCGCCTTGTTCTGCTCCTCGGTCTTCATGCCAAGCAACGTGAAGACGCCGATGAGAACCATGTCGACGCTGGCCAGCAGCACCCAGATGACCACGAGGGAGGTGGTCGGCCGGTGAAATCCCCCCGACTGGGCCATGCCGATGAGCAGGGCCACGGGCGCGCAGCCGATCCACCGCCACACACCGGTCAGGTATGTCCAGGCATGCAGGAAGCCGATCCAGGTGAAGAACGCGAACCACCCGCTGCGGAAGGTGAGCGCGGTGATGAACGCCAGCAGTCCGACGAAGTAGACCCGCTTCTGCCATGGCCGCTGCGTGCAGTCCGGCCGCAGGACGACCAGCCACGTGACCCAGGCGCCGGCGGCGACCGCGATGCCGGCCGTGATGCCGAAGGCCCCCGGGGTCGGGCGCTGCGAGAGCACGTACGGGATCATCGGGATAGTGAGCAGCAGGTACGGAATGATCCGCGACAAGGACTCGGACCGCTTCTCCAGCGACTCGAAGCCGCTGTCCGGCGTGCGCACCGTCACCGCCATCCCCTTCCTACGCCCGGTCCCAGCGGAAGAACCGCGCCGCCAGTACCGCCGAGATCACCGCGTACACCGCCATTATGCCCAGGTACTCGGGCCGGGGCGTGAGCCCCATCCAGCTGTCCCGCACCGCGTGCAGGGCCGCGCCGAGCGGGGTGAAGTTCCCGATCTGGCGCATCACCGACGACATCTCCTCGGTCGGAAAGTAGACCCCGGCGAAGAACATGTTCGGGAAGAACAGCAGCCAGCCCAGGCCGGCCGAGGCGCGGGCCGACGGCGCCACCGCGGACACCAGCATGCCCAGCGAGAACAGCGCGGCGATGCCGAGCAGGAGCGACAGGACGAACCAGCCCGCCTCCCCCGGCGCGGGCACGTGGTAGGCCAGCCGGGACACCCCGATGACCAGCGCCACCGACAGGATCGCCGCGGCCGCCCACACGGTCAGGTCGGCCAGCAGCAGGTTCAGCGGCCGCACCGGGGTAACGCCCAGGCGGCGCAGGATGCCCCGCTCCCGGTACTGCCCGATGACCATCGGCACCCCGGTCAGGCCGAGGATGGCCAGCACGATGGCGACGCTGACGGACGCGATGTACTCGGTGCCGATCTGGCCCGACAATCCCTTCTGCGGATCGCCGAACCCCGGGATCAGCCCGAACCCGATCACCAAGGCCACCGGGAGGCCGAACACGCCGATGGCCGCGGCCTGCTCGCGCAGGAACAGCCTGGTCTCGGTGAGGGTGAGCCTGCCGAATCCGTTCATTTTCCTTCCTCAGCTTTCCATGCTCCGGCCGGTCAGCGTCACGTAGGCGCTGTCCAGGCTGCGTCCGGAGATCCGCAGGTCGGCCACCAGGACCTGCCTGCGCGCCAGTTCGGCGGTGACGGCGCTGGCGAAGTCGCCGGTACCGGTGACGTCGACCTGGTCACCGCGGCGGGCGACCGAGACGACGCCGGGCAGCGCGGCCAGTGACTGCTCCTCCAGCGCGGCCATCGGCCGGAACCGGACCCGGTACTCGCCGCCGGCCCGGTCCACCAGGCCGGACGGGGTGTCCAGGGCCGCGATCCGCCCCCGTTCGAGGATCGCGACCCGGTCGCACAGTTCCTCCACCTCGTCCATGAAGTGGCTGACCAGCACGACGGTGACACCCTGCGCCCGGACCGCCCTGATCAGGTCCCAGGTGGCCCGCCTGGCCCCCGGGTCCAGGCCCGCGGTCAGCTCGTCGAGGAACACCACCTCCGGGTTCCCGACCAGCGCCAGCGCGATGAACAGGCGCTGCTTCTGGCCGCCGGAAAGCTTGGCGAAGGTGGTGTCCGCCTTGCCGGCCAGCCCCCACCGTTCGAGCAGCTCGCGCCAGTCGGCCGGGTCCCGGTAGAACGAGGCGTACAGCTCGAGCGCCTCCCGCACCTTCAGCTTCTCCTGCAATTGGGTTTCCTGCAGCTGCACGCCGATGCGCTGGTGCAGCCGGCGGCCGTCGGCCCGCGGGTCGAGGCCCAGGATCCGGACCTCGCCGCCGTCCCGCCGCCGCAGCCCTTCCAGGCACTCGACCGCGGTGGTCTTGCCCGCGCCGTTCGGCCCCAGGATGCCGAAGATCTCGCGCTGGTCCACGTGGAATGAGATGCCGTCCACGACGGCCACGCCGCCGTAACGCTTGGTGAGCCCCGTCACCTCGATGACCGCTGTCATCCGTGCCTCGCTTTCGTCTGGCCGCCCCGTGGCGCCATAGCCAGCTTCGCCCGGCGCCCCCCGGCGGCGGATCGCCTGCGCGGTCATCTCTGGCCCGCCCGGCGGCCGGCCGGCCGGCCGGCCGGCTGGCCGCCGGGCATCAACCGTTCGGCTGATGCCCCGCGGCCTGCTCGTGCGATGCGTACTCGAGCGCCCCGGCCACCCGGTTCAGCTTGAACGCCCGGCCGGTAACGCCCATCACGATCGCGTTGGCTGCCATTCCAAGCATGTGCTTGACATCTAGTGCCACATCGGCGCATGATTCCAAGCATGTCCTTGGAATCTGATCCTGAACGTATTGCGGAGCCCGGTCCCGGCCTGGACGAGCAGGCTGGCGGCGGCCGGTCCGGGCAGCGGTGGCGGCTGCTCGACGACCCGGTGGCGATCCGGGCGCTGGCCCATCCGCTGCGGCACGACCTGATGTCGATCATCGGGCGGCTGGGCCGGGCCACGACCGCGGAGGCGGCGCGGGAGCTGGGCATCAGTCACGGGCTGGCCTCGCACCACCTGCGGCAGCTGGCCAAGTACGGCTTCGTCGAGCAGGTGGCGGGCAAGGACCACCGCGAACGCCCCTGGCGGCTGGTGGCGACCTCCTACAGCTGGGGTCAGGCGCGGGACACGGCCGAGGGGTCGGTCGCGATCGGCGTGCTGGAGCAGCTGAGGGCCGAGCGGGCCGTCGAGGCGCTCCTGGACTGGCAGCAGCGGCGCAAGGACTGGCCGGCCGCGTGGCGGGAGCACTCCGGCATCGGGGAGTCCACCGTCTACCTGACCCAATCCGAGCTGGCCGCGGTCGACGAGGCCATCGACGCCGTCCTGAGGCGGTATATCGACCAACGGCCGATCGATGACGTGGCCTCCCGGCCGGCCGACTCCGTGCCGGTCACGTTCACGCTGTTCGCGGTGCCCGGCGGACCGCCGGGCAAACCCGGGACGGACTGACATGCGGGCGACATGGCGGATGCTGGCCGGACGGCGCGACCTGCGGCTGGTGCTCTCGGCCGGGATCATCTCCCTGACCGGGGACTGGATCTTGAGGATCGGGCTGATCTACCGGGTCTACGCGGTCACCGGCTCCACGGTGGCGTCGGCGCTGACGATGGCCTCCTCCTTCGCGCCGCAGGTCCTGCTGGGCGCGGTAGCCGGGGTGTTCGCCGACCGCTGGGACCGCCGGCGCACGATGATCACCGCCAACTTCCTGCTGGCGGCGGGCCTGCTGCCGCTGCTCCTGGTGACCGGCGCGGGACGGGTCTGGATCGTGTTCGCCGTGATGTTCTGGGAAGGCTGCGTCCAGCAGTTCTTCTCCCCCGCCGAGCAGGCCATGGTGCCCCGGCTGGTGCCCGAGGGCGAGCTCCTGACGGCCAACGCGGTGAGCGGCCAGGTAGCGAACGTGTCCCGGCTGGCGGGTTCGGCGCTCGGCGGCGTGCTCGCCGCGGCCGGCGGCATCATCGTGGTGACCGCCGCCGACGCGGCCAGCTTCCTGGCCTCGGCGGCCCTGCTCGCCCTGGTCCGGACGAGCGGGCGCACCGCGGCGCGGGAAGACGGCCTGGTCCGGGACCGGCTGGCGCAGGTCGGCGCGGACCTGCGCGGCGGGCTCCGGCTGGCCACGCAGCACCGGACGTTGCGCCTGCTGATGATTTTCGCGCTGGTCACCAGCGTCGGCGAGGGCACCATGAGCACGCTGTTCACCCCCTTCGTCGAGCGCGTGCTGCACGGGAGCCCGCAGGATCTCGGCTTCATCCTGGCCGCCCAGGCGGTCGGCGGCATCGCCGGGGGGATGGCCGCCGCCTCGTCCGGTCACCGGATCCGGGCGGCCCGCCTGCTGGGCGGCGGGGCTGTCGTCTTCGGGCTCGTGGACCTGGCCATCTTTCTCTACCCCCTCGGCTACGTCGCCGTCTGGCCCGCTATCGCGGGGATGGTCCTGGCGGGCCTGCCGGGCGCGCTGACCCTGGCCGGGCTGATCACGCTGTTCCAGCGCAGCAGCCAAGACTCCTACCGGGGCCGGGTGTTCGGCGCCCTGAACGCCCTGGAAGGGGTCAGCGTGCTGGCCGGCACGCTGGGCGCGGGCTACCTGAGCCGGGTCGCGGGCATCGTCCCGGTCCTGGCTATCCAGGGCGCCGGGTACGTCGTGGCGGGCCTGGTGATGCTCCGCTGCCTGAAGGACGACGGCGAGGGCGTTAGCCTGGCCGCTGGAGAACCCGCCACGGCCTGCCCGGGACGGCCCGAAGAACCTCCAGGGAGACGGGAGAAGATCCATGCCGCTGCACACCCAGGTGGACGAGTCGATCCGCGATGACGGAGTCGAGGTCAACCCGGTCTACGTCGGCGAGCTGAACCGCGAGATCCCGCGGTACCGGCTGCCCGAGCACGGCGTGCTGCCGCGCACCGCGCTGCAGGTCGTCCGGGACGAGCTCATCCTCGACGGCAACGCCCGGCTCAACCTGGCCACGTTCGTCACCACCTGGATGGAACCCGAGGCCGAGCTGCTGATGGCGGAGTGCGCCGCCAAGAACATGATCGACAAGGACGAGTACCCGCAGACCGCCGAGCTCGAGCGGCGCTGCGTGAACATCCTCAGCAGCTTGTGGAATGCCCCGGCCGGCAGCCAGGCGACCGGCTGCTCCACCACCGGCTCGAGCGAGGCCTGCATGCTCGGCGGGATGGCGCTGCTGTGGCGCTGGCGGGCACGGCAGAAGGCGGCCGGGCTCGACGCGGCCCGGCCGAACCTGGTGATGGGCTCGAACGTGCAGGTGTGCTGGGAGAAGTTCTGCCGGTACTGGCAGGTCGAGCCGCGCTACGTCCCGATGGTGCCGGGCCGGCTGCATCTGGGCGCCGCCGAGGCCGCGGACCGGTGCGACGAGAACACCATCGGCGTGGTCGCCATCATGGGCTCCACTATGGACGGCAGCTACGAGCCGGTGCTGCAGATCAGCCAGGCCCTTGACCAGCTGCAGGCCGACCACGGCCACGATGTCCCGGTGCACGTGGACGGGGCGTCCGGCGGCTTCGTCGCCCCGTTCCTGCAGCCCGGCCTGGAGTGGGACTTCCGGGTGCCGCGGGTGGCCTCGATCAACGCCTCCGGCCACAAGTACGGCCTGGTGTACCCGGGGGTGGGCTGGATCCTGTGGCGGAGCCCGGACGCGCTGCCCGACGACCTCGTGTTCCGGGTCAACTACCTGGGCGGCGAGATGCCCACGTTCGCGCTCAACTTCTCCCGGCCGGGCGCGCAGGTCGCG
>JAICWX010000207.1 GCA_025934635.1 Streptosporangiaceae bacterium | reverse complement strand
GGGCAGCTGACCCGCGACCTGGCCGGGCTGCAGCGGCCCGCGGGCGTGGTGCATTTCGCCTCGAGCGACAACGCGAGCTTGTGGGGCGGCTTCGTCGACGGCGCGATCGAAAGCGGCCTGCGCGAGGCGCGGCGGGTCGCGGCGGCGCTCATGAGGTAAGGCGCAGCCAGGACGGGCGGCGCGCGAAAAGCAGTGCACCCGAACGGGTATCGGCGGACCCCAGCAGCAGCTGTGCCTCGACGATCAGCCCGGCCGCGCCCAGCCAAGCCAGGACCGACGGAGTTTATTGTTCCGGACGGGAACCGAACGGGCCCGCCGCTACGACATAGAGAGCATGGGAGTGTGCGAACGGCCGCGGGCATGAGCCAGCCGGCCGAGGATCGCGATGACATCGCATTGCTGCGCGACGTGACGCGTGGCAGTGAGGAGTCGCTCGCCGTGCTGTACGACCGGCACGCCGGCTGGCTGACGGTCCGGATGACACGGCGCTGCGCCATGCCGGATGTCGTCGACCACGCGATCCAGGACACCTTCCTGGCCTTGTGGCGGGAAGCCGGCTCCTACCGGGCCGGCGGCGACGTGGCCGCGTTCATCTGGGGCATCGGCATCCGCCGGCTGATTGACGCGATCCGCCGGGAGAGCGGCGCCCGGCGGCAGTTGCCGGGGCGGGCCGGGCAGCCGCAACTGGTCGTCTCGGCGGAGGAGCAGGTGCTGGCCGGCCTTGAGCACGGTCGGCTGGGGCAGGCCCTGGCCGGGCTGTCGCCGGAATTGCGCGGCGCCCTGGAGGCGACGGTGCTGGACGGCTTGACCTGCGCGGAAGCTGCCGTCTTGCTGGGCGTGGCGGAGGGGACCGTCAAGTCCCGCTGCCACCGGGCCCGGGTGGCGCTCCGCGCCGCGCTCGCCGAGCCGAACGCAGGATCCGGAACGCCGGCAACCCGCCGGGAAGCCTGGGGAGAATCATGACGAGCTCAAGTCCCGGCCGAGCCGGTCAGCATGCAGGAAAAGAGTTGCTGGCCAGCTACGCGGCCGGAGCGGTCGACCCAGTGGCCCGCTGGTCGGTGGAGACCCACCTGACCGGGTGCGCGGCCTGCCGCTCGGCACTGTCCGCGCAGGTGGATGCCGGGCGGCTGGCGCGTAACCGGTCGGCCCTGCTGATCCGCGTGGCGGTCGGTGACGGCGGGCGGGCGCGGCGCCTGCTCGGCCGGTGCGGTGTTCCTGACTACCTGCTCCGGCTGCTCGCGGCGACCCCATCCCTGCGCCGGTCCTGGCTGCTTTCCGTGCTGGGAGTGCTCGCCGCGGTGGCCGGGGAAGCCGCGGCCGTCAGGTACGGCTGGATCTCGGGCGGCGGCCGCGCGGGCCGTGCCATCGACCGGGACCTCGCCGCCGTGGTCCCGTTCCTGCTGGTGGCGCCGCTGCTGGTGCTGGCGGGAGTGGCGGCGGCGTTCCTGCCCAGGTTCGATCCGGCCCACCAGCTGGCCGCCGCGGCCCCGTTCTCCGGTTTCGCCTTGCTGCTGGTCCGCACGGCCTGCGCGCTGGCCGTCGCGCTGGTCCCGGTGGTCGGCGCCGCGTTCGTCCTGCCAGGCCCGGGCTGGCTGCCGGCCGCGCTGCTGCTGCCGTCGCTGGCGTTGTGCGCGTTCGCGCTCGCGGCGGCGACGGTCATGGACCCGCGCGCCGCGACCGTCACGGCCGGTGTCTTGTGGGCGCTGCCGGTCGTGCTGCTGGCGCAGGGGCACGTTCCGCTGGCCGTCGTTCAGCGGGACGCCCAGTCCGCGTGCGCCGCCGTGATCGTCGCCTCGGCCCTGGTACTGCTCATACGCCGTGACCGCTTCGAGCTGGGATGGACGAGATGAACCTGGCCATGCAGACCGCCGCCGTCCGCGTCGACGGCCTGTCCCGGCGGTACGGACCAACCCGGGCGCTGGCCGAGGTCGATCTCATCCTGCGGCGGGGGATCACCGGCCTACTCGGACCGAACGGGGCAGGCAAGACCACGCTGCTGTCCATCCTGGCCACTGTCAACGAGGCCGACGCCGGCCGCGTGTCGGTGTTCGGCCTCGACCCCGGCGATACCGCGGAACGGATCGAGATCCGCCGCCGGCTCGGCTACCTTCCCCAGGAGCTCGGCTATCACCGGCACTTCACGGTCGCCCGGTTCCTGGACTACGTGGCGATCCTGAAGGAGATCACCGAGCGGCACGACCGCGCGCAGGAGGTGGCCCGGGTGCTGGCCGCCGTCGGGCTGGAAGACCGCGCCCGCGCGCGGATACGGTCCCTCTCGGGCGGCATGCGGCAGCGACTGGGGATCGCTCAGGCTCTGCTCGGCCACCCTGACCTGCTGATCCTCGACGAGCCGACGGCCGGGCTCGACCCTGAGCAGCGCCTGCGGTTCCGGGAGCTCCTGTCCGGCCTGCCCGGTGACCCGGTGATCGTGCTGTCCACCCACCAGGCTGACGACATCGCGGCGATCTGCCCCCAGGTCGTGGTGCTGCTCTCCGGACGCGTCCACGTCGCCGGCACCCCGTCCGAACTCGCCGCCACCGCGGCCGACCGGGTGTGGGCGGCGGACCAGCGCGACGAGCGCGCGCATCTGTCCTGGCGCGGCGGCGACGGCCGGTGGCGGCACATCGGCGATCAGCCGCCGGCCGGCGCCGAGCCGGTCACGCCGACGGTCGAAGACGGCTACCTCATGCTGTCCTGCGCGGCCGGCGCGCGGTGACCGCCATCGTGAGGCTGCGGATGGTGCTGAGCCTGGCGAGGGCAGAAGCATGGCTGCTCTTCCGCAGCATCGTCGTGCTGGCCGGGCTGCTGGCCGGCGGCCTGGTCATCTGGATCACCATCCGTCCGGCCGAACCGGTGTGGTGGAACGTCTCCTGGGAGATCGGCTACGGACAGCTTCTGCTGGCCATGACCGTCCTCATCGCCGCGCAGCTAGCCGCCGGGCGCCCCCGGCGGGACCTCATGGCCGATCTGTACGCCAGCTTCCCGGCCACCGCCGCCACCCGCACTCTCGGCCACCTGACCGGCCTGCTGGGAGTGGTGCCCGCCAGCCTGCTGCTGATCGGCGGCACCGTCGTCACGGTGGAACTGCTCGCCCCCATCGGCACCCCGGGCGTCGCGGCCCTGGCCGCCGGGCTGCTGCTCGTCATCGCGGCCGGCGCGGCCGGAATCGCGATCGGCACGCGGTTCCCGCATCCGCTGGCCGGAGTGCTCGCCGCCCTGGCGCTGTTCGTTCCCCTTGAGCAATCCAACAACCTGTCGGGGCCGTCCAGCTGGCTCTACCCGTGGGTCAAGCCAGGTCAGCTCGGCAGCCTGCCCGGCCCCCCGGCCGGATACCCTCCGGCCGGGGCACACGCCGCGGAACTGGCCGGGGTCGCCGTCCTGGCCGGGGTCGCCGCGCTCGCGGTGACCACGCGCAGCGCCCGGGCCCGCGGCCTGCTGGCGAGCGCAGGCATCGTGGCAGCGGCCGCGATCTGCCTGGCCGGGGCCGCGCAACTGCGGCCCATCCCCGCCAGCGAGCTGAACCACCTGGTCACCGAGGCCGCCGACCCGGCCGCGGTGCAGCCCTGCACCGCGGCCGGCCAGGCCCGGTACTGCCTCTACCCGGGCTTCGGCCCGGAGCTGCCCGCTATCCAGGCTCCCGTCAGCGCGGTGCTCGCCCGCCTGCCGGTCCGGCTCGCCGAGCTGCTGACGGTCAGGCAGGCCGCACCGGTATTCCCCGATCCCGCCCTCACCCACGGCCATCCGCAACGGCAGGTGGCCCGGTGGAACGAGGAAATGCAGAACGCGCCGGGCTATAGCGCCGCCGCCCCCGCGTCGGCGGTCTACCTGACGGTCGGCTCCTGGCCCGCCGGCGCCCAGCTGGCCGAGGCGCGTTTCGGCCTGGCCCTGGCCGCTGCCGAATGGGCGGTGCGCCTGCCGACTGCCACTCCGGCCGCCACCCGCGGCCAGCTGTGCGTGCCGCTCGATCAGGCCCGGGAGGCGATCGCGATCTGGCTGGCCATCCAGGCCACCCGCCCCTCGCCCGCGGCGCTCCGGTCCGGCCTGACCGGCCCGGACGGCGGCCACGCGGTCGTCATGGTGCGCGGGGAAATGATCTTCACCTGGAACTATCCCAGCGTGAGCATGAACGTCCTGGCCTCGGTCGGCACCCAGACGACCGAGGCCGGGTACCTGCTGGCCACCGCGATGTCGCGGCTGCCCGGACAGCAGGTGAGCCGTGCCCTGCAGGCCGCCTGGCCGCACTGGGTGAACTGGCACACCACCGATGCCCAGCTCGCCGCCGCGCTCGGCCTGCCGATGCCGGCCGTCCCGAAACCGCTGCTTCCCGGGCCCGGAATGGCCACCGTGTCCGCACCGGGCAATCCGCCGCAGAACCCGCTATGTACCAGCTGAGCCCGCTGCCCCTGCTCGCCCGGCACATCGCCCGGACGATGCCATGGGTCACGCTGATCACCGGCTGCCTGGCCGGCACCGGCGTCCTCTATGTCGTGGCGCACGTCGCCGACGGCTCCCACCGGCCGTTCAGCCAGGCCGCGGTCCGCCTGGCCTTCCTGCCCGCCGTCGCGGCGCTGGCGTTCGTGCCCCGCGCCTGGTTCCGGCCGGTGTCCCAGGTCACTCCCGTCGCGAGCTGGGTGGCCCCGGCCGGCCACCTCCTGCTGGCCGCTCCCGTCCTGGCCGTCACCGGCTGGGCACAGCTGCGCATCATGGCCCACACCATCCCGCCGCATTCCCCCGTCAAGCCGCCTGCCGTCTACCCGCTCGCAGCCCAGCTCACCGGGTGGTGCCTGCTCGCCGTGGCCGCCGCCGCCTGCGTCGATCGCTCCCGCTACGCCGACCTCGGCGGGGCCATCGCCGCCCCCGTCACCCTCACCGCGATTGCGTTCGCCTGGTACGTGCCCGTCGCCAGCCGGGTCCTGACCGAACCGCCCGCCACCGCCCACGGGATGACCGTCGCCTGGTACGCCATCGCGGCGGCCGCGCTGGCCCTGACCGGTGCGGCGATGCGGGACCACTGGCACCGCTACGCACGCGCCCTTCACCGGCTGTCCTTGCGAGCAGCCTCGGTCCACCCGGAGGAGGAGCTCCGGTGCCCAGAGGATGACATCCGGAGATGACCGGCGCGGCCTGGGTGCCCGCGTCATTAGGGTTCCGGCATGGTGATGGATCAGGCGATACACCGGACGGGCGAGCGGCCGGCCGGGCCGCTGGCCGTGTCGACGACCGGACTGACCAAGCGTTTCGGTGACCGCACGGTGGTGGACGACGTGGGGCTGGCCATCCCGTCGGGGTCGGTCTGCGGCTTCGTGGGCCCGAACGGGGCCGGCAAGACGACCACGATCCGGATGCTGCTGGGCCTGGTCCGCCCGACGTCCGGGAGCGGAACGATCCTGGGCGGAAGCCTGGCCGAGCCCGCGACCTACCTGGACAAGGTGGGGGCGCTCATCGAGGCGCCCGCGTTCTACCCTCAGCTGAGCGGCCGGGAGAACCTGAAGGCGCTCGCCCGCCTGGGGCGGCTTCCGCAAGCCGCCGTCGACCCGGTCCTGGAGCGGTCCGGCCTGCTGGCCCGGGCGGGGGACCGGTACCGGTCGTACTCACTGGGAATGAAGCAGCGGCGGTATCGCGGCGGCCATGCTGGTCTCGAGCCACCTGATCTCGGAGATGAAGCAGATCTGCGACTACGTGGTGATGATCGGGCCGGCCGGCTGCACGGTGACACCAGGGGACACGGCGGGTGTCTTGCTCGTGGAGGAGTCCGGTATCAGCGCGGCGGAGGTGAACCGGCTCGCCGCGCAGAACGGGATCACCCTGTGTCGGCTCGGTGAGCGGACCCGCAGCCTGGAGCGGGCGTTCTTCGCGCTGACCGGTTCGAGATCGGCCGATGTGACAGATGGCCAGGAGATGGGAGCGATCCGATGACGTGGGCCGCGTTTACCAGCGAGTGGACCAAGCTGCGGCGGCCGACGCTGCTCTGGTCGACCTTCCTCGGGCTGGCTGCCGCGGCTTCGCTGTTCGTGGTCCTGGTGTTCTCCCAGGCATCGGCGAACGGCGGGATCGTGTCGCTGCGTCAGCTCGCCCAGCCGAACGGCCCGGTCCTCGGTGTCGCGAGGGCGGCCATGCTGCCCGGCGTGGTGACCTTCTTGCTGCTCGCGCTCTGCGTCGCCGCGGTCATCGCGCTGCTCGCGGCGGTGGTGGCCGCGCACAGCCGCGGTGTCCCGACCGGTGCCTGGTTCACCGGGACGGGACTGGGTGACCTGTTCCGTGAACTCGGCGACCTCGCGCTCGCGGTGGTCGGCTACAGCGTGCTCGGAATGGCCCTGGGTCAGTTCGTCCGGTCAGCGGTGTTCGCGGTCATCGTCGGTTTCGCGTGGCTTATCGCCGTCGAGAACATCGTCACCCGCATCGTGCCCAGCACTCAGCAGTGGCTGCCTGGCCAGTCGATCATGGCGGTCGCGTCCGGTGGCGCCGAGGGCGTGAGCTACGGGCACGGGCTCGCCCTCGGCGCTGTCTACCTTGTCGCCGCGATCACGGCGGCCATGGTGGTCCTCCTGCGCAGTGACGTCACCGCCTGACGGCTACGGCGTCCGCGGCACGCGGCCCATGAGGTAGAACTCGTCGTTCGGCATCGTGCTGGTCAGGTGGGCCAGCCGGTTGGACATGGCGAAGAAGGCGCTGATCGAGCCGACATCCCAGATGTCATCGTTGGTCAGGCCGTGCGCGTGCAGCGAGCCCAGGACCTCGTCATTGACCGTCCACGGCTCGACCGCGAACCTGACGGCGACCTCCAGGATCGCGCGCTGGCGGTCATCGAGTTCGGCGCTGCGCCAGTCAGTCGCCACCTGGTCGGCGATCCGGGGGTTGCGTGCCCGGATCCGGGCGATCGCACCGTGGGCCACCACGCAGTACAGGCAGTGGTTCTCCGCGCTGGTGGCCACCACGATCAGCTCCCGGTCGCCCTTGCTGAGCGCAGGCGTCTCCTTGTCCATGAGAGCGTCGTGATACGCGAAGAACGCGCGCCACTCGGCCGGCCGCCGCGCCAGGGTGAGGAAGATGTTGGGGATGAAGCCGGACTTGTCCGCGACCTCTTTAATACGAGACCGCAGGTCCTCGGGCATGTCTTCCAGCGACGGCACGTCGAACATGTATCCCACCCTAAGACCGTGGGGTCAGCGCATCACATGGAGGTACACGATGACTGAAGGCAGTCGGCCCGCCTACGAGATCGAGTTGACCCACTTCATCACGTCCGGTGACGTGGAACGCTCCCGCCGTTTCTATACCGAGGTGCTCGGCGGCACGACCATCCGCTCGGGTGAGCCGACGTACATCACGCTGGCCAACAGCGCGATCATCATCAACGTCGGTGGCGGCCCGACCGACGACAAGCCGGCCGTCACCCTTGAGGTACCGCGCGATCCGGACCGGGCCAGCAGCTTCCTCAACATCCGGGTCTCCGACATCCACGCGGTGTATGCGGAGTGGAGCGCTCGCGGCGCCGAGTTCCTCACGCCGCCGAAACAGCACGCGACCGAGATCCGCTGCTACATGCGTGACCCCGACGGGTACCTGATCGAGGTAGGCCAGACCACCCTGCCAGGCGGCTGGCGCCAGTTCCTGACCCCGTGAAGTCGTTATCCGGCCGCGGTGCCCGGTCCGGCGCCGGGTGGCACCGGCGGCTCACGGAGCGAGCCGATGCAACTGGCCTTGGCCAGGATCATCAGGTCGCGGCCTAGCTGCCCGTCCACGGGATCGCGCTGGTGGACTCCCAGTCCCTGCAGTACGGCAAAGGAAAAGGCCGCTATCCCGAGAAGGGCCACTCCGGCTTGGGCCGCGCCGCCGAGCGCAGTGACGCCGACGACCGTCAATGCGACGCCAGCGAGGGCGAACCTGGGCCACCAGCGGGTCCGGAAGGTGCGCGCGAGAGCAGGGTGGTGGAGGTGCAGCCGCAGGCCCATGGCAAGCTCCGATCGAGCGGACGGATTCGTGCTGAGCCCGTCCGTGCATCCCAACGTAGGTCGGCCGGAAATAGATGTCCACTGGTACCGTCCGGCCTGTTGGCAGCTGCTACCGGAGGGAACCATTGTGAAAGCGGTGCTGGTCAGCGAGTTTGGCGGACCGGAGCAGCTGCGGCTGGGTGATGTGGCTGATCCGGTCGCGGGGCCTGGTCAGGTGCGGGTCGCCGTGCAGGCGGCCGGGGTCAACCCGGTCGACGCGGGTAACCGGGCCGATGGCAGCTGGGCCGGATTGCGGGTGCCGTGCATCCTCGGCTATGACATAGCCGGCGTCATCGACGGCGTGGGACCCGGGGTCACCAGCCTGGCGCCCGGCGGCCGGGTCATGGCGATGACGCATTTCCCGGATGGCGGCGGGGGGTACGCCGAGTTCGCGGTGACCGACGCCGCGCTGGTCGCGCCGATCGGCCCGGCGACCTCATTTGCCGACGCGGCGGCCACGCCGCTGGCGGCGGGAACCGCTCACCTGGTGCTGGCCCGGCTCGGGGTGCCGTCCGGGAGCCGGCTGCTCGTGCTCGGCGCCAGCGGGGGCGTGGGACTGTTCCTGCTTCAGCTGGCGGCAGCGGCGGGGATCGTGACGATCGGGGTGGGCCGCCAGCGCATGCATGCCCAGATGAGTGACCTCGGCGCCGCGGCCTGCATCGACTACACGCGTGAGGACGTCGCCGCACGAGCCCCGATGCTGGCGGGCGGCGGCCCGGTCGATGCCATTGCCGACCTGGTCGGCGGCACGCTGGCGCAGGCTGCGTTGACCGCGCTGCGGCCCGGCGGCCAGATCGCGGCGATCGCGACCCCGGAGCTGGACCTGGACCCGCTGCTCGATGCCAACATCAGCTTCCACGGCGTGCTCATCCAGGACGACGGCGCCCGCACCCGGGCGCTCGCCGGGCTGCTTGATCGGCACGCACTGCGGCCCGTCGTCAGCCACGTGCTCCCGCTCTCGAGCGCCGCCGAGGCACACCGGATGGTGGAAGACGGGCACGCCGGCGGCAAGATCGTGCTCGACGTCACGAGCGGCGGCTAGCCCGTCGCGGTCAGGGCAGCCGCGACCGCGGCGGCGAAGAGGTCGGCTTCGCCGGTGTGCCAGATCAGCGGCGGGCGGATCTTCAGGACGGTGCCGTCGGGTCCGGTGAGCCCGGCCAGGACCCGCTGGTCACGAAGGGCGTCGAGCAGGCCGCGGGCGAAGGCGCGACGGCTGGCGCGGTCCCGGGCGTCCGGCGGCCCGGTGATCTCGATGCCCGCGATCAACCCGGTGCCGCGGACCTCTCCCAGCCGGGCATCGCGGCCGGCCAGGTCGCGCAGCTGGGCGCGCACATGGTCGCCGACGGTCCGGGTGCGCTCGGGGATGCGCTCGTTCTCGAGCACATCGAGGACGGCGAGGCCCGCGGCCGCCGCGGCGGGGGTGGCGGCGAAGGTGGAGAAGTACTCGTAGTCGCGGGCGAGGCTGTCGGCGATCTCCCGGCGGGTGATGAGGGCGCCGATCGGGTAGCCGGCTCCCATCGGCTTGCCGAGGGTGACGAAATCGGGGGTGACGCCGGCGGCGGCGAAACGCCAGAAGGCCGGGCCTACCCGCCCGAAGCCGGACTGGACCTCGTCGGCCAGGAAGAGGGCGCCGGCCTGGCGGGCGCCGTCGACGAGGCCGGCGATGAAGTCGGCCGGGGCATCGAGGACGCCTTCGCTGGTGAAGCCGAGATCGGCCAGGACCACGGCGGCCCGGTTGCCCTGGTCGGCGAGGCGGGCGGCTGCCGCGGTCACCCGTCCGGCCGCGGTCGGGTGGTCGACGCCGCCGGTGCTGCGACGGGGGGCGGCGAAGGTCGCGACGTGGTCCGGGTGGTAGCCGGCGGGCCATTCGTTGGAGCTCAGGTCAGCCATCCACTTGGTCGACCCGTGGTACGCGTGCTCGGCGATGATGGCGGCGTTGCCGCCGGTATAGGCGGTCGCCATCCGCCAGGCGAGTTCGTTGGCTTCGGTGCCGGAGGTGGTGAACAGACACGTGTCCAGTGAACTGGGCATGGTCGCGAGCAGGCGCTCGGCGAGCTCGACAATGCCGTGGTGCAGGTACCGGGAGTGGGTGTTGAGGACGCTGAGCTGACGGCTGACGGCCTGGGTCACGACGGGGTGGGAGTGCCCGACGACGGCGACGTTGTTGTAGGCATCGAGGTACCGGGTGCCGTCGGCGGCGAACAGCCACGTACCTTCGCCGCGGACGATGTGCAGCGGCCGGGAGTAGAACAGCGGGCTGAGCGCGTCGCCGGTGACCCGGCGGCGGCGGCGGAGCAGGTCGCCTGGTCGCGCGCCGTCGCCGGGTCGGCGGGTGCCGGTGAGGCTGCGCAGGCGGCCGGTGACCGGGCCGGGGCCGAGGTCGAGGAGCTCGGTGAGGATGCGCCGGGTACTGGTGTCGTACTGGCTGATGTAGGCCTGGTTGTCTCCGTACGCGGCCGACCGGCGCTGTGAGATCGCCAGCGTCAGGGCGAGACGGCCGATGATGAGGTCACCGAGGACGTCGACCTCCGGCGGGGTCAGCGGGCGGTGCCGCTGGTAACCGTTCAGGACGGCGGCGGCCAGGTCCCAGGGATCGGCTGGCTGCTGCCCGGCGGTGTTGCGCAGGACCGAGGTCAGGGTGACGGCCAGATCGCAGACATGCGCCGTGTGGTGCATATCGCCGAAATCGATCAGGCCGGTAATGCGGGGACCGCCCGGGGCAGTATCGGTAAGGATGTTGGTCAGGGTGACGTCGGCGTGGTTGAGGCCGGCCGGCAGCGCCGTCGTGGCGTCGGCCGCGTCGGCCAGGCGCGGCAGGAGACTGTCGATCCGCGGACCGAGGTCGCCGAAGGTGCCGAGCACCTCCGGCCCGCCGAGCACCTGGCGGGCGCGACGGATGTCCCAGTCGAGGACGCGGTCGCCTGCCCGGTGGAACAGTCCCTGCAGGGCCAGGCTGGTGCGAGCGGCGAGGGCGCCGATCTGCCCGGCGAGCTCGACCGTGACGGGGCGCCCTTCGGCCGGGACGCCCGGGACGACGGTGATCAGCCGGGCCAGGCAGGCCGCGCCGGCTTCGTCGCTGATGCGGGCGACAGATGCGCCGGAGACGGTCGGGACCACCGAAGGCAGCGGCAGGTCAGCGGCCACCCGCACCGCGTGCGACATCGCCGCGTTCTCCATGTCGACGACGCCGGGGTCCTCCGCCGGGTTCGACACCTTGAGCACGTAGCGGCCATCGAGGAGGATGTTCGCATCCCGCTCTGAAGCCAGCGGCCGGACGGCACCGGCAGGCAGTCCCCACCCCTCCGCCACCAGGACCGCGATCCGGCCCAGGTCAATAACGGGAGCGGGCGTGCTGAGAACATCGCCGGAGACGGCCATCATCGAATAGTGCCATTCCGGCCAGGGGGTAGCCACTCACCGGGTCGCGTCAGTCCATCCCGCCCAGGACGTTCTGGTCCCAGTCGATGACCGAGCCGGTGACGACGCCGGACCGGTCGGACAGCAGGAACACCACGAAGTCGGCGATCTCGCCGACCTGCCCGAGCTTGCCCATCGGCAGCGAGGCGCCAGCCGTGGCCCGCCAGTCGTCGCCCGCGCCGTGGAACCGGCGCTGGGTGGCGTCCTCGCCCTCGGTGTCGGTCCAGCCGATGTTCAGGCCGTTGATCCGGATCCGGTCCCAGCGGTGCGCGTGCGCGGCGTTGCGGGTCAGCCCGGCCAGGGCCGGCCTTGGCCGCGACGTACGGGGCCGGGGAGAGCTCACGACGACCTCCGGCTGCTCCAGGCGCTGAGTTCGGCCTCCAGTTGCTGCCGTGACCAGCGTTCGGCGACGGCCCGTGTCAGGATGTCGGCCTGGGTCGGCGGGGCGAGGCCGACGACGGGCTGGTCCAGGTCCAGGTTGGCCGGGAACGCGCCTCGAAATACTCCCGGAAATCCGGCCGCCGCCAGGCCAGGTAGCCCGGCCGGCATTTCTGCGAGCGCGGCAGGTACATGGTGGGACCGGTCTCGGCCGGCATGTCGGTATGGGCCACCGTGCTAGGTATCGAAGGTCATGAGCCTGCACCTGCCTGTGGGCACGTCGAGTCTGGGGCGTTCTTACCGCGGGGGAGCAGGAATATTTCGGGATGAGTGGGCTAGTGTGGTCTCGATGCCGCACAAAGCCGGTCAGGCACTCGGAAATGGTCGTTAACCGTTTCCCGGGCGTTCAATGGGCCGATGCCGGCATGTTGCTGTCCTGTCGTTCCGGTCGTTTCCGAAACTGAAGGGTGGGGGGAATTCATGCGCCGACGTATTCTTGCTATTCCGGTAAGCCTGCTCGGTATCTTCGGGGTTGCGCTCACCCCGACGCTGGCCGCCGCGGCTCCGGCGTCCAATCCGGCCTGGTCCGCGAGTGGTGCCACGGCCTCGTGGCCGAATGGCGGTTACCTAGTCAATAACAACAGGTGGTCGGACGACGCCGGGCCCCAGACTATCTGGGCTAATAATTACCGCCACTGGGGCGTCAGCTCGAAACAGGCCTCGACGACGGACGTCAAGGTTTACCCCGACGTCGAACTGCCGTATTACAACACGTGGGCCACGATCCCGAGCCTGAAGAATCTTGCCTACCTGCGCAGCGGGTTCCAGCAGTACATGCCGCCCGCCAAGGACAAGTACATCGCCGAAGCGGCGTATGACATCTGGCTGAACGACTGGAATACCGAGGTCATGCTCTGGGTCGACAACCATGGCCAGGTCCCGGCGGGCAAGGTCGTCGGCACGTACAGCATTTACGGCGAGAAGTGGAAGCTCTGGCAGGATGGCTCCGGCGCCGGCGGCTATTATGCCTTTGTCCTGCAGGGCAAGCAGCAAAATAGCGGCACCGTCCACATTTTGGCGGCTCTGCGGATCCTGGCCGGACGCGGGAATATCCCGGCGAACAGCACCGTCACCGATCTTCAGTTCGGCTGGGAAATCTGCTCGACCGGCAACGTTCCCCTGCACTTCACGGTGACCAACTACGGGGTGCAGACCAAGCTGAAGTAAGCAGCGCGGCTGCTATCCGCAGCTATTCCGCCGCGCGGCCGGGCAACCTTCGGGCGCCTGCGGCATCTATACACTCGTGAGTCCACTGATGGAGGCACGGCAGGCTGCGGAGGCAAGGTTCCAGGTCGCGGCGCTCTACCAGGCCCACGCGCTCGGCCTGGTCAAGCTCGCGGTGCTCATGGTCGGAGATCAGCTGACGGCCGAGGACGTGGTGCAGGACGCGTTCCTGGGCCTGTACCGCCGCTGGTCTTCGCTCCAGGATCAGGACAAGGCCCTGGGCTACGTCCGCACTAGCGTGCTCAACGGATGCCGCATGATCCACCGCGGCAAGTACCGCCGTGGCCACGTTCTCCTCGAAGACCCCGGGTACGCCGAGTCGGCCGAGTCCGCCGCGCTGCTCGGCGAGGCCCACCGGGAGGTCCTCGCCGCGCTGCGACGCCTTCCGGCCCGTCAGCGCGAGGCCGTCGTGCTCCGCTACTACCTGGACATGACCGAGGCCCAGGCCGCCCAGGCGATGGGCGTGAGCCGGGGCACGGTCAAGTCCGCCACCTCCCGCGGGATCGCCGCCCTCGCCCGCCTGCTCAAGGAGGAGTCATGAGTGTCGAAGACCGGGTTCGCGCCGCTACCCGCGCCAGGACAGCCCTGGTCCGCGACGTCCGCCCGCTCGACCTGCCCGCCGTCCCCGGCCACGCGCCCCCGGGCCGCCGCTGGGTCGCCTGGGCGGCCCCGGCGGCGGCGGCCGTGGCCGTGGCGGCCATCGCCGTCTCGCTGGCGACATTGCACCCGATGCCGGACGCGCCGGCCAGCCCCGCCGCCGCCGCCCTCAGCGGGACGCTCCCCAGGTACTACGCGGCCCTCGACAACCCCAGCGGCCCTATTACACAGGTACTCAATCACCAGCAGCAAACCCCGGTCAGCGTCCGCGTCGGCGACGACCGGACCGGCAAGCTGGTCGCCACCGTCAAGCCGCCGGACGGCGAAACGTTCGCCGGCCTGACCGGCGCCGCTGACGACCGTACGTTCGTGGTGGCCGCCGAGCGGTTCCCGGTGGAGCCGCTCATGGCGACGGCGAACCCGGTGGCCTGGTACCTGGTCCGGCTGACGCCCGGGCGCGCTCACCCCGTCACGCTGACCCGGCTGCCGATCCCCGGCGAACCCGCGGGATCACAGGTCAGCGCGATCGCGCTGGCTCCCGGCGGCCGCGAGCTCGCCGTCATGTTCCAGCGGAACGTGTGGTCGGGCAAGACCGGGCCGCTGATGATCAGGCTGTACTCGCTGGCCACGGGAACGGCCGTCCGTACCTGGACCGTGGACACGAAAGGGTTCCCGGCTGGCTTCGGCTGGTACTGGGGTCGGTACTCCAACACCGCGCTCACCTGGCTGAATGGCGGACGCACCCTGGCGGTCACGTATGGCACCAACAACTCGAGTGGCGGCCCGCCGTTCACCTACGGGTTCACCAACGTGACCATCCGGACGGTGGATGCAGGCATCCCCAGCGGTAACCTCCTGGGCGTCAGCAAGATCCTGTTCCGCGTCCCGAACGGCATTGGCCGGGCCGGGAGCGGCTGCGACACCGTGCAGCTAACCGGCGACGGAAAGACCGTCCTGTGCGGCGAGGACGGCGGGAATACGGAAAAGCGCAGCGCCGCGTACGCCCCGAAGTTCGTCGCGTACTCCGTCGCGACCGGTCGGTCCCGGCTGCTGTACCAGCTCAAGGGCGCGTATCAGCTCGGCCTGGGTGACGTCCTGTGGGCTAACCCCACCGGGTCGACGCTGCTCGGCGCGGTCTACGCGGGAACGACGTGGCCCCGCCCGGGCGTCAAGCAGGGACCCGTGTACCAGGCGGTCGGCCTGCTCACGAAGGGCGTGTTCAAGCCGGTGAAGTTCCCGCTGACCGCTGTCCCGCTCGCGGGCGAGATCGCGTTCTGACCGCTGCCCGGGTTGCTCATCGAGGAGGGATCTGCTGGCCAGCGGGGTACTGGTACGGCGTCGTCTCGGCCAGTTCCACGAAACCCAGCCGCCGGAGAATGGGCCGGCTGTCGGGTGTGGCGTCGACCTGCAGGTACCGGTAGCCCCGGTCGTGCGCGAGCGCGGCCCGCCAGGCGACCAGCGAGCGGAAGATCCCGCGGCCGCGCCAGTCCGGCAGCGTGCCGCCGCCCCAGATGCTGGCGAAGTCGCTCCCCGGCGGGAAGTCCACCCGTCCGGCCGAGACGGGCGTGTCCCCGGCGACCGCGATGACCGCGACGACCGGCGCGGGCTGCACCCCGAGTCCGCGCAGCACAGCCTGGCCGGTGGCTTCGTGGTTGCCGCCGAAGACCTGGTCGTGGACAGCCACCAGCGCGTCCGCCTCCTGCTGGCCGGCGACGGGAACCAGGTCCACGCCAGCGGGCGGGCACGGATCCCGGGGCAGCTCGGCGATCTCGGCCACGAGTACGGTCTCCGGCTGGTCCGGCACGAAGCCGGCTGCCCGGAGCCGGGCGGACAGGTCGGCGGGCTGGTCGTAAGAGTAGTGCTTCCATTCCCAGTCCCGGCTGGCCCCGGCGAACCGCTGGATCTGGGCAGCGATGACGGCATCGGCGTCGGTCTCGGTGATACTGCTCCAGATCACCCCGTTCCAGCCGTCGTCATCATCGCTGACGATCCGGGTCACCTGGGCGTCGTTCTCTACCCGGCCGGCCGGGCCCGCTTCCGGGTGGCGGCGCATCTGCTCATTGAATGCGGCGAGAACCGCGGCGGTGTCCATGACGGCATCTCAGCCGCCGGGCTCGATGACGGGCCACTCCAAGACGGCCGTGCGGGCCGCCCGGCGAAGGGGCGGCGCGCCGCGCCGGGGCGGGGGGGGGGCGGGGGGCGGGGGCGGGGCGGGCTGGGCGGGCGCGGGGGCGGGCAGCGGGACCCCGGGGTCCGGGGCGGGG
>JAICWX010000351.1 GCA_025934635.1 Streptosporangiaceae bacterium | reverse complement strand
GGTCTCCGTATCCATGCCGCAGCTCGGTGAGAGCGTCACCGAGGGCACCGTCACGCGCTGGCTGAAGAAGGAAGGCGAGCGCGTGGAGGTGGATGAGCCGCTGCTGGAGGTGTCGACGGACAAGGTGGACACCGAGATCCCCTCCCCCGCGTCCGGGATCCTGCGCGGCATCTCCGTCGACGAGGACGAGACGGTCGCGGTGGGGGCACAGCTGGCCACCATCGACGACGGGGCGTCCGGTGAGGCCGCGCCGGCCGCGGACGATTCCGCCAGCGCCGAGCCCGACGAGCCCGACGAGCCCGCCCAGTCCCAGGCAGCGCCATCCCAGGCAGCACCGCCTGAGGAGGCACCGTCACCGGCCTCGTCGCCGGAGACGGCCAGCTCGGATGGCTGGAGCTCGCGTAACCCGCAGCCGAACTACGCGCCGCCTGCGTCGTCCGCCCCCGCGGCCACGCCGGGGTTCCCGGCTTCGTCCGCGCCGTCGACGCCCGCCTACGCGCCCCCGCCTGCCTACGGCCAGCCGGCCGCGGCGGCCCCGGCGGCCCCGGCGGCCGCGGCGGCAGAGGAGGCACCGGCCTCGGAGTACCCGTCGCCCACGCCGCTGCCGGGCAGCGGCGACGCGCCGTACGTCACCCCGCTGGTCCGCAAGCTGGCGGCCGAGCACGCCGTGGACCTGGAGAGCATCAGCGGTACCGGGGTCGGCGGGCGCATCCGCAAGCAGGACGTCATCGAGGCGGCCAAGGCCCAGCGCGCCGCGCAGCCGGAGCCGCAGCCCGAGCCCCCGGCCCAGGAGGCCCCGCCCGAGGCCGCCCAGGAGGCGAGCACGGCCCAGCCGGCCGCCGCCCCGCAGGCTCCGGCGGCCCCGCGCCCGGCGCTGGCGCCCTCGGCGCTGCGCGGCACGACTCAGCGGATGTCCAGGCCGCGCCAGGTCATCGCCCAGCGCATGGTCGAGTCGCTGCATGTCTCGGCTCAGCTCACCACCGTGGTGGAGGCCGACGTGACCGCGATCGCGCGGCTGCGTGACGCGGCCAAGCAGGACTTCGAGGCCCGCGAGGGCGTCAAGCTCAGCTTCCTGCCGTTCTTCGCGCTCGCCGCCGTCGAGGCCCTGAAGGTTCACCCGAAGCTCAACGCGGTGATCGACGGGGACCAGGTCACCTACCACGACGCCGAGCACCTCGGCATGGCGGTGGACACCGAGCGCGGGCTGATGGTGCCGGTCATCCACAGCGCGGGCGACCTGAACATCGGCGGCCTGGCTCGCAAGATCAGCGACCTGGCCAGCCGGACGAGGTCAGGAAAGGTCGCGCCGGACGAGCTGGCCGGCGGGACGTTCACGCTGACCAACACGGGCAGCCGCGGCGCCCTGTTCGACACGCCCATCATCAACCAGCCGCAGGTGGCGATCCTGGGCACCGGCACGGTCGTCAAGCGGCCCGTCGTGGTCACCGATCCCGCCCTCGGCGAGGTGATCGCGGTGCGCTCGATGGTCTACCTCGCACTCACCTACGACCACCGGCTGGTCGACGGCGCCGATGCCGCCCGGTTCCTCACCACGGTGAAGAGCCGGCTGGAAGAAGGGGCCTTCGAGGCCGAGCTCGGCCTCTAGCCCTCATCACGATGAAGGTCGCGATCACCGGTTCGTCCGGCCTCGTCGGCACCGCCCTGGCGGCCAGCCTGCGCGCTGACGGCCACGACGTGATCAGGCTCGTCCGGCGGCCCCCGCGGGCCGCCGGCGAGCTCCGGTGGGATCCCCGGGCGGCCGACGCCGGGCTGCTCTCGTCCGGGACGCCGGGCCGGTCCGCGCTGGACGGGCTCGGCGCCTGCGTCCACCTGGCCGGCGCGGGGGTGGCGGATCACCGCTGGACGGCCCGGTACAAGGCGGAGATCAGGGCCAGCCGGATACTAGGCACCCGGGCCCTGGCGGAGGCCCTGGCCAAGCTCGGCCAGCCGCCTGCGACCCTGATCGCGGCCTCGGCCATCGGCTGGTACGGCGACACCGGCGGACGCGAGGTCGACGAGGGCGCCCCGGCCGGGCAGGCGTTCCTGGCCCGCGTGGTGCGGGACTGGGAGGCGGCCGCCGCCCCGGCCGCCGACGCGGGCATCCGGGTCGTGCACATCCGCAGCGGCCTGGTCCTGACGCCGCGCGGCGGCATGCTGGCCCGGCTGCTCCCGCTGGCCCGGCTCGGCCTGTGCCCCCGGTTCTCCTCCGGCCGCCAGGTCATGAGCTGGATCTCGCTGTCCGACGAGATCGGGGCGATCAGGTTCCTGCTCGGCCGCGAGGACGTCAGCGGCCCGGTCAACCTCACCGCTCCCGCTCCGGTCACCAACGCCGAGTTCACCGCCGCGCTGACGGCCGCCGCCGGCCGTCGTGACCTGCCCTGGCTGCGCGTGCCCGCCCTGGCGCTGCGGCTCGCGGTCGGCGAGGCCGCCGTCGAGCTGCTGACCAGCGCCCGGGTCCGGTCCCGGCGCCTGCAGGGGGCCGGCTACCAGTTCCGCTACCCCGCCCTGCCCGCGGCGCTGACCGCCGAGCTGGCGTCCCGCTGACTGCTGGGTGACGGCGGTCGGCATCGCGGCCGGACGCAGGCCGCTAGCCCTCCGGCGGGAGTCCCTTGATCGGCAGCGGCGGGCGCTGCCGTCCCTTGTCGATCGCCTGCCGTATGTCGCGGAGGACGCCCGCGGGGTCGCCCCTCACCCGCTTCGGCGAGAAGTGCAGCGCGAGGATGCCGTGGGCGGTGAGCTTGTCGTGCCGGTCGGTGGTCCGGTCCTGGTCCGCCGCGGACAGATGGTAAGCGCGCGAATCGATCTCCGCGGCCACGCCGGCTTCCTGCCACCATCCGTCAGTGATGGCGATGAGGGTCCCGTCCACCTCGGTAAGCCGGGCGTTGAACACCGGCCTGGGCAGGTCGGAACGCAGGATCAGGACGCGGAAATCCGCCTCGGCGACCGACCGCACGCCGTCCGCGACCTCGGCGAGCGCCGCTCGCAGAAGCGCGGACCCGGCCGGCGGCCCCGCTTCCAGTTCGGCCGCCAGCTCGGCCACGGTGCAGGCCTTGCGCTGGACCGCCTCGCAGACCACCGCTCGCACATCGTCAAACCGGGTCATGAAACGTGCCGCGTCCGCCACCGCCCGCGGCGCCTCGGTAAACCGGATCTTCCCCGTGACGAACATGCGCGGCGGCAATCTGCGGGTTCGGTGCACGCGCACGAAGGCAATACTCTGGCGCCGCTGCGTCCACGGAATCAGCAGATCCACCGTGTCTGGTCCGGGCGGGTGCAAGCGGTGGCGCCGCACCGCTGCCACGCCGGTTATCAGGCTCTCGGATCCCGCGTAGAGCTGCGCGGCCATCTCCCGCTGCTCCTGTGTCACCGTCCCGGTGACGGTCAGGTAGACGCCCGGCAGCAACCGCTGCCACGGACCCGGCCACGCGATCCGGAGATCTAGGGCACGGGGGGACATCCCGGATGCGAGCATCTGCGTACGCGAGATGACGAGGTACTGCTCCATGAGGATGCGGTTTATGCGCAGCTCATCGAAGGGAGATTTGCGTGGCATGCGCACACCATGTCACCGCCCACTGACAATTGGGCGTCGCTCACCGGATGCCCCGCCGCGTACGAAATGGCCCGTGTGCCCCTGCCTACGTAAGTACGTAGCCAGGGGGACACAGACTCCCCGGCCTCGGTCGGGGCGCGGCTGCTTAGTGATCATGTTGCAGGGCGCTGTGGCGCACCGGCCACGCTAGAGCGTGGGCTGGGGCACACAGGCTCCCGCGGGGCGGGCCGGGGGGCGCGGGGGACGCGGGGGACGCGGGGGATGCGGCCCGAGGGGCAGCGCGAGGAGGGGGGGACGGAGGCGAAGGTCAGCCGTCAGTGGGGTGTCAGGCGGGCGCGTCCGGCTGGAGGATGATGTCGAAGTTGGCCTGGGAGAACGGGCTGGTCAGGTCGTAGCGGGCGGCCTGCTCGGGGTCGTCGACCGGGGTGAACTCCTTGATCAGGCTCTTCTTCACCGCGAAGACCGCGTCGGATTCGATGTACTGGCTGCCCGCCACGAAGATATGGGTGGTGAGGGCCCGGTGGCCGGGGGCGGTCACGATGAAGTGGATGTGGGCCGGACGGTACGGGTGCCGCCCGGTGGCGTTCAGCAGCGTGCCGACCGGGCCGTCGGTGGGGATCGGGTAGTAGCTCGGCACCACCGTGCGGAACCAGAAGGCGCCGTCGGCGTCCGCGGTGAACAGGCCGCGGCCGTTGGTCCGCGGCTGCCCATCGGGCTGCTGGACGTCGTAGAAGCCCTGGTCGCTGGCCTGCCAGACGTCGAGCTCGGCGCCGGGCAGGGGGGTGCCGTCCGACGACAGGACCCGGCCGCGGACGAGGCACGGCGGGCCGGTCTGGACGAAGTCGATGGTGTCGCCGAGTTCCCGGCGCGGGGACTCGATCATGTGGAACGGGCCGAGCACGGTGGATTCGGTAGCCCCGCCGGACTTCCGGTTGTTGATGGTCTCCACCAGCATGGATACGCCGAGCACATCGGAGAGCAGGATGAACTCCTGCCGCTCGTCGTCGCATTTCTGCCCGGTGGCGGTGAGGAACCCGATCGCCTGCTCCCATTCGGCGATCGTGGGCTCGGTTTCCCTGACGAAGGCGTGCAGGTGCCTGACCAGGCTGCTCAGCAGCTCGCGCAGCCGCGGGTCGGGCGTCTTCGCGAAGCTGTCGATGACCGCGTCGGCCGCGGTTTCCTCGGTGAAGTCAGTGGCCATGGCCGACAGGTTAAGTCCCGTGGACCCCGCCCTGCTAGTCCGGGGGGTATCGCCGCGGCAGCTAGTCCGGGGGAGCGCCTCCCCGCTGTGGTAACCCGGGGGGCGACCCCCCTGGCGCCCCCCGCAGGGCCGCTTCGGAGACCGGGCCCAGGTGGTGCAGCTTGTCGGGGTTGAGGATGGACCTGATCGTCTGCACCCGGCCGTCGGCGATGTCGAGAGCGAACACGTTGACGACCCGGTCCTGCTGGTCGTAGGTGACCGCCCCCGGCTGGCCGTTGACGTAGGCCGGCTCGACGCGGACGCCCATCTTCGGCGCCCGGCGATTCAGGCCGATGAGCAGCCGGGCCACCCGTTCGGCCCCGGACATCGGCTCGGCCAGCGCCCAGGCCTTGCCGCCGCCGTCGCCCACCATGACCACATCGGGCGCGAGCAGTTCCATCAGGCCGCCCAGGTCGCCGCCGCCTGCCGCGGCGAAGAACCGGCGGGCCACCTCGTCGCGCTGCTCGCGGGAGGCGTCGAAGCGCGGCTTGCCGTCGTCAACGTGATGGCGGGCCCGGGCCGAGATCTGCCGGCAGTTCGCCTCCGACTTGCCGGTGATGCCGGCGATCTCCTTGTAGTCGTAGCCGAACACCTCGTGCAGCAGGAACACGGCGCGCTCGGTCGGCGTCAGGCTCTCCAGCAGCACCAGGAACGCCATCGACAGCGAGTCGGACATCTCGGCCCGTTCCGCGGGACCGGGCTGGTCGTCGGCGAGCAGGGGCTCGGGCAGCCAGGCGCCCACGTAGGACTCCCGGCGCACCCGGGCGGACCGCAGGTGGCTGATGGCCAGCCGGGTGGTGACGGTGGCCAGGTAGGCCTTGGGCGAGTCGATGCTCGTGCCGTCGCGCAGCACCTGGGTCAGCCGCAGGAAGGCCTCCTGGACGATGTCCTCGGCGTCGCCGATGCTCCCGGTCATCCGGTAGGCGATCGAGAACATCAGCGGCCGGAACACGGCATAGTCCGCGGGCGAGACGGCATCCTCGAGCGACGCCGTCTCGCCCGGCAGCACGGGTTTCTCAGGCGGCACGGGCCTGCCCCGCCGACTTGGCCCAGACGGGGAAGCCGTCCCGCCAGCTCGGGTACCCGGGCGTCCAGTCCAGCTCCCGCCTGGCCTTGGCGTTGGCCGTACCGCGGGCCTCGGTCATCATCGCCACCACCAGTTCTCCCGCCAGTAGCCTGCCCGCCCAGGCCGGGACCTTCATGGGCGGCTTCGCGCCGAGGCACTCAGCCAGGTAGGGCAGCCACTCCCGCACCGGCGCCGGGTCGTCGTCGACGATGTTATACAGGCCGGGCTCACCGCGGGTGACGGCCGCCAGGGTGGCCGCGGCGGCGTCGCTGACCTCGGAGAACGACCAGATGCCCGCGCCCCCGCCGATGACGGGCAGCTGCCGCTTCCGCACGGCCTCGAGCATGTAATCCGAGGCGCCGTGGCCGTAGAAGGGCCCGTAGCGCAGCACCAGTCCCTCCGGTACGGCGGCAGGCACGGCTTCCTCCAGGTACCTGATCGCCGCCAGGGCCTTCCGGGTCCTCGCGATAGGGTCCGGGTCCAGCGGATCGGTTTCCGACTTGACCGCGCTGCCGGTCCTGGCGTTGTTCCAGCCGATGAAGCTCTGCGCGATGAACCGGCGGGTGCCGGCCTGCCGGGCCGCTTCCAGCAGGTAGTCGGTGCCCTTGCTGCGCAGTTCGCTGGTGACCGCGAACTCGGCGTCGAAGTTGCGGAAGCTGCGCATGCTGGCCAGCGCGGTCATCTGGTGCACGATGACCTCCGGCCGGGCGGCGCGGACGGCGTCGAGCACGGCCTGGCGGTCGAGACCGTCGACGATGGCCGGCGTCGCGCCGGCGCTCTTCAGCTGGGCCGCCTTGGCCGGCGAACGGGTGGTGCCGGTGACCTCGTGGCCCGCCGCCACCAGGCTGGGGATGAGGGACTGGCCGATGACTCCGGTCGCCCCCGCGACGAAGACTCGCATGATGAACGTTCCTTTCCTGTGCGCTGTAGCTCGTACGCCCTCTACGACGCACCTCCCTCCCCCGGCGTGACACGTGGGTTCTGCTCGCTCCAGCGCATGTGCCAGGTGCGGGAGCCCGGGCCGAGATGGCGCAGCTTGTCCGGGTTGGCGATGACCCGGATGGCCTGGATCTGGCGGTCGAGCACGTCGAGCGCGATGACCACGATCAGGCCGCCGTCGGCGTCCCAGGCCAGCAGGCCCGGCTGCCCGTTCACCCAGGCGGGCGTCAGCACGGCGCCCAGCTCCAGGGTCCGCTGGACCTGCAGGCGGATCAGTTCGGCCACCTGATCGCGGCCGTACAGGGGCTCGGCGAGCGTCATCTCGCCCTTGCCGCCGCTGTCCCCGTAGAACAGGACGTCGGGCGCCAGTCGCTCGAGCAGGCTGCTCATGTCGCCGCCGGCGGTCGCGGTCAGGAACAAGGCGGTGAGTTCGTCGCCTTCGGACCGCGACGTCTCGAACCGCGGCCGCCCGTCGTCGACCCGGCGGCGGGCCCGGGCGAACACCTGCCGGCAGGCGGCCTCGGTCTTGCCGGTGATGCCGGCGATCTCGCCGTAGTCGTAGCCGAACACCTCGCGGAGCAGGAAGACGGCCCGCTCGGCCGGCCCGAGGCTCTCCAGCAGCACCAGGAAGGCCAGCGACAGGGAGTCGGAGGTCTCGGCGAACTCGGCCGGGTCGGGGCCGCTCCGGGCAGCCCCGGGGCTCGTCCTGACGAGCGGTTCCGGCAGCCAGGTCCCGACGTAGGACTCGCGGCGGACGCGGGCCGAGCGCAGGTGGTCGATGGCCAGCCGGGTGGTGATGGTGGCCAGGTAGGCCTTGGGCGACCCGACCCGGCCGTCCTGGCCGGCCGGATCCTGGGCCGCCCGCAAGAAGGCTTCCTGCACGATGTCCTCGGCGTCGCTGACGCTGCCGGTCATCCGGTAGGCAATCGAGAACATCAGCGGGCGGTACGCGGCGTACTGGCTCGAATCCACGGTTCTCCTTCAAGGATCGTCTGATCCCTAAAGACGAGGGGCCCTCCGCCGCTGTGACATCGGGGGTCAGCTGCTGCATCTTGGTCTCGGCCCGGGCCCTGGCTTCCGCGGCCAGCGGCCGGAGCCGGGCGGGCAGCGCCTCCTCCAGGCCGTCCGCGAACAGCGGGACCCGCCACAGCGGCGGCACCCGCCCCTCGACCCCGCTCAGCCGCATCATGGTCCCGATGGTGACCCGGACCAGCCGCCGGGCGCTGGTGAACAGCAGCAGGGCCAGCGGCAGCTCGACCACCAGGGCGGTGATCAGGCTCATGATGAAGCCGCGCCCGCCCCAGGCGAGCGCCAGGTCGAACCAGGCGTCGCAGACCAGCAGCGTGCCGGTGACGTTCATCAAGACGATGAGGACCTGGCGCTGGTTCCAGGCAGCCCAGGCGGTCGCGGCGAAGCCGGCCAGCTCGGCCACGTCGAGGCCGACCCAGACGCCCTTCCAGTCGTGCGAGGTGTAGCGCATGGGCAGGGTCAGCAGGAGGATCGCGATCCAGGCGGCCAGCCCGATGCAGCAGGCCAGCATGAACAGCAGGCCGAAACGCCTGCGCCGCAAGAGCTTGGGATCAATCAGCGGATGCGGGTGGTCGATGGCGGCCAGGGTGCGGGCCAGCTGACGCCGTTCGTCCGGGGTCAGCCGGCGTAGTTCAGCCTCAGTGATCACACTTCCATTCTGCGCCGGGCGGTCGCCAGGCCGGCTGACGGGTTCGGTCCTCACGGCGGCCTCACGCGACCCGGTCCGGCTGGCGCCGCAGCTGGCCGCGCGGCAGGGCCTCGTCGAGGCCGAGGCCGGCCAGCGGCGCGCTGCTCAGGGACTGGCCCGCGCAGCTGCGGCCCCATTCGCCGGCCGGGATCGTGGCGCCGGCGTGGGCACCGGCCAAGATCCCGGCGGCTACCGTGGCCCGGAGCAGCCGCCGCGCCCCGGCGAAGGCCAGGAAGGCCAGCGGAAGCTCGGCGAAGACCGCGCTCAGCAAGCTGATGGCCAGGCCGCTGGTGGCCAGCGAGGTGCCGACGTCGAACCAGGCGTCGCAGCACAGCATGGTGCCGGTGAGCATCAGCAGCAGGATCAGCACCTG
>JAICWX010000382.1 GCA_025934635.1 Streptosporangiaceae bacterium | reverse complement strand
TTCGCACTCGATCCAGACGTAGGCGGGGAACAGCTCGCACCGGACGGTGAAGAAATCGCCGGCGCTGGCCGAGTGGAGGACCGCATTCCCGGCCAGCTCGCTCACGATGAGCACTGCGTCATCGGCGGCGGGGCAGTCTCCCAGGTGCCGGGCTACCGCTGCCCGTACCCTGCTCACCTGGTCGGGCCGGCCGTGATAGGTGCCCTGGTAAAAGGTGGGTGCCTGCGCCGCCGCCCTGCTCACAGCGTGCCTTCCCTTGCCCAGTGCGCCCGGATGGCCCGGTCCAGCGCGTCGGGCGTGTCCCCGGTCAGCACCTCGCCCGCGTTGCTGACCGCGCACCAGAACCCGCCCCCAGCGGAGAAGGCGTGGTAGCCGCCGTCGGCCCACGCCACCTCCAGCTCAGTCAGCGCGGCGTCCTCATCGACCGCGAACGGATCACGCTGCCCGCTGTTCCTGCCTGTCGTCATCGCTACCCCTGCCGTGTCATCACCCTCAGCGGTTCCGAGTCAAACATCCGCAAGAGTCAATCTGCAAGGTTCTATTGAAAAATTCCGCTTATGATAGTTAAATTCATTAACTGCATTGCGAACCGTTTGGTGAAGTGCTTTCAAATTGCGATTTTGATAGCCTTCATCCTGCAAGGCCCGAGGAGACGATCAGGGATGGCGACAACGGAGACGACCGGCTCGACGGTGCCCCGGCGGCAGCTCGGCAGGTTCCTGCGGGACCTGCGGAACAGGCAGCACATCACCGTGAAGACGGCAGCCGATCAGCTGGAGTGGTCCGAAACCAAGATCTGGCGGATCGAGACCGGGCAGACCTCGCTGCGCAGCCACGACGTAGAGATCATGTGCCGCATCTACGCCGCGCCCCCGGACCTCACCGAAGCCCTGATGGGCCTGGCGAAAGAGACCAAGGCAAAGGGCTGGTGGCACGCCTACGGCGATGTCATCCCGGAGAATTTCGACCTTTACCTGGGCCTGGAGGAAGCCGCCTCGCAGATCATGTGGTACGAACCGGAGCTGGTGCCCGGCCTGCTCCAGACCGAGGCATACGCGCGTGCCATGATCTCGGCGGACAAGCCGGACGTGGACGCCGGGGAGATCGACCGGCGCGTGCAGCTGCGCATCGAGCGGCAGGCCCTGATCCGGCGGAAGACCGCCCCGCTGTCGCTCCGAGTAGTGGTGAATGAGTCCATCCTGCGGCGCCCGGTCGGCGGCCGTGAGGTGATGGCCGCCCAGCTCGAAACCCTGGCCGATGCAGCCGGGCTGCCTAACGTCAGGCTGCGGGTGGCACCGTTCAGCGCCGGGCTGCACTACGGGCTGATGACCGGGCCGTTCGAGATCCTGAGGTTCCCGCCCAACGGCGA
The DNA here is from genome assembly GCA_025934635.1 of Streptosporangiaceae bacterium. The sequence continues at coordinate 6,206 of JAICWX010000382.1, read as the reverse complement.
CGGCCAGGACTCCGAGCCGTCCACCGTCTACGTGGACGGCTACACCGGGGACCTCTACCTGGACAAGCCAGCCGAGGTCGAGCAGTACGCCGACGCTTTCGAGCACATCTGGGCCGCAGCCGCCAATGAGGCCACGTCCGGCCAACTCATCCGGGCATGCGCGAAGGAGCTAACCACAGGGAGATGACATGACCATGAACCTCCGGCCGTCATGGCGGAAGTCGAGCTACAGCAACAGCAGCAGCAACTGCGTCGAGGTGGCCGGCCAGCCGGGCACGGTCGCCGTCCGCGACACCCAGGACCGCCGCGGCCCTGTGCTGGCGTTCAGCCAGCAGGGCTGGCAGGCGTTCACCCGCCGCATTCGGCGGGACGAGACGGCCGGCCCGGCCTTATCCGGGGTTCGCGCAGCCGAGCGCCCCGCCAGCCTTAGCCGGCGGGGCGCTCATTGCAGTCGCCTTACCTCACGGCCGCCGCGAACCGGGATTCCAGCGCATGCGCCTGGGCCGGTGTGTAATCGGCCCGGAGCCGCAGCAGCGCGTAGCGGATGCATGTTCGTCCGGTCCGAGTCGGCGTCCGCCCAGGTCAGATGCCGTTCGGTGGACATAGGATGCATCCACATGCATGTCCGCTGATGGGGGTTGACCGACGACAAGCTGATGGCCGGGATGCAGCCGCTCCTACAGGGCCCGGCCGCGGATCGAGGCGTCCAGCACCTCGGCGGTGTGCGCGACGGCGATGTCCTGACCGCGTTCCGCCAGTGCGGACGCGATCTGCAACGAGCAGCCCGGGTTGGCCGAGATCAGCAGTGGCGCGCCGGTGGCCAGCACCGACTCGGCCTTGCGGGCGCCCAGTTCGCTCGCCGCCTCCGGCTGCAGCAGGTTGTACACGCCTGCCGAGCCGCAGCAGGTACCCGCGTCGGCCACCTCGACCAGGTTCAGGCCGGGGATCGCCCGCAGCAGCTCGCGCGGCTGCCGGGTGATCCGCTGCGCATGCGCCAGGTGACAGGCGTCGTGGTAGGCGGCGGTGACCGGCAGCGGGTGGCGCCGCGCCACCGGCCCGAGCTCGGCCAGGAACTCGGCGAGGTCCTGGACCTTGCCGCTCATCTCGGCCGCCCGCTCGGCCCAGCCGCCGTCGGACCCGCGCAGGAGCCGTTCGTACTCCTTCATGGCCGAGCCGCAGCCGGCCGAGTTGACCACCACCGCGTCCACGCCGGCCTGCTCGAAGGTGGCGATCGTGCGCCGGGCGAACGCCTCGGCCTCGGCCTCCCGGCCGGAATGCATCGACAGCGCGCCGCAGCAGCCCTGCTCGCGGGGGATGATCACGTCGCAGCCCTCGGCCGCGAGCACCCGGGCGGTCGCGGCGTTGACCCGCGGGAAGAACACCGACTGCACGCACCCGGTGAGCATGCCCACCACGGCCCGCCGGGTGCCGAGCGCCGGGACCCGTTCCGGCAGCGGCCGCGCGTCCGCGGCGGCGACGCCCGGCGGCGCCAGCCGCAGCGCCGCGCCGAGCACGGGGGAGACCCGGCCGGGCAGGCGGCTGCGGGCCAGCCGCCGGTCCAGGCCGGTCCGCTGCGCGACCCGCAGCGGGGCGGTAACCGCCCGCAGCCGCTTCGGGTAGGGAAACAGCGAGAAGATCGCGGCCCTGGCCGCCCGGTCCCGGGCCGGCCGCTTAGGCGCCGTCGGCACCTGCGGCACCGGCGGCCCGCCGCCGGAGGGCTCAGCATCGGCCCCGCGCACCTCGGCGACGTTGTCGGTCCCGGCCGCGAGCGGCGTCCCGGCGTTCTCGGTGCCGGCGCGTGCCTCCTCGGTCCAGACCCGGGCCGCCTCGATGAGCTGGTCGTACTGCACCCCCGAGGGACACGCGGTCATGCAGGCCATGCAACCCAGGCAGCGGTCGAAGTGCTCGGCGGTGGCGGCGGTCAGCGGCGCCCCGTCGAGAAGCTGGTTCACCAGGTAGATCCGGCCCCGCGGGGAGTCCATCTCCTCGGCCCACAGCTGGTAGGTCGGACACGCGGGCAGGCAGAAACCGCAGTGCACGCAGTCCTTCGCCACCTCGCGCAGCGCGTCCTCGTCCTGCATCAGCTGCCTCCCGCGCAGTGCCGCATTATTCGCCTCCGGCGCAGTGCCGCATCACTCGCCTCCGGCCAGATCGAACCGGCCGGGGAACATCCGGTGCTCCGGGTCGAACTGGTCCCTGACCGCCCGCATCAGCGCCGCCCCGGGAATGTCCCGGTACGCCGCGGCCAGCACCGGCGGGGGACCGGCCAGCACCGCCACGCTGCCCCGGGGACCCGCCGGACCCGCTAGCCGCGCGATCCGCTCGCGCAGCGACGTCACGAACCGGGCCGCGTCCTCGTCCGGGGTGTCCGGATCCAGGCAGGCATGCAGCGCGCCCGCCCCGGCCGGCCCGGTCACGGCGGGCCGCACCCCCGCGCTCTCACCCGCCGCCAGCAGCGCTCCGAGCACCGCGTCGAGCGCGCTAACCCAGAACGACACCCGCACGATCGTGGCCCCCGGCGGAAGCGCCCCCCACCGGGGCGGCGCTTGCCCGGAAACCGAGACCGGACCGCCGCCGGCCGACGACAGTACCTCCGACATCCGCTCGGCCCGTTCGGTCACGCCCGACGGCGTGCCCTCGAGCAGCACGCCGGCCCGCAGCGGACGCGGTGACTGCGCCGTCCCGCCCGGCCAGTCGAGGTCTACCGCCGACGGCACCAGTACCGAATTCGCCGCCGCGGCCACGGCCGCGCTCGCACCGGCCGTCTCGAAGAACTCCGCGGTCACCCACGCCACCGCGCCCGGCCGCGGGTGCAGCCGGAAGGTCGCCTCGGTGATCAGCCCCAGCGTGCCACCCGACCCGCAGAAGAGCTTGCCGATGTCGTAGCCGGCCACGTTCTTGACCACCTTGCCGCCGGAGTGCGCGATCACCCCGTCGGCGCGCACCACGGTCAGGCCGAGAAGCAGGTCGCGCGGCGTCCCGTAGCGCAGCCGCCGCGGCCCGGCCGTCCCGGTGGCCACCACCCCGCCCACCGTCGCCTCGGCCGGCACGTCGAGCGCGAGCTCCTGGCCGGCCGCCGCCAGCGTCTCGGCCAGCCGCCCGATCGCCATCCCGGCCTGCACCCGCACCACCAGGTCCCCGGCCCCGTGCTCGATCACCTGGTCCATCGCGCTCAGGTCCACGACCAGGTCGCACCGGGACGGCGGCGATCCCCAGCCGAACCCGGTGCCCGCCCCGCGCGGCACCACCGCGAGCCCGGCCGCCGCCGCGGCCCGCAGCAGCCCGGCCGCCTCCTCGGTGGAAGCCGGCGAGGCGACATAGGCCGGGATCACGCCGGCCACGGCATCATCAGCCGTGCCGGGGACCAGCGACGGGCAGGCGGCCGCGAGCTCCGGGCCGATGGCGGGAACGGTCACTCGTTCGGTATCCATGGTTTAGAAGATCTCCGCCTGTCCGGCCGCTACGGCGGGGTGTGGCGCCCGGTGGTGGCCGGGCACCTCACCGCACAGCCGCGGGGTGGGGAAGATCTTGCCGGGGTTGCACAGGCTGGCCGGGTCGAACGCGCACCGCACCAGCTGCATGGTGTCCAGGTCGTCGGCGCCGAACATCTTCGGCATGTACCGGGACTTGTCCACCCCCACGCCATGCTCGCCGGTGATCGAGCCGCCGTGCTCCAGGCAGGCGTCCAGGATGGCACCGGATACCTTCTCGGCCGCCTCGGCCTGGCCCGCGATCTTGTCGTCGTACAGCACCAGCGGGTGCAGGTTGCCGTCGCCGGCGTGGAACACGTTGGCCACCCGGATGCCCGACTCGGCGGACAGCGACGCGATCTGCGCCAGCACCGCGCCCAGCGAGGTCCGCGGCACCACGCCGTCCTGCACGATGTAGGCCGGGCTGATCCGGCCCACCGCGGCGAACGCCGACTTGCGCCCGGCCCAGATGCCCGCCCGCTCGGCCGGGTCGTCGGCCGCCCGGATCTCGGTCGCGCCGGCCTTCTCGCACAGCGAGTGCACGGTCGCCAGCTCCGCCTCGACCTCCGCGGCGGGGCCGTCCAGCTCCACCAGCAGCACCGCGCCGGCCCCGGCCGGGTAGTTGCAGTGCACGGCGGCCTCGGCCGCCTCGATAGCCAGCGCGTCCATCATCTCGATGGCGGCGGGCAGGACGCCGGCCGCGATGATGTCGGACACCGCCTGGCCGCCCTGGCTGGTGGTGTCGTAGGCGACCAGCAGCAGGTGCACCACCTCGGGGACCGGCATCAGCTTGACCACGATCTTGGTCACGATACCGAGGGTGCCCTCCGAGCCGGTGAACGCGCCCAGCAGATCGTAGCCGGCGGTGACGCCGGTGCCGTCACCGAGCCAGGTCAGCTCGCCGGACGGCGTGACGATCTCCAGGCCGGTGACGTGGTGCACGGTGAACCCGTTCTTGAGGCAGTGCGCCCCGCCCGAGTTCTCGGCCACGTTGCCGCCCACCGAGCAGACCACCTGGCTGGACGGGTCCGGCGCGTAGAACAGGCCGAACGGCGCCGCGGCCTTGCTCACCGCCAGGTTGGTCACGCCCGGCTCCACCACGGCGCGACGGCTGACCGGATCGATTTCAAGCACCGAACGCATCCGGGACATCACGATCAGGACCCCGTCCCGGTGCGGCAGCGCCCCGCCGGACAGGCCGGTACCGCTGCCGCGGGCGACGAACGGCACCCCGGCCCGCGCGCACGCGGTCACCACCGCGGCCACCTCGGCGGCCGAACCAGGCAGCACCACCAGGTCCGGCACGCACCGGTGGGCGGTCAGCCCGTCGCACTCGTACGTGCGCAGCTCGAGCGGGTCCTCCACGACGTTGCCCGCGCCGCAGATCTCCCGCATCCGCGGCACCAGCTGCTGAATGCCCATAACAAGCACCTCACCGGGGATAGCCCTGTGGTGTGATTGTCTCCTTTTCCCGGAACGGAGACCAGAAACCCCAGTCAGGGCATCCGCTCGTAGGCGGGGATGGTGAGGAAGTCGGCGAAGTTGTCGGCCAGCGCCACCTCGGTGAACAGCGCGACCGCCTGGCCGTACCGCTCGGCGTCGAAGCCGTCCCCGGTCGCCGCGCGGATCTTGGACAGCTCCTCGTCGATCAGCCGCTCGGTCAGGTCCTGGGTCACTAGCCGCCCGTCGTCCAGCGGGACGTCGTTGTGGATCCACTGCCAGATCTGCGAGCGGGAGATCTCCGCGGTGGCCGCGTCCTCCATCAGGTTGAAGATGCCCACCGCCCCGTTGCCGCCGAGCCAGCTGGCCAGGTACTGCAGCGCCACGCTGATGTTGTTGCGCAGCCCGTCCTCGGTGATGGTGCCCGGCGTCTTGCTCACCGCGAGCAGGTCCTCGGCGGTGACGTGGACGTCCTCGCGCTGCTTGCCGAGCTGGTTCGGGTTCGCGCCCAGGACGCCGTCGAAGACCTCCTTGCACAGCGGGACCAGGTCGGGGTGGGCGACCCAGGAGCCGTCGAAGCCGTCACCCGACTCGCGCGTCTTGTCGTCCCTGACCTTGGCCATGGCCTGGTCATTGACCGCGGCGTCGCGCCGGCTCGGGATGAACGCGGCCATGCCGCCCATCGCGTGCGCCCCGCGCCGGTGGCACGTCTTGACCAGCAGCTCGGTATAGGCGCGCATGAACGGCGCGGTCATCGTGACCGAGTTCCGCTCGGGCAGGACGAAATCGCGGCCGCGGGTGCGGAACTTCTTGATGATGCTGAACAGGTAGTCCCAGCGGCCGGCGTTCAGCCCGGCCGAGTGCTCCCGCAGCTCGTAGAGGATCTCCTCCATCTCGAACGCGGCCGGGATCGTCTCGATCAGCACGGTGGCCCGGATCGTCCCCCGACCGATGCCGAGGAAGTCCTGGGCCAGGTTGAACGCGTCGTTCCAGAGCCGCGCCTCGAGGTGGCTCTCGTTCTTGGCCAGGTAGAAGTAGGGGCCCTTGCCCTTGTCGATCTGCTTCTGCGCGCTGGCCGCCATGTACAGCGCGAAGTCGGTCAGGCTGCCCGAGGCCCGCACCCCGTCGACCAGGATGTGCTTCTCGTCCAGGTGCCAGCCGCGCGGCCGGACCACGATCGTGGCCAGCTCCTCGTCCGGGCGCAGGGCGTACGACTTGCCCTCGTCGCTGGTGTAGTCGATCGTCCGGTCCAGCGCGTCCATCAGGTTGAGCTGGCCGGTGATCATGTTGTCCCAC
>JAICWX010000053.1 GCA_025934635.1 Streptosporangiaceae bacterium | reverse complement strand
GGCGGCCTCGCGTTCCTCGACGGCGGCGGCGCGGGCCTTCTCGAAGTCGTGCACGGTGTCTTTCTGCAGGAACGACTTGATCATGCCCAGGGCGGGGGTGGGGTCCTCGTTCCAGCTGGGCAGGGCGATGTCACAGGAGCCCTCGGTGCGCCACCCGTAGACCTGCAGGAAATCGTCGAACGTGGTCAGCCAGGTGCTGGCGCTGCCGCCGTGAGCGGACAGGGCGGACCTTAGCTGGCCGCCGTCGTTGCTGGCGAAGACCTGGTCCAGGCCGGCCGAGCGGGCGGCGCTGGTGAGCCGCCACAGCTCGCGGTCGGTCTCCATGATCTTGGTGTCGTAGCCCTGCAGGAACTTGCCGATCTGGCCCGGGTCCAGACCCAGCTCGGTGCACATGCTGTAGAAGCCGATGTAGTTGGCCAGCAGCGGGTACATCACCTGGAAGTGGATCTCGAAGGCGCGCTTGTGGTACTGGCGGGCCTGGATGAGGTTCTCCCGCAGGTCTGCGAGCGACATCGCCGAGTGGTCCACGCCGCGGAAGAAGTCCCAGCTCTCGTTGACCTCCTCCCGCATGTCGCCCCAGATCCCGTCGAAGTTCTGCAGGAACGGGGGCAGGCTCCGCTCCAGGCGCCGGGCGCGCTGGCCGATCTCGCGCACGTCGGTCACCGGCAGCGGCGAGCCGTAGGTGTGGGTGCCGCCGAGACGGCAGGTGATGCCACGGCCAGGTGGCAGCGGCATCTGCTCGGCGGCCAGCTGGGAGGCCCAGTTGTAGCCGTCCTCGTTCCAGATCAGGCCCATCGGGGTCAGGCCGCGCGGCCAGTGGAAGTCGAGGAACCAGAAGTTCTCCTCGTCCTCCTTGCGGAACGTCTGGACCGGGTCGATGTACCACGGCGCGTGCGTGTAACTGGGCTTGAAGCCGGGATACCACTCGTCGGTGATGAACTCGTCGACGGGTATGACCGTGGCCATTGCGGCTCCTAAGGACGATCGGGACTGCGATGTCCCGAAGGTTTCATCGCGGTTTCACGCTGGCAACGTGCTCGTTCCTTCCTGCGGAACGCTCGTCTGGTCCGGGCCAGGGCCATCTCGCCTGCTCAGCTTGGAGGGCCACCAGTTCCACCGGCCGAGCAGCACGACCGTGGACGGCACCAGCAGGGTGCGGACGAGGAAGGTGTCCATCAAGATGCCCAGCGCCAGGCCGGCCCCGACGTCGCGGAACTGGCTGGATCCCTGCTGCGCGCCCACGATGGCGAAGACCGTGAACGTGCCGCCGAGCACCAGGCCCGCCGAGGTGACCGTGGTGCCGGTGGCGACGAGCGCCCGGCTCACCGCCTCCTTGAGCGGGTAATGCTGCGCTTCCTCCCTGATCCGGCTCATCACCAGGATGTTGTAGTCCTCCCCCAGCGCCAGCAGGAAGACGAACATCAGGAAGGGCAGGAAGAAGACCAGGCCGCCGTCCCCGGCGATCTTGATGAACACCAGGACCGAGAGACCCAGGGCGGCCAGGTAGGAAAGGCCGACCGAGACGATCAGGTACAGCGGCGCGACCAGGCTGCGCATCACCAGGGCGAGCAGGAACCCGATGATCACGATGGCGATCGGGATCACGGTGGCCAGGTCGCTGTTGGAAATGCTGCTGATGTCGTAGATGCCGGGGGCCAGGCCGCCTACCCCGTAGTCGGCGGCGCCGATGGTCTGCATCGCCTTGGCCGCCGCGGTGCGGACGGCGGGGACGGCGGCCATGGCGGCGGTGGTGGACGGGTCCCCCGCCTTGAGGCCGGTCGCGAACTGCACCGTGCGCCCGTCCGGCGAGATGTACAGGGCGGTCGCGCGGTACAGCTGGTAGCCGATGGCCGGGACGCCACTGTTCGCGGGCGGCGTGGCCGGCAGCGCCTGGGGTGCCCCCAGCTTGTCGTGCAGGGCGGTGAGCTGGGCGGGCGTGAGCGTCGCGCCGTTGGGGTTCAGCGGGCCGGCCACCGAGGTGAACAGGCCGCTGGCCTCGAGCTGGCCGCGCGCCGTCTGCACCGCCTGCAGGTCATTCCAGACGGGCTGCTTGAGCTGATAGATGATGCTGGTCGGGTTGTCGCTGGTGTTCGGGAAGTGGGCGGACAGGACGGCCGCGCCGGCCGCCGAGTCCGAGCCCGACGGCGCGGTGGTCTGCCCGCCGAACCCGGCCGCGGTGTTCGCGCTGGCCGCGACGGCCAGGCCGCCGAACACCAGCAGGCCGACCACGAGGGTGGGGGCCGGGTGCCTGATGATCCGGACCGCGACGCGGCCCCAGACGCCCGCCTTGCCCGCGCCCTGCTTGGTCTTGCTCGGCCAGAACACCGCCCGGCCGAAGATGGCCAGCAGCGCGGGCAGCAGCGTGAGCCCGGCCAGCAGCATCACGCCGACGCCGATGGCCAGCGGGATGCCCAGGTCGGAGTAGAACTCGAAGCTGGCCGCGAGCAGGGACAGCAGCGCCGCGATGACGGTGGCGGCCGAGAACGTGATCGACTCGCCGACTCGCTCGACCGCCTTGACCACTGCCTCCCGTTTGTCCATGCCCTGGCGCAGGTTCTCCCGGACCCGGAAGACCAGGAACAGGCCGTAATCCGTGCCCGCGCCGAGGACCAGCACGATCAGCAGGATCTGGGCCAGCGGCGACACCTTGAGGCCATGCTGCGCGGCCTCCCCGACCAGCGGCCCGGAGATGGCCACGGCCAGGAACGCGGGGATCAAGGTGACGAACGGCGCCAGCAGCGCGCGGAACACCAGCAACAGCAGCACCAGGATGAACGCGACAGAAAGCAGCTGGATCTGGTTGTCGGTGTTGCCCGACTTGGCCTGCTGGTCCACGTTGATCGCGACCGCGCCGGCCAGGTGCACCGACAGGCCCGACGGCGGGCCGGCCTTTTTGATCGCCGACCGCAGGTCGTCGACCAGCGTGGTCAGCCCGGAACCGGACCCGCCCTGGCTGACGTTGGACAGCACCTGGAGCTGCGCGGCCTGCCCGTCGGGCGAGCGGCCAAGATCACGTACCTTGACGACCGTCTTGACCTGGCCCAGGTCCTTCTCCAGCTGCTGCAGCCAGGACTGGTCGGCCGCGGACAGGGCGCCCTGGGCGGACGCGGCCACGACCGGCACCGGCGTGAGCGTCGACCCGCCCAGCGGCCCGGCGAGCTTGAGGGCATGCTCACTCGGCGCGCTGGCCGGCAGGAAGTTGGCGTTGTTGCCCTGGGTCACGCTGGACAGCGACGGCAGGGCGCGCGGCACGGCCACGGCCGCGATGATCCACGCGACGAGGACGAACCACCTGAACTTGACCGCGAACGAACCGATACCCCGGAAAACCCCGTGAATGCGCACCCGCGGAGCGTACTGAACTCTAGCTGAGGCCGCACTGAGATATTGGTGACGATTAGGGGCCGGAGCCGGGCGTGACGATACTGAGCGGGACGGTTTTGAGCGGGTGGTGGCAGGCGGCCAGGTGGCCGGCGCTGCCCTGCTCGGTCAGCGGGGGTTCGGTCTTGGCGCAGATTTCCGTGGCGTAGCGGCAGCGCGGGTGGAACCGGCAGCCCGAGGGCGGCAGGATCGGGCTCGGCACGTCCCCCTCGAGCACGATCTGCTTCCTGGCCGCGGACAGGTCCGGGTCGGGGATCGGGACGGCGGAGAGCAGCGCCTCGGTATAGGGGTGGACCGGCCGCTGGTAGAGCTCCTCGGCGGGCGAGATCTCCACGATCTTGCCCAGGTACATGACCGCGACCCGGTCCGATACGTGCCGCACCACGCCCAGGTCGTGGGCGATGAAGATGTAGGTGAGGTGCAGGTCGTCCTGCAGGTCGTCGAGCAGGTTGATGACCTGCGCGCGGATCGAGACGTCGAGGGCGGAGACGGGCTCGTCGGCGATGACCAGCCGCGGGTGCAGGGCCAGGGCCCGGGCGACTCCGATCCGCTGCCGCTGGCCGCCGGAGAACTCGTGCGGGTAGCGGTTGATGTGCTCCGGCGACAGGCCGACGAGCTCGAGCAGCTCGCGCACCCGCCGCCTGGTCTGGTCACGGTTCCCGTACCGGTGGATGCGCAGCGGCTCGGAGAGTATCTCGCCGACCCGCTTGCGCGGGTTGAGCGACGCGTACGGATCCTGGAACACCATCTGCAGCTCACGCCGCACCGGGCGCAGCTCGCGCCGGGACAACGCGGAAATGTCCTTGCCCTCGAACTCGATCGTGCCGCTGGTGAGCGGGTACAGCCGGGCCAGGCACCGGGCCAGCGTGGACTTGCCGCACCCGGACTCCCCGACGAGGCCGAGCGTCTCCCCGGCGCGCAGCTCGAGGCTGACGTCGTCGACCGCGTGCACCCGCGCGACCTCGCGCTGCAGCAGCGCCCCGTTCCTGATCGGGAAGTACTTCTTGACGTGTTCGGCCCGCAGGAGCAGCTCGCCGTCCTCGATCGCCGTCCCGGGGTCCGCGTCCGGGCCGGACGCTCCGTTGGCGGCCGCGGCGGTCATTCGGCGTTCCCGATGAGTTCGGGGTGGATGGTGGTCTCCCGCCGTTCCTTCTTCTGCTTGGGCTCGAGGTGGCAGGCGTCCAGGTGGCCGCCGCCAACCCGGTCGAGCAGGGGCGGCCGTTCGTCGCACAGGCCGAACCGGTGCGCGCAGCGATCAGCGAAGGCGCATCCCCCCGATAGCCGCAGCAGCGAGGGCGGCTGCCCGGGGATCGCCGCCAGGCGCCGCGGCTTGGGCCGGTCCAGCCGGGCGATGGAGCCGAGCAGGCCCCAGGTGTACGGGTGCTGGGCGTCGTAGAAGATCTCACGCCGGCTGCCCTGCTCGACGATCCGGCCCGCGTACATCACCGCGATCCGGTCGGCCAGGTCCGCGACCACTCCCATGTCGTGGGTGATCAGCACGACGGCGGTGCCGAAGTCCGTCCGGAGCTTTTTGATCAGGTTGAGGATCTGCGCCTGGATGGTGACGTCCAGCGCGGTGGTCGGCTCGTCGGCGATCAGGATGTCGGGGTTGCAGGAGATCGCCATGGCGATCATCACCCGCTGCCGCATGCCGCCGGAGAACTCATGCGGGTAGCTGTCAACCCGGCTGGCGGCCTGCGGGATGCCGACGGCGGCCAGCAGCTCGGCCGCCCGGGCCTTCGCCGCCTGCTTGGAGACGCGGTCGTGCGCCCGGATCTGCTCGGCGATCTGCCAGCCGACCCGGTACACCGGGTTCAGCGAGGTCATCGGGTCCTGGAAGATCATCGAGATCCCGGTGCCGCGGATCTGCCGCATCTGGTCCGGGTTCAGCTCCATCAGGTCGTGGCCCTTGTAGAGGATCTCGCCCTCGAAGCGCGCGTTCGGGTCGTTGATCAGCCGCATCACCGACATCATGGTGACGCTCTTGCCGGAACCGGACTCCCCCACGATGCCGAGCGTCTCGCCCTCGAACAGGGTGAGCGACACTCCGTCGACCGCCTTGACCAGGCCGTCCTCGGTACGGAAGGAGACCTTGAGGTCGCGCACGTCGAGCAGCGGTTCCCCCGCCGCCGGCTGGCTCGTCATGGCACCGGCTTCCTTGTCATGACGGGCGGATCCTCGGGTCGAGCCAGGCGTAGCCGATGTCGATGAGGGCGTTGGCCAGCACGATGAAGAACGCCCCGTACACCACGGTAGCCATGATCGTCGGCAGGTCAAGGTTGGCCAGGGCCTGGTAGGTGAGGTACCCGACCCCGTGGATGCCGAACACCACCTCGGTGAGCAGCGCGCCGCCGGCCACCAGGGCGCCGAAGTCCAGGCCGAACAGGCTCACGAAGGTGATCATGGATGTGCGCAGCGTGTGCCGCAGCAGCACCTGCCGCTCGGTGATCCCCTTCGCGCGGGCGGTCCGGACGAAGTCCTCATTCTGCGTCTCCAGGATGTTGGCCCGCAGCACCCGCCCGTAGAGGCCGATGTACAGGATCGACAGCGTGATCCAGGGGATGACCAGCCCCCTGAACCACAGCAGCGGGCTCTGCGTGAACGACGTGTACCCCAGCGGCGGAACCCAGCTGAACAGGAACGTGCTGTGCAGCCCGCCCTGGGTGATCATGTTGGCGACCTGGCCCACCCAGAACACCGGCGCGGACACGCCGATCAGCGCCAGCACCATCAGCAGCGGGTCGAACAGCGTGCCCCGGAGCAGTGCGGCGGCCACCCCGATGGTGATCGCCATCACCACCCAGATGATCGCGGCGCCGAACACGAGGGACAGGGTGGCGGGGGTGGCGGCGGCGATCTCGGGGATCACCTTCACGCCCTGATTGGAGTAGGAGACCAGGTCACGGCTGATGAAGATGCTCTTCATCATCAGGCCGTACTGAACCGGAAGCGGCTTGTCCAGCCCGAACTGCGCCCGGATCTCCTGCAGGACCTGCGCGCTCGGGTTGCGGCCCGCGATGGCGCGGGCCGGGTCGACCCCGGGGGTCTTGAAGAAGATGATGAAGACGACGACCGTGATCACGAACATGACCAGCACGGTCCACAGCACGCGCCGGAGGGTGAAGGCCAGCATGGTGTCGCTCAGCCCTCCATCCGGACCTTGGCGCGCGGGTCGAGGGCGTCTCGTACCCCGTCGCCGAGCACGTTGAGCGACAGGACCGTCAGCAAGATCATGATTCCGGGGGCGAGCGAGTCCCACGGCCGGGTGTACAGCAGGCTGGTGCCGTCCTGGATCATCGTTCCCCAGCTGACGTTGGGCGGCTGGACGCCGACGGACAGGAAGGACAGCGCCGACTCGGTCAAGATGGTGGTGGCGACCATCAGCGGGAGCAGCACGATCACGGTGGACACCACGTTGGGCAGGATCTCCGAGAAGATCAGCCGCAGGTTGCCCGCGCCCTGGGCGATCGAGGCCTCCACGAACTCCTTGTTGACCACCGAGAGCACCTGGCCGCGGACCGGGCGGTACACGTACGGGACGAAGATGAACGCGATGATGATCGTGGGCGTCCACAGGCTGGACGCGCTGATGTGCAGCGGCCCGAACTTGAAGCCGCCGGAGTGGGTGAGCAGCTCGGTCGCGAGCGAGATGGCCAGCAGGTAGACCGGGAAGGCCCAGATGATGTCCATCAGCCGGGACAGCAGCGTGTCGACCAGGCCGCCGAAGAAGCCGGCGAACAGGGCGACGATGGTCGCGGCGATGCAGCACAGCAGCGCCGAGCCGATCCCGACCTGAAGCGAGCTCCGCCCGCCGTACAGCAGCAGGGAGCCGATGTCGCGGCCGGTGCTGTCCGCGCCGAGGAAGTAGTGGCTCAGGTCCCAGGTCGGCCCGATCGGGGTCTCGCCCAGGTGCAGGATCCCGCCGCCCTGCTGCATCACCTGGACCACCTTCCCGTTCACCACCGTGTGGCCGTTCAGGTTGGGCGGGAACGGGTTCACGTGCGCCACGTCGTGCGCGTACAGCGGCGCAGCCAGGCACAGCACCACGATCAGCAGGAACAGGCCGAGCGCGGCCAGCGCGATGTGGTTGCGCCGCAGCCGCCGGCCCGCGGCGGCCCAGGGATTGCGCCCCAGGTCGGCCGCGGGCGGCTCAGGGACGAGCTCGGCCTGCTCAAGCAGGGTGGCCATCTGCCTCCTTCGACAGGTTCCGTCTCTCCTCGGGCGGGGTTACGAGAGCCAGAGCCTGTCGATGAGGATGTACCACTGCGGGTTCCACGCGTAACCATGGACGTTGCTGGACAGGAAGTCGAGCTGCTTCGGGTTGTACATGTCGACCCAGGGCGCCGCGTCGGTGTCGGCGTGGTCGATCTCGGTCCACAGCTTGGCCGCGGCAGCCGGGTCGGTGGCCGCCGTGGTCTCGGCCTGGCCGATCTTGGACTGGATGGACTTATCGCAGAAGGCGGCGATGTTCGGGCTGGCGTCGCTGTTCGGGTGGATGGTCCCGCAGCCGACCAGCACGTTCAGGAAGTCCGACTGGGCCGGGTAGTCCTGATACCACGCGGACCAGCCGACGTCCCACTTGGCCGAGTTGGAGGAGTTCTGCACGAACGGGTACTGGACGCTGTTCGAGAGCAGCTGGGCGGAGGCCTTGTAGCCGATCGCGTCCAGGTCCGAGATCATCTGCTCGACCAGGGCCTTGCCGACCTGGTCGTTGGTGCCGTTGACGACCACCTTTGTCCCGGCCGTGCCGGACTGCTGCACCAGCTGCTTGGCCTTGGCGAGGTCCGGCCCGGTCCACTTGGTGTGGTCGGAGCCTGCCGTGTACGGGCAGTAGGGCGTGTAGGAGGGGTAGTTCGGCGGCAGGATCTGGCAGGTCGGCACGGCCAGCGAGGTGCCGCCGGCGATCTTGACGTAGGCCGCCCGGTTGGCCGCGTAGTTGATCGCCTGCCGGGCCTGCAGGTTGTTGAACGGGGCTTTCCTGGTGTTCAGCGCGAAGTACCAGTCCGCCGTCAGCGTGTTCACGTGCACCTGGTTGGCGTACTTGGCGCTGTTCAGCTGGCTGAGCTGGTCGGACGGGATCTGGTCGCCGTCGAAGACCTCGTTGGCCTGGCCGTTCTGCACTTCCCGGACCTCGTCGGAGACGAGCAGCCCGTACTTCTCGATGATCTCGTTCGGGTAGCCCTCGGGCTGGGCCGCCGCGTTCCACACGTGGAAGTAGGGGTTGCGGACCAGCACGGCCTGGGTGTTCGGGTTGTACGACTTCCACATGTACGGCCCGGTGCCCGGCGGCACGTTGTTGCCGGTCAGCTTCAGCGAGGTGTTGCCCGGGACGGCGTAGGCGAACGGCAGCGCCAGCTGGTCCATCAGCTCGGGGTCGGCCGCGGTCAGGTTGAGGGTCAGGGTGTAGGCCGAGTCGTCGGCGACCACGCCCTTGGTCAGGTCACAGTTCTTGGTGCTGCACTTGTCCGCCCCCACCAGGCCCGAGTAGAACGAGGTCGGCCCGGGCACGGTGAACTGCCGCTCGAAGGTCCGGACGAAGTCGCTGGGCTTGAGCGTCTGGCCGTTGGAGAACTTGATGCCCTTGCGGATGCTGAAGACGTAGGTCTTGCCGCCGTTGGTCGGCGTGGGGATGGACGTCGCCAGGTCAGGCACGATCTTCGTCCCCGGCACGCCCCCCACCTTGGCGAAGCTCGTCAGGCCGTCGTGGGTGTCGATGAGGAGCTGCCACTCTTCCAGCGTGTAGTTCTGCGCCGGGTCGGCGACGCCGAAAGCGGAGTTGGCCAGGATCGTGAACGTGCCGCCCTTGTGCCCGGCCTGCGCCGGGCTAGAGGCGGTAGCCGAACTGGACGGCGAGCCGGAGCTGCACCCGGCGGCGGCCAGGGCCAGCGCGGCCAGGGCCGCGGTGCCTGCGTACCATCGACGGCGGGCGGATTTCCTGGCGAATGCAGGCAAGCGGGTCATTGTGGCCTCCTGGGCGTTAGCATCGCACCGACCTCGAAGGCAAACGATTTCGCTTTGGTTCCAGGGAGATAACGTTTTAGCTGAGGCAGGCGTGTCAGGTGGGGAAACGCAGCTTTCAGAAAATCTCGTCTCGGTGCCCGCACCGCCCCGTACACGCTTCGCCGGCCGGGCCGTCCCGGCGGTCACGGGCGCCGCCGCGACGCGACGTGCGGCCGTAGGTCGCCACGCTCCTTGACCAGTTCCATGACCTCAGCGTCCTGGAAGAAGCGGTGATGTTCGACGGCGAAGGAGTGCAGTGGCGCAAATCTGTGCGCATAGGCGCGGGCCGTCTTGCCCCGGGGCACCTCCTCAGGGAACGGCTCCGGTATGCGGAAGAGGAGCTCCTTCTCGATCTCAGCCACGACCGCGAAGCACTCGCTGAGGAAATGGTCGACCTTGCTGCGGCTCACGTTCGTGACCTCGGCGATCGCGTTGCTGTCCGACTGCGTCGCCAGTGCCCGCCAGATGGGGATATCGCTGGCCCGGACGAGGAGCCGGTCCAGGACCGGTATGCCCCGCTGCGGCGGCTGGTAGCGGCGCAGCGCGGATGAATCAGGCCGTGCCCCGGACTCGATCGTGGCGACCAGCTTGCGGATCTCCGCGCCGCTGGCCCGCTTCGACACCAGCGCCCACGGACGGTAGAACCGGAAGGCCGCAAGCAGGAAGAGGACCCGGTTGTCCTCGTCGTCGGCAGCGTAGATCACCGCGGGTACGTCGGCCCGGTCAAGCAGCCGCAGCGCGAACAGGCCGGTCTGGGCCGACTGCCGCCGGAAATCCAGGTCGACGAACGCGAGCCCGAAGGTCCCCAGGTCATCGAGGCGGCGCAGTTCATCGGGGGTCCTTACCCCGGTCACGACATGATGCTTCGTCGCCGGATCAGACGCCAGGGCAACCGTCACGGTCTCCTGCGCCGCTATGTGATCGTCCACGACGATGATCTTCATGCTCAGCCCGGCGAGAGGAGTTCGAGATCGGCCAGCCCATGACCGCGGACAGGCTCGGCGCACCAGTAAGCAACGGCCGTGGTGCCACCGGCAGCGTTGGCTGAATGGCTGATGCCGCCTTCCCGCTCGCCCAGCCAGGCGCCGAGCATGCGCAGGCTGCTCCGCGGATCGCTGAGATCGCCCGCCATCAGGCCGGCGCCATCGTCGGCGATCTCGATCCGGACCTGCGCGGGCTGGCCGCCGATCCAGCACCGGGCGTCGACGGCGGATGCCCCGGCCTTGAGCGCGTTGCTGACCAGATCGGGCAGCACCCGGCGGGCGACCTGGTAGTCAGTAGCGGATAGCCGGACCTGCGCGGACTCGCTGTCGAGGACGCAGCGCACCCGGCGCGGGCTGCCGAGGGCACGGAGCACCGAACCCCATAGCTCGCCGGCCGAGCCGCCGGCCGGATCCTGCGCACGGCCGCCGATCAGCTGGCCCTTGAACTCGTCCATGACGACCAGCGCGTTCCGCGTCAAGCTGCGGATCTCTTCCAAGTCGGGCTCGGGTTCCTCGACGTACTGATTCAGGAACACCAGGGCGTTCTTCACCGATCCGTGCGCGTCCCCCCAGATATCCCAGCGCCACAGGTTCTGCGCGTTCCGCAGCGAGGTCACCGAAGCCTTGAGCATGAGGTCGAATACTGCCCACAGCGGGTAGTAGGCCAGCGGCGAAACGGAGAGCAGGATACGCACCGACAGCGGCACCTGGACATTAGCGGCGTTCCGCGGCAGCAGGACGAACGCGATGAAGCCGGCGCCGATCGCGGGGAGGAAGAATCGGAGCACGCGCATCGCACGGGCCGGCGGGAGATCGCGGTTGTACCAGCCCGGGTGAATAACGGCCTGGAAAAGGCTCTGCCACCCGCAGCAGACGGCCATCGCCAGGCCCAGCGAGCGGACGACGGTCGGCAAACCCGCGAGCGGAAACCAGCCGGCATAGAGCGATCCGGCCAGGAACGCCCCCAGCCCCTCGGCCACTCCCGGTATGGCAATGGCGGCGCGCCCCAAGGATCCGAAATTTCTCACGAGAACTACTGTTCCCGGCACCTTCGCGACCATTTCGCGTCCCCCGGGGGTAATGCTGGCGAAGCCGAGGAGCAGCCCGACGGTAGCCACCAGGAGCTGAGCGAACCCCCGGGGCAGCTCGGTGACCGGCGCCCACGCCAGGGTCACCCACATCCCGGCCAGGAGAGTGGCGCGGCTCCAGCTGCCTGCGAGCCACAGCCGGGAGTCCGCATTGAGCGCGGTATTAAACATTCCTTGCCCGTCATCAGTTGTGTGCAAGGCCACCTCTTTATGTCAGGCTGCATAACCACCCTGGCTTCATGAGCCGCCGGGCGCAAGCAAAGTTTTGCAACGAACCGTGCGAATAACCGCTTGGAGCTCGTAACGCGAGCTGCGTACCTTGCTGGTAGGACATCTGGCCAGGTGAGGCCACAGGAGGCATGGATGACAACTTCCCCGATCCTGACGGCCAGCCTGCCCCATCACCGGGCCATCGTGGCGTTGGATATCGAGCGTTCTACCAGCCGCCCAGACCCCGTTAAGGCCGAGCTCCGCGGTTTGATCTACACGATGTTCGACGAGGCGCTGCGCTCGGCGGGAATCCACCCACGCCATCGCGACCGGTTCATCGACCGTGGCGACGGCATCCTGGCGCTCATCCGCCCGGTAGACCAGGCACCTAAAGCACTGCTGCTGAATCGCGCTATCCCCGCCTTCAGCCAGCTCCTGGCCGAGCACAACGCGAGCCTTCCGCGCTCCAGCAGAACGCAACGGCAACTGCGGGTGCGGGTTGTCGTACATGCGGGAGAAGTCAACTACGACGCTAACGGATGTTTCGGCGAGGCACTGGACGTTGCGTTCCGCTTGCTCGACGCCGCTCGAGTGAAAAATATGCTCCGGGATACGGCTGGATCGCTGATTCTCGTTGTCTCGGAAAATATCTACAGCTCCGTCGTACGTCACGGCTATAACGGTATCGACCAGCGCGCCTTCCGCCCTCTCGTACGTGTAATAATCGCGGGGAACCGCCACTTGGGCTGGATCAATCTGCCGGAAGAGCAAATCCAGCATCAGGTAACTGAAATGGCCGACTACCGTCGGCGCGCCGACACGGCATAGCCGGGGAGAAAGCCGGCCAGGTGCGACTGGCCGACCGGGACGGTCCCCGCGAGTTCCCCTCCGCACGGGGCCGGGGCGCGCCGGGCAACCCGTTCGGTCATAAAGAACCGGCGGCCGGCGTTCGGGCCGCGGCAGGACGCCAGGCTGGCTACGGACCCCTTTTCCGGCCCGCAGCCTGCTGTCGACCTGGACCTAGCGCATGAAGCGGCGGACGAGGTGGTTGCCGAAGAGGACCTTGACGGTGGATTCCAGGGTCTTGACCGTCTTATCGGCGTAGGGGTACCAGATGTTTTCCTTCTGCTGGCCCCAGCGGTCGATCAGGACCGGCAGCGCATGCGTGTAGCCTCGGATGCCGTTACGGCCGTTGACCTGCCCCAGCCCGCTGTCCTTGCGGCCGCCGAACGGCGCCTCGGCGACGCCGTAGATCACCGCCGCGTCGTTGTGCACCACCGATCCGGTCTTGAGCTGGCGGGCGATCCGCATCACCTTCTTCGGGTCCTTGGTGA
Organism: Streptosporangiaceae bacterium; assembly: GCA_025934635.1. The sequence goes on along the minus strand of JAICWX010000053.1, from coordinate 25,261 downwards.
AGACGCTGCCGCTCAGCCCGTACGGGGAGTCGTTGGCCAGCCGCACGGCCTCGTCCTCGTCCCTGACCCGCATGATGGCGACCACCGGGCCGAAGGTCTCCTCGCTCATCAGGTCCATGTCGTGGGTCAGGTCGACGACGACGGTGGGCTTGTAGAACAGCCCCCGGTCGGTATCGGCCTCGCCGCCGACCAAGATGGTCGCGCCCTTGGCCTTGGCGTCCTCGACGTGACGGCGGACGATGTCGAGCTGCCGGTCCCAGAACAGCGGGCCGACGTCGTTACCCGGCCCGTAGGTCACCGTCGCGGCCTTGTCCCTGACGAGCTTGATGAACTCGTCGGCGACGCTGTCCACCACGTAGATGCGCTCGACGCCGATGCAGACCTGGCCGCTGTTGAACATCGACAGGTACACCGCGCCGTTGGCGGCGCGCTCCAGGTCGGCATCGGCGCACACGATCATCGCGTCCTTGCCGCCCAGCTCCAGCGTGCACGGGATGAGCCGCCCGGCGCAGGCCGCGGCGATCTTCTTGCCGGTGCCGACGCTGCCGGTAAACGAGATCTTGTCGACGTCGCCGTTGACCAGTGCCGCGCCCGACTCGGCGTCGCCCTGCACCAGTTGCAGGACGTCCGCGGGCACGCCCGCTTCCCACAGCACCTTCGCCGCCCAGGCACCGGAGTGCGGGGTGATTTCCGATGGCTTGAGCACCACCGCGTTACCTGCCAGCAGCGCCTGGACGGCCGGGTTGATCGACAGCACGAACGGGCCGTTCCAGGGCGTGATCACGCCGACGACACCGAGCGGCTGGTAGTGGAGGTAGAGCTTCTTCAGCGGCTTGAGGTAGCCGTGCAGGCCGACCCGCTCATCAGCGAGATCCTTGGCGGCGCGGCTCGTCCAGAAATTGATGAAGTCGCAGGACGGCACGATCTCGATGGCGAGCGCCTCGACCAGCGGCTTGCCGGATTCTCCCCGGACCGTCGCGCAGATCTCGTCCTTGCGGGCCAGCAGCACGTCCAGCGCCCGGGCGATGATCGCGGCCCGGCGGGCCGCCGGGAGCGCCGCCCAGGCGGGCTGGGCCGCGCGGGCCCGCGCGATGGCGGCGGTGACCTCGTCCGGCGTGCTCACGGTGATCTCGCCGACTGGCTCCCCCGTCGCCGGACTGGCCAGGCCGAGCCGGCGGTGGCCGTCCGGGGCGGGGTCCAGGGTGCGCACGATAGCCATGACAATTCCCCTCGGGCCTGTCACCGGATCTGGAACACGTTCTAGTTTTGAGCGTAGCGCATGCGCGATCGCCGTGCTGCCGGGGTGATGCGCGGGCACTCGCCGGCCGGGCGGCGGGGATGCGGGGCTCGCGGCGCGGTCTGCCGCGGCTCCGGATTCCTGATCTCAGCAGTCACATCCGCACCACAGCACACACCTGTCACCACCCATGCCCTCGCCCGGCTCGCGGGAAACGACATCGATGTTCCATCAATGTCGCGATCACGACCTGGATGCTCCATCCATGCCGTTCGTCGCGCTGCCCGGGGCGCGGCGGGCTGACACCTTGGGTATCACTCGCCCCGCTTCTGCACGCTCACCCCAGGAGAGCCGCGCCCAGCTCGGCCTGCGTCAGCTCTTGGCTTGCGTCAGCTCTTGGCTTGCGTCGGCGCGGTCTTCTGGGAGTGGCGCCGTCATGCTGGTCGGACTCCTGTCGATGTGCCGTCTGGCTCGAGGATCAGCTGCGGCCCGCGGGCGGCGATCATGTCCCAGTCGTAGAGCATCGGGATGAGCCCGCAGCTGGACCAGGTTTCGTGCTGGTCGGTGTAGTGCGGGCTGGCCGGGTCTCCTGATACGCCGCCGACGACGATCCAGGTGCAGTTGTCCCAGTTACCGACGTCGAATACGTAACGGGCGACGGCGCCGTAGACGGCCGCCGTACCGGACTCGGCTCGGCAACCGGTGGCCCAGACGGTCTCGTTGTCGCCGCCGACCCCGGCGCCGGGCGGGCTCAGCTCCGCCGGAGCGCCGGGAAGCAGCGGCGTCAGCGGATGGGTGAGCGCCGCGGTGTGCACCTGGCGCCACGGGACGTCGCCTGGTTCGCCCGCTACCTCCTCGAGTGCCTCGGTCAGCAGCTCAGCCCAGCTGCTGCCGCCGGTCAGCGCCCGGTCACCCGATCGCAGCAGGGCTGGCAGCACCCACCACAGGTGGCTGACGGCCGAGACGCTGCCGGGCAGGTGCAGCAGCCCGGCGCTCCCGGCGGCGGCGAGACCGGACCGGCGGCCGATGATCGCGGCCAGGGCCCAGCGCAGCCGGGAGTAACAGGCCGCCGCGGCCGAGCCGGGTGACATGCGGGCATCCCAGTCCAGCACGACATCCCGGATGGCGCGGGCCGCCGCGCTGGCCGGCGTGACGTCCGCCAGGGCCGCCTGGAACAGCTGAGCGGGCGCGCTGAGATCGTCCCGGTGGATGCCTGCCATGTCCGCCGGGGACGCGGGGCCGAGTTCGTCGATGAGCTGCTCGATTCTCCTGGCCCGGTACGGCGGATGCGCGTCGGTGCAGAAGTAGTCGCCGGTCTCCGGGATGACGGTGACTACCCGGTTGTTGGCGGTCACGATGTAACCGCGGGCCGGATCATCGGTGCGCGGCATCTGGCCGGCCGGAATCACGCCGTCCCACTCGTACTCACCGGTCCACCCGGGCACGGGCAGCCACCCGTTGATGGCCGGCCGGCGCGGGATCATCGCCCGCACCAGGTGGCCGATGTGGCCGCCGGTATCCGCCGCTACCAGGTTGTGGTCGATGAGCCCCCAGCCGCGAACCGCCTGGAACAGCGAATCCACCGAGCTGGCTTGCAGCATGGGCAGCAGGCAGTCAAATGACCGGTCCAGGTCGAAGAACTGGACCGACTTGAGGGTCAGGGCCGAGCCGTGCGCCGGGTTCCCGGCGACGACCGGGCCGTGGATGGTCTCGACGATCTCCACCTGGGCCGGGGCTTCCCCGCGGACCTTGATGTCCTCGACGGTCGTCGCGGCCCGCAGCCAGTCGCCCCGATGCCGGTAGCGGGACGGTTCGGCCCGGTCGAACTGCTCGACATACAGATCGTGAATATCCGCGAACGCATGGGTGACGCACCAGGCCACCTGGGCGTTGTGCGCGAAGTGCGGGAAAGCCGGCACGCCCGGGATGGTCAGGCCGATCACGTCGAACTGATCGCAGCCCAGGTGCATCTGCGCGTACATGCCCGGCAGCTCGAACGCGCGGTGCGGGTCGCCGGCGAGTATCGGCCTGCCGGTGGCGGTCCGGCCGGGGGCCAGCGCCCAGTTGTTGCTGCCGCCGTCGATCTCGGCACTGACCGCCAGCAGGCTCAGTGCGCGGACCGGCTCGCGAAGATCGGCCAGGCTCGCGATCCACCGGCTGGCATCGGTACCAGGCGGAATGCACAGCCGGTCGGCCCCGCCGTCGTCGTAGCGCAGCTTGACCAGGTCCTCGGCGCTGACGGCACCCAGGGCGCCGGCGCGCCAGAGCTTGAACCACAGTGAGCCCATCAGGTAGCCGCGCTGTCGCATGGCGGCTATGCAGTGCCAGCCCTCCCATAGCTCCGGCACGCTCTGAACCAGCGCGTACTCGGGCGGTGCCGGGTGACTGCGCAGGCAGGCGTTCACGCCGGACGTGTAGGCATCGACCATCGCCCTGGCGTCCGCACCGAGCGCCCGGTAGTCCCGGATCGATGCCGCGCTGGCGCGCAGGCGCCGGGCCAGCCGGTCGGCGGGCAGGGCAGCCGCGCCGACCCACTCGGCCCACCGGCCTTCCATCTGCTTCCTGCTCGCGTCCATCTGCCACAGGCGGTCCACGGCGTGCGCGTATCCCTGGCCGACGAACACGTCGTGCACCGACTGCGCGCGGACATGAGGGATGCCCCACTCGTCGCGGTACAGGCGGACCGGCCGCTCGACCCAGCCTTCGGAATGCAGCACATCCCCGCCCGGCAGGGCACCGGTCTGGTCCATCAGCGCCTCCCTGGGAGCCCTCGGCCGCAGCCGATCTTCTCAAGGCGATCAGATCGTAAGTCCGGGGCCGCCGTCTACCGCGTGGGCCCGGCCGGTGGCCATGATGTCCCGTTTCCCGTGACAGCGCCCGGTTATGCCGCGGGCAGGTGTCATCTCCGGGCTGTGCTGAATTCCGGGACCACCCAAACATATTAACGAATAGACGCGTGCGCCGCGCCGGGCCCGGCGCGGCGCACGCGGGGCCGGAATTGGCCGGACCTGGCTCACATTCACCGGGCCCTGGCAGCATGGGCAATCGGCGGCCACATTGTCCTTCTAAAGAGCCGGCCGTTGTGCTTACTATTGGCCAGGTGCGGCGGACGCGGCGGCGCGGTAGGTGATATCGCATGGCGCCTCCGCCGGGGAGGGGAATTCCTGCTTTACCGGTCCCGCTAACTGGTGGCAGGCGATCCGGAGGGCATGCATGATGAGTTCTTCGCCGACCTGCGACAGCTGCGGGCAGGTATTCCGGCTGGGGGCACGATTCTGCCCGGAGTGCGGCCGCCCGGTCGGTGAACCGGGGCAGCCGGCGACTCAGTCCAGCGCGGGCCCCCCGGCTGGGGGCGGCTACCCGGGATACACGCCGACGACGGGCCAGTCGGCCTGGTCCGGCTACACGCCGACCACCGTCCAGCCCGCGGCGGCTCCGGCCGAGGCAGTCCAGGCCCCGTCACCCGATATGACCCCGGCCCGCGATGTGGCACCAGTACGCGACCCGGACCCGGCGCGTGACATGGCCGCGGCACGGGAAAGCGCGCCGTCGTGGCCGTCACCCGCGCCCAGCGCCGCCGTCGTGCCGTGGCCGCCGCCTTCTCCCCCGGCCACGCCGCAGCGGGGCCCGGAACCCGGCCCGCCAGCCCGGATGCCGCCGCCCCGGCACCGGGGTAGCTCCCGGTGGCCGCTCCTGGCGGCACTCATAGCCGTGGTGGTGCTCGGCGTGGGCACGGGAATCGGCCTTACCGTCCTCGGCCACAAATCGCACAAGGCCGGCCCCGCCCAGCAGAGCACCAGCGCAGGGCCTGCGTCGCCGGCCGGCGTCCCGACGTCGGCGAGCGCCGCCCCGACGCCCGCTTCCTCGCTGCCGCCGGAACAGCAGGCGGCCGGCGCCCTGGCGGCGCTGCTAGCCCGCAGCGGCACCAACCGCAGCGCGATCACCCAGGCCGTCACCGACGTCCAGAACTGCTCGTCCGACCTCGGCCAGGACAAGACGGTCTTCGACAGCGCCGCGGCGTCGCGTACGTCCCTGCTGACCGATCTCGGCACCCTGCCCGACCGCTCGGCCCTGCCCGCGGCCATGCTCCAGGACCTCACCGCGGCCTGGCAGGCTTCGGTCCTGGCCGACCAGGACTACGCCAAGTGGACGCAGGACGGGATCTCGCAGGGGTGCAGCACCAGTGGCTACTCCTCCGATCCGAACTACCAGGCCGCGTCGGTTCCCGATCAGCAAGCCACGACGAACAAGCAAGCCTTCGCCGCGCTCTGGTCCGGGATTGCGAGCAAGTACGACCTGCCGGATTATCAGTGGAACCAGATCTGAGCGCTATCCCCGGATCCCCTCTAGCGAATGCCCGCCGGCTTTGATATTGTCCGGGCTGGGAGGGTTTCCGGGCTAAGTCCGGATCGGAGGGGGATTGGCGCCATTTGCTTTCGCCTGTCCAGCGTGCGGACAGGCGAATAAGGAAAACTCGCGTTTCTGCCGCGACTGCGGTTCCTCGCTCGCTGCGTCTGCTTCGGTACCGACGCAGACAGCCACCAGCCAGCCGGCCCGTAGTGTTTCGAATTACCCGCCGAGCCAGCGGCCCGCCCCTTTAGAAAAGGCGCCGCGGAATGAAGGCCACTTTCGTCCGGCGATTCCGGATGGCGAGGGCAATTGGTCGCTGCGCGGAATTCTTATCGGCGCCGCGGTGGCCGTTCTCGGCCTAGCCGTGATATCAGGCTGGCTGCTCAGCTGGCCACCGGAGGTATTCACGTCCGGAAAGCCGGATATCGCGGTCCCGCCGCCTGCCGCGTTCACGCAGACGACCGCGGCCGCGCAGCAGGCCCCGACCGCCGGGCCGGCTGCCGCGGGATCATCGCCCGCCGGATCGCCAACGGCGGTTCCGGCCCCTGTCGATACCGGCCCCGTCGATACGAGCCCCGCTGCTCCCGCAAGCTCGCCCGCACCGGCCGGCACCGCACCGGCCGGCACTGGCCCGGCCGCGGTCGTCCGGGACTATTTCGCGGCCATTAACGTTCACGACTACCCCTTGGCGTGGAAGCTCGGCGGGAAGGTCGCTAGCCCGTCCTACCAGGCCTTTGTCGCCGGGTTGAACGGCACGGCGACAGACGCCGTCACGATTGTCTCGGTCGACGGCGACCAGGTGACGGCCCGACTGGAGGCCGATCAGACCGACGGGACGATCAAGTATTTCAGCGGCGTCTACACGGTCGCCGGCGGAATCGTCATCCATGCTCACGTACTTCAAACGAATTAAAATTCGCTGGCGGCGGCCCTGAGGAGCGGACAGTTGTGAATTGCCCATCGTGTGGATCAGTCATCGAGGCTGGCCAGAAGTTCTGTGATACCTGCGGCGAATCGGTGAGCGCGGCGGCAAGCCCGGACGGGCACGCCGACGGCGGATACGGGACGCCGGTGGCCGGCGGACCGGTGTACGGCGTGCCTGCGCCGGCGGACGTGGTCGGCACGCTGCCCGGGACGCCGATCGTGCTCGGAGACGGGGAGGTCCTCTGGCGCCATTACCGCGCGGTCCAGCTGCGGACCCAGGCGCAGGGCGAGGGAATGATCTTCGTGACCGACACCAGGGTGGTGCTCTACGCACGCGCGAGGGGCCGGGGCACGCAGCGGCCCAGCGCCCTGGTCCAGCAGGTAAAGCTGGAGCACGTCACGGGCGTGACGGCCGCGGTGTCACGGCGGTTCAGCCTCGGCCTGCTGATCTTCACCGTCGTGACGGGGCTCATCGCGCTGAGCTTCCTCGTCACCGGAGGCATCCCGATCGCCGTCGTCTTCGGCGCGATCGCCTTCTTCTGTGCCTGGCGGCTCGCGGCCGGCGCGGCCAAGCGGGGCGCCGTGGGCGTGGTGATCCACGCGGGGGCCCAGGGGCAGCCGATTGTCTTCGGCCAGGCCGGGCGGCACGGCGTTGTCGCCCGCCTCATCAAGACGCTGCTGCCCGGCTGGCTGTACGAGATCCTGGGGGTCTTCACCGCGGACGACGTACTCGACGAAGGGGTACCCGGAGCAGACAGCGAGCAGCTCATCGCCGAGCTCGGCGCGCTGATCTTCGACCTGCAGACCAGGGGCAACCTGGCCGACACGCACTGGGGCGTCGCCGCCGGCGCGGCGGCCTTCGACCGCACCCGCGCCTAGCCGGCGCCGGTGAGCAATCTCGTGGACCCGGGCGGCGGCGCCGGCCTGGCGGACGGCCAGCAGCCGGTCCGGGTGTCCCTGCTCGAGGGGATGGCCATCGGCCCGACGCCGCAGGTAGCCGGGGCGCCGTTCCGGGGCCAGGTCATGCGCGCGGTCCTGCAGGGACACGGCGGCGCCGTACGCTACGACGACGACTACCTCAGCCGTCACCTGCTGTTCCTCGGCGGCATCGGCACCGGCAAGACCAACGCGATGATGCAGCTGGTCTCGGCGCTGCGCGAGCGGGCCGATCCGGACGACGTGTTCGTCGTGTTCGACACCAAGGGCGACTTCCTCCGCGAGGCTTACCGGCCGGGCGACGCGGTCATCGCCAGCGATCCGGGCGCCGTGCCCGGCGGCGTGGTGTGGAACGTGTTCCGGGAAATGATCGACGAAGATCAGGATGCGCGGAGCGATCAGGCCTACGAGATCGCCTCGACGGTCTTCAGCGAGGACCTCTCCCGCGCCTCGCAGAACTTCTTCTTCGCCGCCGCCGCCCGGGATGTCTTCTACGCGGTCATGGAGGCGATGTCCCGGGAGAAGGGCCAGGAATACTCCAATGCCGACCTGAGAAGTCAGCTCGAACGATCCCACAAGGACCTCTGGGACCTGATCACCAGCCACCCGGACCTGGCCGGCCAGGCTCGCTATCTCGCCGGCAGCGGCAACACCCCCGATTCCGTCCGCGCGTTCTTGCAGCAGACCATCGGCAACGCGTTTTCGAGCACCTTCCGCCGGAAGGGCGATTTCTCGGTGCGCCAGTTCGTCCGCGGCAAGGGTGCTCGCGCCCTGTTCATCGAGTACGACATCGCCATCGGCAGCCGCCTGCTGCCGGTGTACCGGGTGCTGATGGACCTGGCGATCAAGGAGGCACTCGGGCTGCCCCGCCGCGGCGGCCGGGGCAGTGTCTACCTGATACTCGATGAGTTCGCCTTGCTGCCCGAGCTGTCACACATCAGTGACGGGATCAACTTCGGCCGCAGCCTCGGCCTGAAGTTCATCGTCGGGACGCAGAACATCGACCAGGTCTTGCATGCGTACGGGCCCGAGGTCGGCCGGACCATACTGTCGGGCTTCGGCAGCGTCTTCGCCTTCCGGCTGATGGACGACGCCAGCCGCAACCTGGTCCGGCAGCGGTTCGGCAGCAACAGAAAACAGATCACCACCCACGCGGCTATCCGGTCCCAGGGGGTACGGCAGGAACTCGTCGACGGGAACGTCATCGAGGACTGGGAGCTGTCCGGACTGTCGGTCGGCCACTGCATCGTTTCGCTGCCGGAGGGGCCCCCGTTCTTCTTCGCCTTCCGCGAGCATGCCCCGGACCAGGCCCGATGACGCGGCCCGACCTCGAGCGGAGAGTCCTCGCCGTGGGGACCCCCGGCGGCGTCACGTCCGGCTTCGGCGGCCTGCCCGACGGCGGCGGCCTGGTGCGGCTCGGCGACAGCCTGTCCTCCCTGGACGAAGACGACTACAAGCTATGGGACGTGAGCCAGCTTGCGCCCGCAGCCGGGGCGCTGCTCGACCAGGCCGGCCGGGCCGGCGTGGCCGACCCGGCCGCGGTGCTCGCCAGGCTGGAGGCGGCGCGCCTCGTCATGGCGTACGCCGATGAACCAGGGCCAGTGCGTGACATGGCCGCCAGGCTGAGCGTCAGGCTGGCCGGCCGGCTGGTCGGGAACGGCCCGCATCAGTCTCCGTATTTCCTCGTGGCGGCCTACGGTGCGGCCCCGCAGTTGCGGGTCGATGCGGTCGTCTACCAGTTCCTGCTCTGGGCCGACGGCAGGACGTCGATCGCCGGACTGTGCGCCAAGATCGACACCACAGCGGCCGGCCCGGCGTTCGACGCCGCGCGACACGTGGTGGGCTGGATCCCGACGCTGATGCGGGCCGGGCTGATCGGGCTCGACCTGGCCGACGGGTGGCCGCGATGACCAGGAACGGACTGCGCGGCATCGTCTTCGCGGGCATGCTCACGCTCTCGGTGACGGAAGCCAACTTGCCCGCGCCCAGCGAGCTTGAACCGCTGCAGCCGCAGGTGATGGAGGTGCGACCGGAACGCCCCGAGATAGGGCTAGCCGACCTCGCGGATGACCTCGAGCGTAGGGAGGAAGCCGAAGTCACCGTCGAAGAGCTGTCCGAGGCAGAAATCGCTGACGAGGGCCGGCCGGCCGAATACGGCGATCCGCCCGTCGATCCCGGCCACGCCGAGCAGGTATCGATGGCCAGGGCTCAGTATGATGGTGCCTTGCGCGAGTCGGACGCCGCCCAGCAAAACCTCGCGGCGGCCCAGCAGCGGGTAGAAGCCGCCCAGCAGGCCGAGAACCAGCTCGCTCAGGCGCCCGCCACCGATTCCGACGTGGCGGCGGCGCGGCTGGCGACCAGCCAGGCCCAGGGCGAGGCGTGGGCCGCGCAGGATCAGGCGGGCACCGCCGGAAGGGGTCTGCAAGCGGCCGAGCAGCGGCTCACGGACCTGGGCGCACCGGTGCCTGGCAGTTCGGCGCGGCCCGTCGGCCCGGCCCCCGGCAGCTCGCATCCAGACTCCGGGCCCGCGCCGGACTCCGGGCCGCATCCAGACTCCGGACCTGCGCCGGACTCCGGGCCGCATCCAGACTCCGGACCCGCGCCGGACTCCGGGCCGCACCCAGACTCCGGACCCGCGCCGGACTCCGGGCCGCACCCGGACTCCGGACCTGGGCCCGACACGGGACCCCAGCCGGACACCGGACCCGGCGTGGATCCAGACCTGTCATGACGCTCGCATCGCGCTGCTGGAACCGCCGGGTCCCGCTTTAGCGGCAGTTGGCCCAGACCATTCTCCTGGCCATATCAGATCGTGAGACCGAGGCCACCGTCCACTACGAGGGTCTGGCCGGTGGCGTAGGGAGTCGCCACCAGCGCTAGGCACGCATCGGCGATGTCCTCGGCGGTGGCGACCCGGTGCATTGGCGCGACCAGTTCCACGCCCGCCTTGCGCTCATGCCAGTCCTCGGTCCACGGAGTCGCGACCAGGCCGGGTGCGACGGCGTTGATGCGGACCCCGCCCTCGGCATGCTTGGCCATGATCGCGGTGAGGTGGTTGAGAGCGGCCTTGGACACCGCGTACGGCAGCGAACTGCCCGTCTGCCGGACTCCGGCAAGCGAGGTGATGTTGATGATCCACCCGTCGCCGACCTGGCGCAGGAGCGGGAGCGCAGCCTGGCTGACCAGGAATGTCCCGACCACATTGGTGCGCAGGACCTTATCCCAGTGATCGGTGGTGACCGCGGCGATGTCCGGCAGTGGCACGTCGATGGTGACCCCGGCGTTGTTGACCAGGCCGTCGAGACGTCCCCAGCGCTGCTCGGCCGCTGAGATCAGGGCGGCGGCGGTGGCCGGGTCGCCGATGTCGCCCTGGACGTATACCGCGTCGCTGAGTTCAGCGGCGACGCGCTGACCGGCCGCTGCCGAGGACGCCGAGTTGACGACGATCCCGGCGCCGAAGCCGGAAAGGCGGCGGGCGATCGCCTCGCCGATGCCGCTCGACGAGCCGGTGACGATGACGGCCTTACCGGCAAGGTCCATGGTGGTTCCCTTCAGCTGGCGGCAGTGCATCCGGGCGGAAATCCTAGCCGGTGGCTCAGGCTAGGTCACTGGCGCCGCCCTGGCGCTCCTTCGCCGCCCGTCCGCCGTCCGCCCGATCATGGGCGCTTTTGCGCTCGGGATGAGTTGGTGCGAAATGCTGAGGGAACGCCAGGTTGCGGCACCGCTGATGCCTCAGCGCCCCGCACGCGGGGCACTCCGACTGGCGCACCGCCGGTTCCAGCCGGGCCCGGGTGCCGGCATCGAGCTTGCGGGGCTCCGGCTGGGCGGGAAGCCTCAGCGGCCGCCTCAATTCCAGTTCTGACAGGAAGCGCTGGTACTCGCTTTCGCACTCCTCACATCGGCAGCCCTGAGTCCAGGCCAGCACCGTGCCATGCGGCGGCGGCGCGGGTGGCAGGTTGCCCCATGCGGTCATGCATCCACGGTAAGACAACAGTTTCTTTGCCTGGGACTACGAGACGACAGACGGCAGGTTCCGCCTCGGCGGTCCGCTCGATGGCGTGCCGCTAGCCCGATGACCAGCCGGGCGATGCGCCCGTCGCGGAGGGTAAACCGGAAGTGCAGGTCGACGACGCCGCCGGGGAAGTCGCCTTCGAGGTGGTTGATGGCGGTGTAGTGCTCGTCATCGATCTTCTCGGCGCCGGTGAGTTCGATGGTGTACGTGTATTCGCCGGCATCCCGGATGTAGCGGGCGATGCCCACGCCGTGGCCGGCCGCCTGGTCTAGTGCCGCCAGCGCCTCATGGTCGTGGTGATCGACGTCGGTGAAGTAGCGCAGATCCGCCGTGGACAGTTCTTTCTTCACGCTCAGGAACCGCATCTGCCGCGATGCGGCGCTGAGCCGGGCGAAGCCGTCGGCGAGCAGCGAGGTGTCCGCGCTGCGGACTGGCCGGATCAGCACCGTCGACCCGTCACGTAGTACGACCCCCCTGCCCTCGGGGCATGGATCGGCGGCCGGCTGATGGCCAGCCCGGCGGCCGCGGTCATGGTGATTACCGTCCTGTGTTTCATCTCGCTTGTTCCCTGTCGTTTCCTTGCTTCGCTAAGACCCCGGCCGATGACGCTGTGGCCAGGGCCGGGATCAGCGCGGGCGCCGCTCAGGAGACGAGGCGGGGCGGGACTTACCGTCAGGCTCGGCCGCGGCGGGTGCCCGGTTATGGCCGGAGCTCGAGGATGATGTTGACCGGGGTCTGGGTGACCTGCCGGAACTGGCTGAAGCCGGCGTCGGCGGCCAGTTGCCTTACCGCTGCGGAGCCGGCCTGGGCGCCGAGGGCGATCCCGCCGGGCTGGGCCAGGGCGGCCGGCGTGCACTGGAACGTGGACGCCGCGTAGCTGAGCGCGGCCAGCGGGCTGGCCAGGTTCGCTGCGTAGTCGTCGGCCGCGTTCGGTTCCACGACCAGGACGGCGCCGTCGGGGGCGAGGGCCTTGCGGGCGTGGGCCAGCGCGGCGGCCGGGTCGCCGAGGTCGTGGAGCGTGTCCAGCAGGCAGATCAGGTCGAAGCCGTCGGCCGGGTAGCTGGTCGCGTCGAGCGTCTCGAAACAGATGCGGCCGCCGAGGCCGGCCTGGTCGGCCTGCCGCCGGGCGACCTGGATGGAGCGGTCGTGGAAGTCATAACCGTGGACGCTCGCCTGGGGGTAGGCGCGGGCTAGCAAGATGGCGGCCACGCCGTGTCCGCAGCCGACGTCGGCAACCCGGCCGCCGGCGGCGAGCCGGCCGGCCACCCCGGGCAGGGCAGGAACCCATTCGGTGGTGAGGCTGGCGGTGTAGCCGGGGCGGAAGAACCGCTCGGTGCCCTCGAAGACAGCCGGGTCCTGCTCGTCCCAGGGGATGCCAGCACCGGTGCGGAACGCCCCGGCGAGACGGTCGATGCCCGCGAACCAGCCACGGGTGATGGTGGCGCCGCCGGCCAGGAACGCCGGCGATGCCTCATCGGCGAGCACCGCGGCGGCCTCGGCCGGCAGCACGTACCGTCCGTCGTCCTCCCGGTAGGCGAGGAATCCGGCGGCGGCCTGCTGGGACAGCCACTCCCTTAGGTAACGGGCCGCCGTCCCCGTGCGGGCGGCCAGTTCGTCCTGGGTAGCCGGCCCGCCCTCGGCCAGCGCCTGGTACAGTCCGAGCTGGTCGCCGACCGCCACCATGGCCGTGGTGGCCGCGCCGGTCATCGCGCCGAGCAGCCGGTGCACGTTCTGCTCGATCAGTTCAGTGTTCATCGAAACCCCCGTAATTTGGTTGTTCATGAGTTCTTCGCCTGGACCGGCCGTACAGCGGCCGCGCCCCACCTGACGACGGTGCCCGGTGCCGGTTCCCGGCAGGCCATCTGGGTGCCGGCGGTACCGGTGGGGCGGTCCTGATGCAACCCTAGGAAGCCGCCGGGCCACCGGGCCATCGGGTGAACTACCGCAATCCCGGCCCGATCCGGCCGCCGCCCCGAACCGTGCCCGCCTGGCATCGGTAGAACTACCCGTCCCCGCTCTCGCCGGCCATCACCGGCAGCGCACCGGCCGCCGTTCAGATTGCCAGTTACCGGATCGGGTCGCCGGGCTGGCTGGCGGAAAAGCTATTTGACGCTCTCGGCCGGGAATCCTAATGTGAGCGGTGGCAGCGGTGTGTAAACGCTTAGATTAGTAATCTGCGGTGATCACGGAGTCCGCCGCGCAGGTTGCCGGCTGCCGGGGGTGACGGCGCAGGGGAGGGACCGGCTGACCGGGTTCGGTGTTTTTGCGGCCGCCACGCTCCACGACGTCGCGCGGGCGGCGGGAGTGTCCACGGCTACGGTCTCCCGGGTGGTCCACGGCCAGGACCGGGTCCGGCCGTCTACCCGGGCGCGCGTGCTGGAAGTGATCGAGGCGCTCGGCTACGTTCCCGACAGCGCGGCGCAGAGCATGGTCCGGCAGCGCAAGGAAGTGATCGGGCTGCTGGCCGTGGAAAGCCGCAGCCCTGACACCGATATCGAGCAGCAGGGCCTGCTGTTCATCGAAGAGGTACTGCGCGGCGTGGAATCCTCGCTGGGCGAGATCGAATGGTCGCTGCTGATCGCCCTGCTGAGGGACGACGACCCGGCCGGCGCCTACCGGCGCATGCAGAAGATCTCGGCCAAGGTCGACGGGATGCTCATCGCCGAGGGGATCGTCAGCTCGGAGCAGATGGCGCGGGTGGCGGCACGCGTCCCGGTCGTGCTGATCGCCGGCTCCCCCGGCGAGCCGCACGCCGACGTCTTCGGTGTCGACAACCGCGCTGGCACCAGGGCGATGGTCGGCCACCTGGTCGAACAGCACGGCCGGACCCGGCTGTTCGAGATAGCCGGGCCGCCAACGGCCCCGGACGCCCGGGAACGGCACAGCGCCCTGGAGGAGGCAATCGCCGCGCACCCGGACGCCACGCTGGCAGGGTCCTTCCAGGGCTGGTTCGCCGCCATGAGCGGCCAGCTGGCCGTACGCGAGATCCTCACCCGGCCGCGGCGGGAGCGGCCCGACGCGATCGTCTGCGCCAACGACCAGATGGCGATCGGAGCCATCCGCGAGCTCCAGATGGCAGGAGTACGGGTCCCGGCCGGCATCGCCGTCGTCGGCTTCGACGACATGCACGCTGGCGCCCTGCTCATGCCGCCGCTGACCACGGTCCGGCAGCCGATGCGGCTCCTCGGCGAGCGCGCCTGCGGCCGCCTGCTGCAGCGGATCGCCCAGCCGGATCTCCCCCGCCATGTCGAACGGCTGCCCGCTGAACTCGTCATCAGGGAAAGCTGCGGCTGCGGCACGCATACCACCCACGGCGCCGGGCCTGACGCGAACGGGTGAGCCAGGTCCTAGGCCCGGCGCGGCCGGCTGGGCCGGAGCGGCCCTGTTCGGGGAAATCAGTTGCATCTCGGCGACAACCTGGCGGAAGCATTGCGGATCCGCCCGGACCGGGACATGAATTATGACATCTGGTTCGCGTGCGGTGGCGGAGGTATGACAGATGGGTGGTCAAGGGCTGACGCGCCGGGAGATGCTCGGCCGAGGGATAGCGGTCATGGGAGCGGGCGGGCTGGCCGTGGCGGGCCTCACGGGGTCCGCGTGGCCCGGTGACAAGGCCGCCGCCGCGACGCTGCCCGCCTTCCCGGCGGCCCCGGACGCTGGCAGCGGGGTGCGGCATTTCGTCAGCCGCCCCGACCTGACCCCGCCCGACGTGACCATCGCCCGTCATGGCCCGGGCACGTCCACGGCCGGGGACCCGCCCTATTTTCTCCTGACCCCGGACGACGGGCCGGGCAGACCCGGCCTGATGATCCTGGACCGCGCGGGCGGCCTCGTCTGGTACTCGCCCGCGCCAAACAGCCAGACAACGCAATGGCTGGACCTCAAGGTACAGAGCTATCAGGGCAAGCCCGTGCTCACCTGGTGGGAGGGGACGGTCTTCGAGGGCCACGGGCAGGGCCATGTGGTCATCGCCGACTCCACCTACCGCCCCATCGCCACCGTCAACGCCGGCCACGGCCTGCGGCCCGACCTGCATGAGATGGTCATCAGCCCGCAGGACACCGCGCTCGTCACCGCCTACAAGCCGGTGGCGGCCAACCTGTCCCGGCTGGGCGGCCCGGCCAAGGGGGTGGTGCTGGCCGGCGTGGTCCAGGAGATCGACATCGCGTCCGGCCGGGTGCTTTTCGAGTGGAACAGCGTCGACCACGTGCCGGTCACCGACACGGTCACGCCGTTCACCGGCGGGACCAGTAAGGTGCCGTTCGACTACTTCCACATCAACTCGATCTCGATCGCAGCGGACGGCACCCTGCTGATCTCGGCGCGGAATACCAGCACGGTCTACAAGATCGCCCGGCCCAGCGGGAAGGTGATCTGGCGGCTCGGCGGGAGGCGGTCCAGCTTCCGGATGGGACCGGGCACCACGTTCTGGTTCCAGCACCACGCCCTTCCCCAGGGGGCGAACACGCTCAGCATCTTCGACGACGGCGGCGCCCCGCCGAAGGAGCGGCAGTCCCGGGGCATCCTGGTCCACTTGAACACGAGCACCATGCGGGCCACGCTGCAGCGCAGCTACATTCACCCGGCGACGCGGCTGCTCGCCTCCTTCGAGGGCAGCATGCAGGTTCTGCCCGGCGGACGGGTGCTGATCGGCTGGGGCGACCTGCCGCACTTCTCCGAGTTCACCGCGAACGGGTCGCTGATCCTGGACGGCCATTACCCGGCCGGCACCCACACCTACCGGATCCTCAGCGCCGCCTGGACCGGGCAGCCGACGGACCAGCCCGCCGCCGCGGCGCGGCCGGGCCCGGCCGGGGGCTCGGTCGTGTACGCGAGCTGGAACGGAGCGACCCGGGTGGCCAGTTGGACGGTGCTGGCCGGGAGCAGCCCGAACAAGCTGGCTCAGGCAGGCTCCCGGGGGCGCCACGGTTTCGAGACCGCGATCACGGTGAACAACCCGGGACCGTACTTCGCGATTACCGCCAACGACGCCGGCGGCCAGACGCTAGGCCAGTCACCCACCATCTCGCTGGAGAAGTAGTCCTCGGCCGCGAATCGGTCGCCGCCATGCAGGATGCCCCCGCGCACCCGCCATGCTCGCCCTGCATGCCCGCCACGCCCGCGACATCAGCAGCCGCGCCGCGCCGGTCTTCTGGATCGCCAGCGACGCCGGGACCTACCGCAGCCTCACCCTCGGACGCGGCTTCAGCCTGGACGATTTCGAGGCCTGGCTCAGGAACTTCTACGAGAAGATGCTCCTTAAGCGGCCCGCTGATGCTGGTGCAGTCAGGAGAGCATGAGCACCATGCGAGGGGCGGCACCGAAATCTGTTTCCGCGAGGCCGCAGTCGGTGAAGCCGGCGGCGCGGTAGAACTCCATCGCATGAGGGTTGGCGGTGACCTCCAGGCGCTCTTCGCCCCGCGCCCGCAGGACCTCGGCGATGCGGACGACGAGCGCGGCGGCAAGTCCGCGCCTCCTGTAATCCGGGTCCACGAACAGGTCTTCCAGGTCGATAACGCCGTCGGCTTCGGCCCAGGTGGCGAAGCCGACAACCGAGCCGTCCTGCTCCGCGACATAAGTGCGGCCTTCGGCTAGCCCTTCTGGCCCCAGGATCAGGTATTCCGGGTGAGCGAGCAGGTTGTCACGGTCACCCTCATTGGACAGTGACGCGCGGCGGTAGACATTGCTGACGGCAGCCAGGTCGGCAGATATTCCGAGCCGGATCATTCCCCCAGTGTGCAGCAAGGCCCGAGGTGGTGCCGGGCATACGATTCGGTGACCGGGTTGCCTGCTGGGCTCCCGGGGCGGCTGGGAGATAGGAGTACCTATGAGCGGCGAGGCGAGACGGGTACTGGTCACCGGGGCCTCGGCCGGGATCGGCCGGGCCTGCGCCGAGAATCTGCATGCGGCCGGCTGGGCCGTCACCGGGGCAAGCCGCCGGGGCACAGCGCCGGGCGGGTGGACTGGCCTGGTCATGGACGTCGACGATGACGACTCGGTGCGCGCCGGGGTGGCGGGCATGCTGGCCGGCGGCCGGATCGACGCGCTGGTCGCTGCCGCCGGATGGGGTCTGGCCGGCGCGGTCGAGCAGTGCACGATCGGGGAGGCGAAGGCCCAGCTGGAGACGAACTTCTGGGGCTGCGTGCGGGTGCTGCAGCAGGTCATGCCCGCCATGCGGGCGCAGGGCGCCGGGCGCATCGTGCTGATCAGCTCCATCGGCGGCGTGATCGGCATCCCGTTCCAGGCGTTCTACAGCGCGAGCAAGTTCGCCCTGGAGGGCCTGGGCGAAGCTCTCGCGTACGAGGTGGCGCCCCTCGGGGTGCACGTGACGCTGGTCCAGCCGGGCAACATCAAGACGGACTTCACGGCCAGCCGCCGGATGGCGCAGGCCGCTGACGGCGATCCGGTCTACAGCGCCGCCCTGGTCAAGGCCGTCGGCCTGATGGAACGCGACGAGGCGAACGGCGCACCCGCCGCTGACGTGGCCGCCGTGGTACGGCGGGTGCTGGAAGCCCGCCGCCCGCCCCGGCGGGCATCCGCCGGCAAGGCGGGCGAGCGGGCGGGCTTGCTGGCCAAGCGCCTGCTGCCGTTCCGCGCCTTCGAGGCCGCGGCCAAGGGCAGCCTGGGGGTCTGACCACCCCTACCCCGGATAGGAAAGCAGGCGCCAGAGTCAGCTGGCGGTGGCGGGTTAGCCGGGGATGTCGTCGGGAGTACCGGCGGCCACGGCGAACAGGTCGGCGATGCCGGCCAGGGTGGCGGCCTGCAGCGAGCTGGCGGGTACGGCTGCGCCGCCGGGCACGGACAGCTCGCGGGTGGCGGTAGTGCTGGCCACGACCGTCGGCCGGTAGCCGAGGTTGAAGGCGTCCCGGGCGGTGGAGTTGACGCACATGTGCGTCATGAACCCGGTGAGCACCAGGTCGGGCCGGCCGGCCTTTTCGAGCTGGGCGCCGAGGTCGGTTACCTCACCGAATCTAACCCGCCAGCAGCCAGCGGCGCATTACCGGCCCTAAGCGCCGTCGTCATTCACGCTCCGCCACACGAAGTCCTCGCTTCGGCGTCCACGACTCGATGACCAGCATCGTCGCCTCCGGGTTCAGCCGGGTGATGACGACCTCGGAAATGTCGGCGAGGAACAGGTCACTGTCAGGCTCTCCGCCGGGAACCGCCCGTCCGGCGATCTTCGCCTCGCCCGGCCACTCGGCTTCCTTACCCTCCTGAGGGTGAAGTGTCGGGCCATGCAGGGCGAACCTCGGATCCCGTCGCAGGTCCGCGCCCTTGCGCGCCCCTGGCATCGACCCGAACCTGAGTTCCCCGTCGGTGAACTCGCACTCGATGCCCGAGATCCGCGGCGAGCCGTCGGCCCGCACCGTCGCGATCGTCTTGTGCCGGCCCGCCTCGAACAGGCGCCGTACCCGCGCCGCGAACTCGGGCTCCGCCTGCTCCACGTCCTTCCACGCTGCCATAGCCGCAGTATGCACCCTATCCCCCAGCGGGCACAGGCCGCCATCGACGCGGCTACCAGCGCGGCCGTCCAGGCGGCCACGGAAGCGGTGCACGCGTCCGCGCACGGAGCCAGCGGCGGGGCGGCGGGCACGGGCACTGAGGGGCCGGGCACTGCGGGCACGGGCACCGAAGGCACGGATCCTGGTATCAGCTGCCGCATCCGTCCCACTGGTCTTCGCCTGTCACGTGCCGCGACGCTCACCAGGCTCTCGGCAACGACATTGATGCTCCATCGATGTCGCGATCACGCTATGGATGCTCCATCGATGTCGTTGGCCGCCGCCCGGGACATGACGGACTGGTGTTCAGGAACACCACGGGCATCTCCCGGCTCACGAGCCAGGATCCGGGAGCTCGCGGCAGGGTCAGACAGGGGCCGGGTGGGTCGGGTGGTGTCAGACAGGGGCCGGGTGGGTCGGGTGGTGTCAGACAGGGGTCGGGTGGGGTCGGAGGGTCAGGGAGGCGGATGGGTCAGGCGGGCTTCCAGGGCCGGCCGGGCCATGATGGCGGCGGACGCGGCAGGCGTGGTGGCCGGTGCCCATCGGCAGGACGTCGCCGGTGGCCACGGGTCGACCGAGGTGAACGCTTCCCCGAGGCCGACTCGGTCTCCTGGCCGTCGATCACGTGCGGGACGAACTCCATGGCGGCCCTTTCTTAGGTAACGGGCCTTCCTTTAGCGGGCGCCGGCCGCGGCGAGGTCGCGCTCCTGGGCGAGCCCGACCGCGATGTCGATGATCATGTCTTCCTGGCCGCCGACGTAGCCGAGCTCGCCGGCCCGCTGCAGGATCTCGTGGGCGGGCACGCCGTAGCGCTCGGCCGCCCGCTCGGCGTGCAGCAGGAAGCTGCTGTAGACCCCGGCCCAGCCCTGCACGATCGCGGACCGGTCCATCTTGGGCCAGCGGGGCAGGAACGGCCGGACGACCTCCTCGGCCGCGGCCAGCACGCCGCCCACGTCCACGCCGGTGACGATGCCGAGGTGGTCGAAGGTGGCGGCCAGCACCTCGGTGGGCGAGTTGCCCGCGCCGGCCCCGAGCGCGCACAGCGCGCCGTCGATCTGGCGGGCGCCGTGCTGGTAGGCGAGCACCGAGTTGGCCACGCCGAGGGACAGGTTCTGGTGGCCGTGGAAGCCGATCTCGGCCTGGTGGCCGACCTCGGCGACCATGGCCTGGACCCGCTCCTGCGCGTCGGCGAGCACCAGCGCGCCGGCCGAGTCGACGCAGTAGACGCACTCCGCGCCGGCGTCCACCATGATCCGGGCCTGCCGGGCCATCTCGGCCGGGGTGGTCTTGTGCGCCATCATCAGGAACCCGACGGTCTCCATGCCCAGGTCCCGGGCCAGCCCGAAGTGCTGGACGGACACGTCCGCCTCGGTGCAGTGGGTGGCGATCCTGGCCACCGAGGCGCCGGCCTCGCGGGCGTTGCGCAGGTCGTCCTTGGTGCCGATGCCGGGGACAAGCAGCACCGCGATCTTGGCCTGGGTGGCCTCCTGCACCCCGGCCGCGATCAGCTTGATCTCGTCCACCCGGGAGAAGCCGTAGTTGAACGAGGACCCGCCCAGGCCGTCGCCGTGGGTGACCTCGATGACCGCCACGTTCGCCGCGTCCAGGGCGTGCACGGTGGCGCGGACCTGCTCCTCGGTGAACTGGTGGGCCATCGCGTGGCTGCCGTCGCGCAAAGTGGTGTCGGTGATGCGAAGCTGGCGGACGGGGGTAGGGGCGGGGGTGGTCATGCCGGCACCTCCGTGGTCTTGCGCTGGGCGATGACCTCGCCGACCTGGGCGGCGGCGGAGGTCATGATGTCGAGGTTGCCGGCGTACTCGGGCAGGTAGTCGCCCGCCCCGCGGACTTCCAGGAACACCGCCACCCGGCCGT
The DNA here is from genome assembly GCA_025934635.1 of Streptosporangiaceae bacterium. The sequence goes on along the minus strand of JAICWX010000053.1, from coordinate 4,428 downwards.
TGCCCTGCCAGGAATCGCGGGGTTCGTCGAACTGCGGCGCGGCCCGCAGCGTGTAGCCGGGGACGTAGCGCTGCACCTCGGCGACCCGCCGCTCGATCGATGCGGTGATCGCGTCGGTGTCGGCGTCGGCCGGGATGGCGCAGAACACCGTGTCCCGCATGATCATCGGGGGCTCGACCGGGTTGAGGACGATGATCGCCTTGCCCCGCACGGCGCCGCCGACCACCTCGATGGCCCGGGACGTGGTGTGGGTGAACTCGTCGATGTTGGCCCGGGTGCCGGGGCCGGCCGACTTGGAGGCCACCGAGGCGACGATCTCGGCGTACGGGACGGGCACGACGCTGGCGACGGCGTGCACGATCGGGACGGTGGCCTGCGCCCCGCAGCTGATCATGTTGACGTTCGCCGCGCCGATGTGGGCGTGCAGGTTGACCGGCGGGCAGACCAGCGGGCCGAGCGCGGCGGGAGTCAGGTCGATGGCGGTCAGGCCGGCCTCGGCGTAGCGGGGCGCGTTGGCCCGGTGCGCGTAGGCCGAGGTGGCCTCGAAGACCAGCGCGGGCAGCGGGTCCTGGCGCAGCAGCCAGTCCACGCCTTCGGCCGAGGCGGCCAGGCCGAGCTTCCGGGCCCGGTCCAGGCCCTCGGACTCGACCACGCCCACCATGTAGCCGACCTCGACGTGCTCGCTGCGCCGCAGCTTGGCCAGCAGGTCGGTGCCGATATTGCCGGGCCCGACGATGGCGGCCAGTGTTTTCATGTCAGCTCCACAGGCGTTTCGTGGCGAGTGCGGCGCCCTCGGAGAGCGCGGCGAACTTGGCCCACACCACGGTGGGGTGCACCTCGGGGGCGAACGAGGCCCGGGAGGAGAAGCCGCAGTCGGCGCTGGCGATGACGTTCTCCCGGCCGACGATCCCGGCGTAGGCGCAGATACTGTCGGCGATCAGCTCGGGGTGCTCGACGTAGTTGGTGGCGTGGCCGAGCAGCCCGGGCAGCAGGATCTTGCCGTCCGGCAGCTTGAGGTCGGACCAGATCTTCCACTCGTGCTGGTGCCGCGGGTTGGCCACCTCGAAGGAGTAGGCGCCGGCGTTGATCCGCAGCATCACCGGGGCCACCGCGGCCAGCGGGATGTCGTTCAGCCGGGGCCCGTGGTTGAGGCCGTAGCAGGTGTGCAGCCGGATCCGGTCCTCGGGGATGCCGCGCAGCGCGTGGTTGAGCGCGTCCACGTGCTCCTGGGCCCGGCGGTGGCGCTCGGCCGGGTCGCTGCGGCCGTCGTCGGCCAGGATCTCGATCAGCCACGGGTCGTCCACCTGGAGCAGGAAGCCCGACTCGACGATGGCCAGGTACTCCTCGCGCATGGCTTCGGCCACCGCGACCAGGTAGTCCTGCTCGGAGGCGTAGTAGTCGTTGCGGCCGAAACCGCTGGGGCTGGTGGACGGCAGGAACGCCTCCACCGGACCGTCAACCGCGTCGAGCGCGGCCCGCAGGTTGGCAATGTCGGCCTGGACCGCGTCCCGGCCGCTGTAGGCGACGGGACCGGTGCACACCATCACCTTCATCGGCGCCACGGCCGAGGAGTACTTCGACATGTAGGAGTGGTAGTACTCCGGGAAGTCGTCGATCTCCTTCTGCCAGGACGGCGGCAGCAGGGTCTCGCCCTCGACCTGGTCGAAGCCGGCCAGCCGCTCCTTGACGTAGGTGAGGAAGGAGACCTTGCCCTGCTCGCCGTCGGTGACCACGTCCAGGCCCGCCTCGGCCTGCCGGCGCACCACGTCGCGGACCGCCTCGGTGATCATCTCGGTGAAGCGGGCCGCGTCGTACGGGCGCCCGTGCTCCTTCTCCCGCATCACCTCGAGCAGGTCATGGGGGCGGGCCAGGCTGCCGACGTGAGTGGACAGGATGCGTTCGGTGCTGCGTTGCATAACCAATCCCTTATCAGGGTGCTGGCCCGCTGGGCGGCCCGGCACACGCTCGCCACGATGAAGTCCCTCCGCAGGCCGAGGATATGGGTGGTCGGCCCGGCCACCGAGATCGCGGCCACCGGACGGCCAGCGAGCAGCACCGGGGCGGCGACCGACGAGAAGCCGCGGGTGAACTCCTCCCGGGTGCTGACCCAGCCGGCCTCCCGGGCGGCGCGCAGGATCCGGTGCAGGCGCTCCGGGTCGGTGATCGTGAACGGCGTGTGCTTGCGGCGCGGCACGGCCAGGGTGTCGGCCCGGATGCGGTCGTCGAACGCGGCCAGCGCCCGGCCCGCGCTGGAGGAGTAGCCGGGCACCCGGTGCAGCGTCTCGCCGCTGAGCTGGAGGCCGAGCGCGGCGTGGCCGTACCGGTCGATGTAGGCGACGTGCCCGGCCACCGGCACGCCGAGCTGGACCATCTCGCGCACCTGCTGCTGGAGTTCGATCAGCACCGGCCGGGCCGCGTCGCGGACCGGCATCCGCTCGGCGGCCAGCACGCCGAGCTCGAACATGCGCAGGCTCAGCCGGTAGCGGCCGCCGGCCGCCCGCTCCAGCAGGCCGCCCGCGGCCAGCGCGGACAGCATCCGGCAGGCCGTGCTCTTGGCCACGCCGAGCTCACGGGCGACCTGGGTCGCGCCGAGCTCGGGGTGGGCGGAGAAGCAGTTGAGAACGGAAGCAGCGATCGACACCGAGCGTAGAGATGATGCTGAAGTGTCGGACGGGTCCAGTGTGACTGATGGGGTTGGCGTAGTGGTGGTGCGTCTGCTGGTGGAGGGTGCTGTGGTCGCGGGTGCTGTGGTGGTGTGTGCGGTGGCGGCGGGCACGGGTCAGTCCCAGCGGGGCATCTCGTCGGGCGGGGGCACGTTCACCTCGGTGACGCGGTTGCGGTAGGCCACCAGGGCGGTGCCGCCGCCGCGGCGGATCCGCACCACGACCTCCTCGGTGTTGTACGGCTCGCCCGGGTCGTAGCCGTGCGCCCAGGTGGCGAACGCGCGGATCGGGCCCGAGTGGGTGGCGGCGATGATCCGGGTGTCGGGCGACTCGGCCATCAGCCGGTGGAAGCCGCGCCAGAACCGGCGGACGCAGGACTGCGGCGGCTCGAAGTACATCAGCGGGATCGTCAGCCACATGGCGATCGGGTCGGCCCCGCCGAGCTGGGTGCGGTAGAACCGGTCGATCTCGACCAGCCAGCGCGGCCGGTCGCCGGCCGCCATCCGCTCCAGCTTCTCCATCAGCGCCTGGTACTGCCGGAAGGCCGAGGTGACGTCGCCCATCCCGTCCGGGGTCCAGACCTGGAAGTTGCGCAGCTCGGGAATGGGCTCGGGCTGGCCGATGGCGGCTTCCCGCTCCCACTGCCGCAGGCCGTCGGTCAGGCCACGGTAGATCTGGTCGGCGGTCTGCCGGGCCCGGCTGGTGTCGGCGCAGACGATCCGGACCTGCTGCCCGGGCCGGACGCTCTTGGACAGGCTGTGCCCGCGCTGGTGCGCCTGCCATCCGCCCATCGGCGTCAGCCCGGCATCGGTCGAGTAGCCCTGGGTGATGCCGTGCCTGATGATCCGGATCTCGGTGGCGAAGTCCTCCTGGGGCTTGCGCTCCGGCGGGGCCACGATCTCCTTGTCGCGGGTGGTGCCGGCGTACTCGGGGGTGAACTGCTCGCCATCGACCTCGAGCAGGGCGCTGGGCGCGGCGGCCGTGGCCCCCCGCTCGCGGAACCGCCGCAAGTACAGGGGCAGGTTTTCGTCATCGGGGCTGGAGGGCGGGGGCGATGGCTTGAGCCGACTCCGTTCGGTATAGCGGGCGAGGTAGTGGGGTGCGTCGGTACGGTCCGTACGGCGGAACGTGGTCACGGTGCCTCCTACGAATGAACGGTGAAGAAGCGCTCGTTGACCTGGCCGGCGTAGTAGAACATGGCCCGGCCCATCTCCTCCTCGGTCCAGGTGATGGGCTCGAAGTCCGGGTCGACCCAGTAGCCGCCGGTGAACACCTCGTTCCGGTTGCCCACCGGGTCGAAGAAGTAGACCGTGTAGCCGCGGGTCACGCCGTGCCTGGTCGGGGCCACGTCGATGGTGACGCCGTTGTAGGCCAGCAGGTCGGCCGCCTCGCGGACGCCGTTCCAGTCGTCGAGCCAGAAGGCGAAGTGGTGCAGCGCGCCGTTCGGCCCGGTGACGATGGCGATGTCGTGCGGGGTGTGGCTGCGCTCCAGCCAGGTGGCGAGCTGGTGGCCGTCGTTGGCCACGATCTGCTCGGTGAGCCGGAACTCCAGCACGTCACGGAAGAAGGCGGTAGCTCCGTCGACGTCCTCGGCCATGATGAAAATATGATCCAAACGAGGTGGCGCGATGCCGACCAGGCCCGCCGGGCGCGGCGGCGGGTTCGTCAGGGGCAGCATGTTGCCGACCTTTTCCATCCCGTAGACCAGCTCGATCAGGTGGCCGGAGGGGGCCTCGAACCGGATGGCCTCGCCCCAGCCGGGGCC
>JAICWX010000339.1 GCA_025934635.1 Streptosporangiaceae bacterium | reverse complement strand
GATCAGCCAGCGCACCGCCGTGCTGTACCTGGGCCGGGTGATCGAGCAGGGGCCGACCGAGGCGGTCTTCGCCGAGCCGCTGCACCCCTACACCCAGGCCCTGGTGCGCGCGGCGCCCCGCCTGACCACGCGGCGGAAGACGACCAAGCCCGCGCTCACCGGTGATATCCCGAACGCCATCGACCGGCCCGCAGGCTGCCATTTCCATCCGCGCTGCCCGCGGGTCATGCCGGTGTGCCGGGAACGCGAGCCGGCGGTGGTACGGCTGGACGGGGGACGTTCGGTCAGCTGTCACCTGTACGGTCCGGACGCGGCCGGGGCGCCGTAGGCCCCGGATCCGCGAAGCCCGTCATGTAGTGCACCCGCAGTTCCCGGCGCAGGCGGTCCAGGTCGCCCTCGGTGACCGCCTCGAGGATACCGCGGTGACGCTCGACCGCTTCGGCCAGGCCGATGCCCTGCCGGTCGATCCCGGCCCGCATCAGCGCGCCCATCTGGCTGTTGAGCATGCTCCACAGGTCCTTCAGCCGGCGCCGCCCGGAGACGTCCATCAGCACCTCATGGAACAGGGTGTCGCCGGCCACCAGGGCGTCCAGGTCGTCGGTGCGCGCCGCGACCGACATGTGGTCGAGCGCCAGCCGCAGGGACCGGGCCAGGTCCTTGCGGCTGGGCCCGAACCCCTGGTCCAGGCTGGCCAGCTCGAGCGCGTAGCGGGCGAAGCAGACGTCCTCGGTGTCCTCGAGCGACATCCGGGTGACCACGCTGTACCGGCGGGGCACGATCGCGATCAGGCCCTCGGCCTGCAGGCTGCGCATCGCGTCCCGTATCGTGGCCCGGCTGACCCCGAACTCGGTGGCCAGGTTGGCCTCCACCAGGCGGGTCTCGGCCGGGATCTCGTTGTTGAGGATGCGGTGCCGCAGCGCCCGGCCGACCGCTTCGGGGAGCGAGACGTGGTCCAGCATGCGCCGCTCTCCCCTCGGGCTGCTCAAGGTCTGCCGTCCGTCACTGTAGCCGCCGTCACTTTAGCCGCTGTCACTGTAGGCGCAGCGCCGCCGCCGTCAAGCCGACGTGACCAGCGGGATCGGCGTTCACCAGCAGGGCCGTGGCCGGCCCGGTCAGCAGCGGCGTGATCCCGGGCCCGTGGCCGGGCAGCGGGCTGGCACCGTGGACGACGATGCCTACGGTCACCCAGCCGCGGCGGTAGCCCATGTTCCACCGCGCGTCCAGGTCGCTCACCGCGATCAGGTCGCCCAGGGCCACCTCACCCAGGGCCGCCGCGCCCGTGCCGTCAGGACCGGGCGGGGTCAGCTGCAGGTCCAGGTCCCAGGCGGCGGCCGGCCGGCCGATCCCGTTCCCGGCCAGCCGGCTCGGCACGATGACCCGCACGCCGGCGGTCACGACCTCGGTTCCGGTCCCGGGCCAGCCGATGGGCAGGGCGGGCACGATGCCGGGGTCGAGGTTCATCACGGCGACCTGCGGTGACAGGCCGGGCGGGCGCCAGCCCTGGCCGCGGGCGCGCACGCTCACCTCGTCGCCGGGCCGCACCCGGACCAGATCGGCCGCCGCGAAACCGGCGATGACCCGGCCTTCCTCGCCCCGCTTGCCCAGCACCACGCCCCGGGCGCCGGCCGCGGCACCGGTCCTGACCCGCACCTCGTTGCCGACGCAGGCGTAGGCGGCCAGCGCGTGCCTGGCCGCCGGGTCCGGGTGGACCAGGCAGGCCCCGGCCGCGGCGTGATCGGCGTCCAGTGCGAAGACGGAATCGCCGAGCTCCAGGCCGAGCACGATCCCGCCGTCCCCGGCCGGCACGTAGGGACGGCCGTCGCGGTCGATCCGGTAGGGCGTACTGTCCAGGCTCGGATGCTCGACGACGCCAGCCAGGTTGACCGTGACCAGCCGGAGCGGCCCGGCGGTCACGGGGTCACCTCCGAGTGCAGCCAGGCGGACAGGTTGGCATCGGCGTCATCGACCAGGAAGAACGCGCTGGCCGGCCCGCTCAGCAGCGTGCTCGGTCCCGGCCCGTGGCCGAACATCATGCACTGGCCGGTGGAGATGACGCCGATCGTCAGGTAGTCCGGGCGGTAGCCGCGGCCGTAGCGGTGGTCCGCGTCGGCCAGGGCCACCAGGTCGCCGATCCGCAGGCCTTCCAGGCCGAGCGACAGGTCGGTCCCCAGCCCGGCGTACGCGCCCATGAGGTCGGTGTTGGCGTACTCGGAGGCCATCCCGGCGCCCGCCCCGATCGCCTCGGCCGGGACCCGGGCGGCCACGTGCACCTCCAGGCGCCCGTCCGGGCGGGTACCGCCGGGCATCGCCGCCAGCAGGTCAGGGTCGCAGTTCTTCACCACCACCTGGGGATGGCCGGTCAGCGCGAGGCCCTGGCCGACGGCCAGCACGGTCACCGCGTCGCCGGCCGCCAGCTCGGCCGCCGCGGCGTCGGCGAAGTCGGCCAGCACGTAGGCGTGCTGGCCGATGACGTGGCCGGCCGCGCCCGCGGCCGGGCCGGAGACCACCCGGACCTGGTTGCCCACGCAGGTCAGGAACTGCAGGGCCATGTTCGCACCGGGGTCGCGGTGCCGGATCGAGGCGCCGGGTTCCAGGTGATCCGAGGCGTAGCCGGTGGCCGGGTCACCGCAGTGCACGTCCAGCGTGACCCCGCCCATGCCGGGCAGCAGGAACGGCTGGCCGTCGGGCCCGACCCGGTAGGCGTGCCGGTCGGCCAGGGGCGGCCAGACCTCGCCGGCCAGGACCTGGCGGACCAGCCGGGCCGCGTTGGTGGCGACCTTCACTGTGCTACCTTCACTGGGCAGCGCCGAGCGGGAAGTCCACCCAGGCCCGGCGGCGGAACGACTCCTCGAACGCGTTGATCGTCTCCTGTACCAGCGCGCCCTGGGCGAAGTCGCCCTGGCCGGGCCGCCCGCCGTCGAGGATCTCGGCGGTGAAGTCGCTGACCAGGCCGGAGTAGAACAGGTACTCCCACGGTTCACCCGAGTTCCCGCCGGGCGGGAAGTAGCGCTCCGGGATCTGCTCCTCGACGAACTCCACCGCGTCCTTGCGGGCTGTCCTGATCGTCTGGCAGATGCCGGCCTCGTCGACCAGCCGCACGATCACCGCGCCTTCCGAGCCGTACAGGCGGGCCTCGATGCCGGGGTAATTTCCCACCGTCACGTAGGAGGACTGGATGGAGGCGAGCACGTTCGGGCCGAACTCCGCGATCCACATGTCGCCGTCGTCGATGTTGGCCCGGGTCATCCGGCCGGTGTCGCGGATGATCCGCTCCGGGACGAAGTTGCGCATGGCGCCGACCACCGCGGTCAGCGGCACGCCGAGCCACCAGTGCATGATGTCGATGACGGGCGCGCCGTAGCCCTCGATGGAGGACACCGCGATCTGGGCCGGGCCGTCCTCCGGGTCGAACTGGCGCAGCGGGGTGGCCGGGTCGATCCACTGGCTGTTCTGCTCGAAGCCGTTGAAGATGTAAGGCTCGCCGACGAAGCCGGAGTCGATCAGGTCCTTGGCGTACCTGACCGCCGGCGCATACCGGAACGTGAAGCCGAGCTTGGTCCGCAGTCCCCGCGCCGCGGCGAGCGCCGCGACCTCCCGGGTCTTGCGGTAGTCGGTGTGCACCGGCTTCTCGCACAGCACGTGCTTGCCCGCCGACAGGGCGTCCCAGGAGATCTGGTAGTGCGGCTGGTTGCCGGTCACCACGTCGACGACGTCGATGCCCGGATCGTCGAGCAGCTCGCGGTAGTCGGTGACGGCCCGGGGGACCGAGAACTTCGCGGCCACCTCACCCGCCACGGCCGGGTCGACGTCGGCCAGCGCCACCACCTCGGCCCGCGGCTCCCGCTGCCAGCCCGGGATGTGGGCGACCTGGGCCCAGCGCCCGGCCCCGACTACCGCGACCCTGACCTTCTCGGACGTCGACATGGGCTTTCCCTTCGCTCAGTACCCGGCGGCGCGGTCGTAGACGTTGCGCAGCGGGCGCCCGGCCAGCCATCGCTGCAGGTTGTCGGTGAACAGCTCGGTGAGCAGGCGGTTCTCGGCGGCGACGGTGGACGCCGAGTGCGGCGAGATGATCACGTTGTCCAGCTGCCACAACGGCGAGGAAGGCGGCAGCGGCTCGGTCTCGAACACGTCCAGGCACGCGCCGCCCAGGTGACCGGAGCTCAGGGCGGCGATCAGCGCGTCCTCGTCCACGACCGGGCCCCGGCTGATGTTCACCAGCACCGCGCCGGGCCGCATGAGCGCCAGCTCGCGCGCCGAGATGAGGTGCCGGGTCTGGTCGGTCAGCGGGCAGGCCAGGACGAGCGCGTCCACGGCGGGCAGCACCTGGCCGATCTGGCCGGGGGTGACGAACGACGCCACCCCCGGCGCGTCGCGGTGCCGCGGGGTGCGGGCGGCCCCCGTCACCTCGACCCCGGCCGCGGCCAGCAGCCGGGCCACCGCCCGGCCCGTCCCGCCCAGGCCGACCAGCAGCACCCGGCGGCCGGCCAGCTGGCCGGCCGCGAGCCGCTGCCAGTGCCGCTCGCGCTGCCGGCGGGCCAGCAAGGGCATGTCCTTGGCGAAGTACAGCAACCCGAGCAGGGCGAACTCGGCCAGCGGGATGGCGTGCACGCCCGCCGCGGTGGTGAACACCAGCGGCGTGGCCGCCAGGCCGGTCCGTTGCAGGAACCCGCCGATGCCCGCGCTGGTGCCCTGGACCCAGCGCAGCCGCGGGCAGTTGGCCGCCATGCCGGCGGGCGCCTGCCAGTCGAAGTCGAAGCTGACGTCGGCCCGCTGCCGCAGTGCGGCCCAGCGGTCCAGGCCGGCGGCTGACAGCGGCCGGGGGATGCCGGTGTGGTCGCACGGATACCGGGGCACCGGCAGCAGGTCCGGCTCGTACAGCACTGACACCCGGGGGTCGGCGGCCTCGATCCGGGCGGCATGCTCCGGCTCCAGCGGCGACGCCACCAGCACGCTGACCCTGTCCGGCTCCATCCGTCCTCGTTCACTGACGGCCCGGTCCACTGACTTGCCCGGGCCACACCGAACCAATTGTCGACAATCGACGATTGTCCTTGAATCTTCAGGTCGCGTCAAGACTCAGGTGGGCACCGGGCCAGGCCGAAGACCGCGCAGTCGACGCGCCTGCCAGTAAAAATCATGTAACGGACGCCGGCTGGAGGATTGACGGCCCGGCGGAGCATTTTTAGAGTAAGGCAAGGTTGTCGACAATCGACGAAAGGGGCGCGGCGATGTCCCTAGCCACCCGGTCCCGGATAATCAGCGCAGGCCTCGCCACTTTGGCGGTCGGGGTCGCCGCCGCCTGCAGCGGCCCGGCCACGCCCGCCGGCCCGGGCAGCGGCACCAGCGCCGCCGCCTCGTCCGGCTCCGGCGTCGACACGATGGTGATCGCCAACGCGGTCAAGGTGGACACGCTAGATCCCGAGGCCAACTCGGTGAACGAGTCCATCTGGCTGGACCAGAACCTCTACAGCCGGCTGCTGCAGCCGAACGCGGCCGGGACCGCCCTGCTGCCGGACCTGGCCACGTCCTGGGACATCTCGTCCGACGGCCTGAGCTACACCTTCCACCTGCGGCCGGACGCCCAATTCGCCGACGGCAGCCCGGTGACCGCGGCCGACGTCGTGTACTCGATCGAGCGGTCCCGCAAGTTCTCCGGCGGCTGGGGCTTCCTGCTGACCGCGGTGAAGACCATCGCCGCGCCCGACACCCACACGGTCGCCATCACGCTGTCCCAGCCGCACGCCCCGCTGCTGGCCGACCTGGCCATGTACGCCTACTCGGTGGTTCCCGAGAAGCTGGTCAAGGCCCAGGGCACCTCGTTCTTCCAGCACCCGGTGGGCAGCGGGCCGTTCATGGTCAGCTCCTACAGCGCCGACAGCGAGGTCGACCTGGCCCGCAACCCGCACTTCTACGGGACCAAGCCGAAGATCAGCAAGGTCAAGATCATGATCGTGCCGGACGACAACAGCCGGGTCCTGATGCTGGAGAGCAAGAAGGCCGACGTCATCGAGAACCCGCCCGGCAACCTGGTCAGCCAGATCAACAAGACGCCCGGCCTCAGCGTGCAGCTGTTCCCGTCCACCCGGGTCGACTTCATCCAGCTGGACCAGCACTTCAAGCCGTTCAAGAGCCAGCTGGTCCGGGAGGCACTGAATTACGCGATCGACCGGAACGCGATCGTGAAGCTGGCCTACCAGGGCCACGCGACCCCCGGCTCCTCGTTCATGCCGTACAAGATGGAGTTCTGGAACTCTCAACTGCAGCCCTACCAGTACAACCCGGCCAAGGCCAAGCAGCTGCTGGCCCAGGCCGGCTACCCGCACGGCTTCAACACGTTCCTGATCACGGTCAGCGGTGACGTCGCCGGGCAGGCCGAGGCGGTCGTGGTCAAGTCCGAGCTCGCCGCGGTCGGCATCAACGTGAGCATCCAGTCCTACGAGCTGCTGACCGCCTACAACAAGGAGGACAACGGTCACTCGCAAATGGGCGAGCGGTACTGGACCAACGACATCATCGACCCCGACGAGGTGGCCACCTTCGGCGCCGACTGCAAGGGCGGCGCCAACGCCTTCAACAGCTACTGGTGCGACAGCCAGGCCACCTCGCTGGTCAACCAGGCCCGCGCCGAGCGCGGCAACGCTGCCCGGCAGCAGATGTACGGCCAGATCCAGCAGATCATCTACCAGCAGTCGCCGTTCCTCGTCATCGACTACAGCCCCTACCGTTACGGCGTCGGCAGCTGGGTCCACGGGTTCCACGCGACCCCGCTGGGCAACTACGACTTGTCGCTGGAGACGCTAACGGTCAGTTCGCACTGAGGCGCCGACGTGAGCCGCTTCGGGACGCTGCCCCGGCGCCTGGCCCACCTGGTCATCGTGCTGTTCGGGATCACGCTGGTCACGTTCGGTCTGCTCCGGCTGATCCCGGGCGATCCCGCCCTGGCCATCCTGGGCAGCAGCTACACGCACGAGCGGGCGGTGGCGATCGATGACTTCCTGGGCCTGAACCGGCCCATCTGGATCCAGTACGGCCTGTTCATGGGGCGGCTGGCGCGCGGGAACCTGGGTTTCTCGTTCTTCTACAACCTGCCGGCCGGCACCGTGATCGGTCATCACATCGCCCCCACGCTGTTCCTGGTGATCTACAGCGCGGCGCTGGCCGCCGTGATCTCGTTCCCGGTCGGCTTCTACGCCGGCCTGCGCCGGGGCGGTGTGCTCGACCAATCCTCCCGGGTCTTCTTCACGCTCAGCTTCGCCATGCCGGCCTTCTGGCTCGGCATCATCTTGATCATCGTGTTCAGCGTGCACCTGCACGTGTTCCCGCTGAACGGGTTCGGCGCGGGCTTCGCCGGCCACCTGTACAACCTGTTCCTGCCCGCCCTGACCATCGCCCTGGGGTTCTCGACGGTGCTGGTCCGCAGCCTGCGCGCCGCCACCATCGCCACCATGCAGGCCGAGTTCATCGACACCGCCCAGATGAAGGGCATCCCGTATTCGCAGGTGCTGTGGCGGCACGTGTTCCGCAACGCGGTGCTGGCGGTGGTAGCGGTCTACGGCGTCAACCTGGCCTACCTGATCAGCGGCACCGTCCTGGTGGAGAACGTGTTCGCGCTGCCCGGCCTGGGCAGCCTGCTGGTCAGCTCGGTCGCCGACCGCGACTACCCGGTAGTGCAGGGCGTGACGCTGCTGTTCGCGGTGCTGATCGTCGCGATCAACCTGCTGACCGACATCACGCAGGCCGCGCTGGACCCGCGAGTAGGACAGGAGATCGGAGAGTGAGCACGATGTGGGCGGCCAGCCCGTCCGAGCTCCTGATGCGGGCCGCGGCCAAGACGTCCGGGCGGCGGCGCAGCCTGGCCCGGCGGCGGATGACGCTCATCATCGGCCTGGTCATGCTGGGCATCGCCATCGCCGCCGTGCTGCTGGCGCCGGTGCTGGTCAGCCAGTCCCCCGCTACCATCGACCCGCTGCACCCCCTGGCCGAGCCGGGCACTGGCGGGCACCTGCTCGGCTCCGACCAGTTCGGCCGCGACCTGCTCGCCCGGGTCCTGTACGGCGGCCGGGTCGACCTGGCCATCGCGTTCGGCGCGACCAGCGTGACCCTGGTCGGCGGGACGATCATCGGCCTGGTCGCGGGCTACATCGGCGGGAAGCTGGACAGCTTCCTGATGCGCCTGGTCGACCTGTTCTTCGCGTTCCCCTTCCTGGTCTTGATCATCGCGATCGTGGCCATGCTCGGGCCCAGCATCTTCAACATGTTCCTGGCGATCTGGATCACCAGCTGGGTGAGCTACGCCCGGATCATGCGGGCGCAGACCGTGGTGGCCAAGAAACAGCAGTACGTGCTGGCCGCCCGGGCGCTCGGGTACAGCCCCGGGCGGATCATGTTCCGGCACATCCTGCCCACCACCGCCTCGTCGGTGATCCTGTTCTCGATGGTGGACGCGGTGGGGAACATCATCCTGGCCGCCTCGCTCGGCTTCCTCGGGCTCGGCGCCCAGCCGCCGAGCCCGGAATGGGGGACGATGATCGCCGACGGCCAGAACTACATCCTGACGTCCTGGTGGCTGGCTACCATCCCCGGCCTGGCGGTGGTGTTCACCGGGGTGGCGTTCAGCCTGATCGGCGACGGGCTGGCCGACCTGCTGCGGGCGGGCGACCGGTGAGCGCATCCGGCTCGCCGCTGCTCACCGTCCGGGACCTGCGCAGCTACCTGGCCACCAGCCAGGGCGTGGTCCGCGCGGTCGACGGCGTGTCGCTCACCGTGCACGAGGCCGAGATCCTCGGCATCGTCGGCGAGAGCGGCTGCGGGAAGACGGTGACCTGCCGGACGATCATGGGCCTGATGCCGGCCGGCAGCCTGCACGCCAGCGGGGAGGTCATCTACCACCCGCGCGGGGAGCGGAGCATACTGAACGCCCCGGCATCCGAGCTGCGGGCCCTGCGCGGCGCGCAGCTGGCGATGATCTTCCAGGACCCGATGACCGCGCTGAACCCGGTGCGCAGCATCGGCGACCAGCTGCTTGAGGCGGTCAACGCACACGCCGACCTGTCCCGGGCGCAGGCCAGGGAGCGGGCCGTCCGGCTGCTTGAACGCGTCGGCATCCCGGCCCCGGCCCGGCGGATGCGCGACTACCCGTTCCAGTTCAGCGGCGGGATGCTGCAGCGGGTCCTGATCGCGATCGCGCTGGCCTCCTCGCCCCGGCTGCTGCTGGCCGACGAGCCCACCACGTC
>JAICWX010000551.1 GCA_025934635.1 Streptosporangiaceae bacterium | reverse complement strand
CGGACTGGGTCTGCTCGAGCCAGGCACGGCGGGACAGGACCACGTTGTTGCGGTTCTTGTCCAGCTCGATGATCTTGGCTTCGATCTCCTTGCCCACGTACGGCTGCAGGTCGCGGACCCGGCGCATCTCCACCAGGGAAGCGGGCAGGAAGCCGCGCAGCCCGATGTCGAGGATCAGGCCGCCCTTGACGACCTCGATCACCGTGCCGGTGACCACGCCGTCCTCTTCCTTGATCTTCTCGATCGTGCCCCAGGCGCGCTCGTACTGGGCGCGCTTCTTCGACAGGATCAGGCGGCCTTCCTTGTCCTCCTTCTGCAGGACAAGGGCCTCGATGTGCTCGCCGGTCTTGACCACGTCGTGCGGGTCAACGTCGTGCTTGATGGACAGTTCGCGTGACGGGATCACGCCTTCTGTCTTGTAGCCGATATCGAGCAAAACCTCGTCTCGATCGACCTTGACGACAGTTCCTTCGACGATGTCACCGTCGTTGAAGTACTTGATGGTTTCGTCGATCGCGGCGAGGAATGCCTCCTCGGACCCGATGTCGTTGACCGCCACCTGGGGGGTCGAGTGGGCTTGCGTGGTGCTCGTCATGTGTGGGCTGGCTCCGGATGCGGACAGGGAAAGTTGTGGACACGCCGGAGACCGTGCATAGTGACCAGATTTACAGGACAGCCCGGTCACATCTCACATGACCGCGGCGGAACGCACGAGGACACGGCGCAGCGTTCAGCTTATGAGAGTAAACCCGGGGGGTCAATTGAGCCTGGCTACGATACGGCCTCAGTTGGGCCGGCGCCGCCGGCTCAATGAGCTGCTTCGGCCCAGCTTCGCCCGGTACCGACCGACACGTCAAGCGGCACCCGCAGCGAGGCGGCCCCGGCCATCGCGGCGCACACCAGGTCGCGGGCGGCGTCGAACTCGCCGGGCGCTACCTCGATGATGAGCTCGTCGTGGACCTGCAGCAGCATCCGGGACCGCAGCCCGGCCGCCGCCAGCGCGCCGTCCACGGCGAGCATCGCCACCTTGATCACGTCCGCGGCCGAGCCCTGGATCGGGGCGTTCAGCGCCATCCGCTCGGCCATTTCCCGGCGCTGCCGGTTGTCCGAGACCAGGTCGGGCAGGTACCGGCGGCGGCCCATCATGGTGGCCGTGTAACCGTCCGTCCGGGCCCGGGAGACCACCTCGTACAGGTAGTCGCGGACCCCGCCGAACTCCTTGAAATAGTCCTCCATCAGCGCGCGGGCCTCGTCCGGGGTGATGCGCAGCTGGTTGGCCAGCCCGAAGGCGGACAGGCCGTAGGCCAGGCCGTAGTTCATCGCCTTGATCTTGGCGCGCAGCTCGGGACCGACCTCCTCGGGCGGTATGCCGAACACCCGTGAGGCGGTGGCGGCGTGGAAGTCGTGCCCGGACTCGAACGCGGCGATCAGCGCCGCGTCCTCGGACAGGTGCGCCATGATCCGCAGCTCGATCTGGCTGTAGTCCGCCGACAGCAGGCACTCGTAACCCTCCCCGACCACGAAGCCCAGCCGGATCTGGCGGCCGAGCTCGCTGCGGATCGGGATGTTCTGCAGGTTCGGGTCGGTGGAGGACAGGCGGCCGGTGGCCGCGACCGTCTGGTGGAAGGTGGTGTGGATCCGGCCGTCCTCGCCGGCCATCGGGATCAGCGAGTCCACGATCGTCATCAGCTTGCTGACGTCGCGGTACCGCAGCAGGTGCTCGAGGACCGGGTGCTGAGTCTGGGCGAGCAGGCTGGTCAGCGCCTCGGAGTCGGTGGTGTACCCGGTCTTGATCCGCTTGGTCTTGGGCAGCCCGAGCTCGTCGAACAGCAGCGCCTGCAGCTGCTTGGGCGAGCCCAGGTTGAACTCGCGGCCGGCGACCGCGTAGGCGGCCTGCTCGGCCGCCTTCACCTCGCCGTGCAGGGTCGCCGACATGGCCGCGAAATGCTCACCGTCGGCGGCGATCCCGGTCCGCTCCATCGTGGCCAGCACCGCGACCAGCGGCAGCTCAAGCTCGTGCAGCAGCGCCTTGGCCTCGCGCCGGTCCAGGTCCTCCTCCAGCGCCCCGGCCAGCTCGAGCGTGGCCTGGGCGCGCAGCACCAGGGCGGCGGCCGCGTCGCGCTCGCCCGAGCCGTCCAGGGTCAGCTGGCCGTCGTCGGCCTCCTCGCGCAGCTCCTTGCCCAGGTAGCGCAGCGCCAGGTCGGCCAGGTCAAAGGTGCGCTGGCCGGGCAGCGCCAGGTAGGCGGCGATCTCGGTATCGCAGGCCAGGCCGGCCAGCGACAGGCCGCGGGCCGCCAGCGCGTGCATCGGCCCCTTGGCGTCGTGCAGCACCTTGGGCCGCGCCGGGTCGGCCAGCCAGGCGGCGAGGGCCTGCTCGTCGTCGCCGGTGAGCTGCGTCGGGTCCAGGTAGGCGCCGTGGCCGTCAGGGGCGACGATCGCCAGCCCGGTCACGTTGCCAGTACCGCGCCCCCAGGTGCCGGTGAGGGTGAGCCCAGCTCGTTCGGCTGAAATGTGAGCGGCCAGCCAGGGCGCGACCTGATCGGGTCCGGGCAGGTCGGTCACCACCTCGAAGGTGGGCTTTTCCCCGCCGGAGGCGGCGTCGGCGAGCGGGCTGTCCGGGTCCGAGCCGGTCGCGCCGATGAGGCCGTGCGGGTGCGTCTGGTACAGGCGCTCGCGGAGCACCTTGAACTCGAGCGAGTCGAAGAGCTCGTGGATCTTCTCCCGGTCCCACGCCACCGGCAGCAGGTCACCGGGCACCGCGCCGACGGTCTCGGCCGGCAGGTCCGTGATCAGCGCGGTGAGCTGGCGGTTGCGCAGCACGCCGGCCAGGTGCTCGCGCAGCGCGTCGCCGGCCTTGCCCTTGACCTCATCCACCCGGTCCACCAGGGACTGCAGCGAGCCGAACTCCGTGATCCACTTGGTGGCGGTCTTCTCGCCCACTCCCGGGATACCGGGCAGGTTGTCGCTCGGATCGCCGCGCAGGGCGGCGAAGTCGGGGTACTGGGCTGGCGTCAGCCCGTACTTCTCGACCACGCTCTCCGGGGTGAACCGGGTCATGTCGGTGATGCCGCGCCTGGTCATCAGCGCCGTCACCCGGTCCGAGACCAGCTGCAGCACATCCCGGTCGCCGGTCACGATCAGCACGTCCATGCCCTGCTCGGCCCCCTGGGTGGCCAGCGTGGCGATGAGATCGTCGGCCTCGTAGCCCGGCGCCGACAGCCGCCTGATGCCGAGCGCGTCGAGCACCTCGAAGATCAGGCTGAGCTGGCTGCGGAAGTCCTCGGGCGTCTCCTTGCGGTTCGCCTTGTACTCGACGTACTGCTCGTGCCGGAACGTCGGCTCGCCGCGGTCGAACGCCACCGCGAGGTGCGTCGGCTTCTCGTCCCGCAGCACGTTGATCAGCATCGCGGTGAACCCGTAGATCGCGTTGGTCGGCTGTCCCGACTTGGTCGAGAAGTTCTCGATCGGGAGCGCGAAGAAGGCCCGGTAGGCCAGCGAATGACCGTCGAGCAGGAGCAGCCGGGGAGGGCCTGTTACGTCTGTCGCCACGGTCCGATCCTATGGGCCGAACGAGCTGCGGGGCCCCCGTCCGCCACTGCGCGTGGCACGTGGCGGACGAGGACCCCGGGTTTAAGCGGTGTTATCTAGTTGAAGGCGAAGATGGTGTCCGTGGTCTGGGTCTGGCCCGCCTTCAGCTCGGTGGAGGGGAAGTTGGGCTGGTTGGGCGAGTTCGGGAAGTGCTGGGTCTCGAAGGTGTAGGCCTGGCCCTGGCGGTACGCGTGGCCGCTGATGCCCACCAGCGTTCCGGTCAGGAAGTTGCTGGTGTAGAACTGGACGCCGGGTTCGGACGTCCACACGGTGAGCTCACGGCCGCTGGACGGGTCGAGGGCCTTGGCGGCGAGGTTGAGCCCGCCCGGGCCGCTGTGACCGGGGTTCAGCACCCAGTTGTGGTCGTAGCCCTGCGCTTCCAGGAGCTGGTTGAAGCCCGGGGAGTTGTCCGGCGCGCTGACGTCTGCGATCCGGGCGCCCATCTGG
>JAICWX010000614.1 GCA_025934635.1 Streptosporangiaceae bacterium | reverse complement strand
GAGGGAACGCTGATCCGGCTGCAGGTCGACTACCTGCCCGGCGATCGCGACGCCAAGCCGGAACACACCTTCCGGCTGTTCAAGCAGGTCCTGGACTGGACCGCCCCGAAGATCCGCGACCCCACCGCCGCGGACCGGTGGACCTGGCTGATCATCGCCGCCTATGCCCAGCTGCGCCTGGCCCGCCCGCTGGCCGCCGACCTGCGCCGCCCCTGGGAACGGCCATCCCCGCCCGGGCGGCTGACCCCGGCCCGGGTCCGCCGCGGGTTCCGGAACATCCGCGCGAAGGCCGCCCAGCCTGCCAGTGCGCCAAAACCCGGCAAGCCCGGCCCCGGACGCCCGCCAGGCTCGAAGAACCGCCACCTCGCACCCCGCCGCGACGTGGGAAACACGACAAGGAGAGAACTCACCCTCAAGGCAAAGCACGAACGCGCAGGTTAAACAAAAAGCTAAGGCCGGGAGACGCCACGACCCGTCTATAGCCGGAGCCGTCGCCATGTGCGGTTGGATGAATACATGGCTGATGCGAGGGTGGCCGAAGTCAGGCGGTTGATCGACGGGCTGCGGCGAGACCGGCGGCAGCATCCGTATCGCGGCCGAGGCGAGTATTCGGACCGTGCGCGGAAGGTCGCGGGCGCAATCGCGGACATGATCGAATCCGGCGCCGCGGCGGACGCCGTGCCGCTGGCGCGGCGCGCGGTGGAGCGGGTCACCGCCGCCATGCTGCAGATGGACGATTCCTCCGGCACTATCGGCTATGACTTGCGGGTGCTGACCGCCCTGTACGCACGTGCCTGCCGGGACGCCCCGCCGGACCAGAAGCGGCTGGCGGCCTGGCTGGTGAGGGCGCGGCTCGACGGGCCGGGCTGGCCGGACATCGAGCTGGCCGACTTCGCTGACGCGCTCGGGCCGAGCGGGCTGGACGAGGTCGCCAGGCTGGTGGCAGAACGCCGCGCCGCCGACGATCCTGACTCGTGGACGGCATTCGGCATCAAGCTCCTGCGGGAGCAGCTGGCCGCGCTTTCCGGCGACGTCGACACCCACGTCGCCGTGCTGGCCGAGAACCTGCACAGCGCCCGCCAGTACAGCGAGATCGTCGCAGTGCTCCGCGGCGCCGGGCGGGATGCCGACGCAGAGCGATGGGCGCGCCGCGGCCTGGCCGAGGATCCATCGAGTCACTGGATCGACAGGCTACGTGAGCAACTGGTCGGACTGCTGCTAGCGAGCGGACGCGGCCAAGAGGCCGTCTCCGTTCACCGCGCGGAATTCGAACGGCGCACGCTACGCCAGGACTACGCCCGGCTGCGGGATACGGCCGAACGCGCCGGCCAGTGGGCCGGGCTCCGGGAGTGGGCACTGGAATACCTGCGCGACCGGGCTCGGGTCAAAGAGTTCTACGTACGGGAACTGATCAGCGTGCTCATCAGCGAGGACTCACTCGACGAGGCCTGGGCCACCGCAGTCGCCGCACCGGGACAAGTGCCGCAAGAGCAGTGGCTGGAGCTGATCGGGCTGCGGGAACCCAGCCATCCCGCCGACGTGATCGGCCCGTTGCGGGACCTGATCGAGATGGGTATCGAGCGAACCAGCGACAAGTACCGCTATCCCAAGGCGATCAAGACCCTGAGGCGGCTCCGGGACGACCACCAGCGCGCGGGTGACATGGAGGGCTTCGCTATGTACCTGGACGAACTGCGGCAGCGGCAACACCGCAAAACGTCGTTCATCGCCAAGCTGGACGCGGCATTCGCCATGACGTCGGACTGAGTCGGCTAGGTGGCCGTGGCCTACCCCATGGCTTACCTGGCCCAGCTCCGCGCCGAGTGCGCCGCCGGGCCCGGCCGGGGCTCCCGGCCCGGCTCCTTGCCCTTGCCGCTGACTGCGGCCCACTGCCGCCCGGACCGTGGCTGCAGGTTCAGCGGCCCGAACTCGTCCACTTATGCCGAACTCGGCATAAATCGACCTATGCCGACCCCGGAACTATGCCGAGGTTTGTGCAGCGTGACGCGAAAACGTCCGGCAGGGGCGGGCTTGTGGGGGCGGGCCGGTAGCGGTGCTCGGCTTAGTCACAGGCTTTCCAGGAACGCCAGCAGTGGGTCTGCGGGGCGGTAACGTCCGGGCGGTGTGGACGCGGGACTGGTGAGGCTGAGGGCTTTCCCACAGCAACCCCGGGAACCGCTTCTGCGCATCACTAGCCGCAGGTACTCCTGCGCTCCGGAGATCAGCTCGCAGGTATCCAGCAGAACTACCACCGGCCCGATGGTCGTGCTCACCAGACGCAGGGCCCGGGCGAAGGAGCCACTTGGTTCGGCACTTGGTGTGGCCAGTGCGCGGCATATCCGCCACGACGCCGTGACCGCTGCGGCAAGTTGGCGCCCCCCGGCCCGGACCCGTGCCGGAAGGGATGATGATCCGGATGCGGTCAGCGGTGGGCGTTGCGCGGGTGGTTCTTGGCGGTGCGTTCGTTGCCGTGCCGGTACTGGCCGGTCCAGCGGGCCATGACCTGCTGCGGGTCGTCCTGCTCGACCTCGGCCAGGAACGCCGCCGCGCGGCCGCCGCGCACCGTCGTCACGGCGCGGCCCCGGCGGGAAATGGACACTGAGCCATCCGCTCGGACCGCGTAGTCGAAACCCTCAGAGGGCGTTTGGTTTGAGTTGTTTGCCCCTTATGCCTTAGTAGGTGCCTCGCCAGGTCGGGGTTGTTTCGCCGGTTATGCGCCTGGTGAGGTTATCAATCGAGGCGATATGGATCATGGCTTCGGAACTGGATTCCAG
>JAICWX010000606.1 GCA_025934635.1 Streptosporangiaceae bacterium | reverse complement strand
CCACTGCCCTTAAGTTCTCGGACTTGTGTCCGCTGGCGGGAGGTTTGACGGGGTTATCGTGAGGTCGTAGGTGGCCTCCTCGGTCGGCCATTTCCTTCGCTCGGCGGCGGTCCTTCCTGATGTCCGGTTCCTGTTTTCCCTGTTCAGTGGCTGTGCGGCGATGGCTGCGGTGAGGATCGCGAGCGGGTCCTCGGGGCTGGAGGGGCGCTTTCCGCAGTGCGGGCAGCAGGCGTCGGCGGTGACGTGGTCGCGGACGAGGGCCAGGACGGCGGCGAGGGACACGGCGGCGATGCCCGCCCCGGCGGCGTGCGCTGCGCGGGCGGCCATGGCGGCGATCATGTTGTGGACGAGGAGCAGTGCCCAGGCTTCCTGGCGGGCGAGGACCGGGGACTGGCCGCGCAGTTCCTTCCCGGCGCCGCGGATGGTGCGCTTGAGGTGCAAGAACGCGGTTTCCACCTGCCAGCGCCTTGCGTAGCCGGCCGCGATCTCGCGGGCTGGGAAGGCGTCCGGGTCCAGCAGGGTGGTCAGGACGCGGACTGCCGTCGTCTTCGTCCTGCCGCTGCGGGCGCGGGTGACGATGGTGAAGCAGACGAGCCGGGCGACCGTGCCCGGGTGCCTGGGCAGGGTGCGGTCGCCGGCATCGCGGCGACGTCTTCCCAGCATGGCGGCGCTCTCGCGGAGCAGGACGAGCTCCGAGCCGTCCTTCAGGGTCTCAAGGTGCCGGAACGGCACCGACTTCGCCCCGTTCTTGACCCGCCACAGCAGGTGGGCGCCCGTGGCGGAGAAGCGGATCCACCGGTCCATGGAGAAGAAGCCCCGGTCGGCGAGGGACAGCTGGCCGGGTCGCAGCGCGCCCTCCAGCCTGTCGGCCAGGGCGTTCTCGCCGTCGCGGTAGCCGCCGACCGCTGCGGCCAGCCACCGCATGCTGCCGGCCTGCAGCAGCGCGGTCACCCGCAGCTGCGGGCGGGTGCCGCCCTCGGGCACGCCGAACTCCGCGGCCAGCTCCGGGCAGGCGTGCAGGTCCAGGGTGGTCCCGTCGAAGATGACCAGCTCAAGGCCGAGCAGGGTGCCGCCCTCGCACAGCGGCACGTCGTCCCGCGCGGCGTCCAGCTCGAACGCCCGCCGCGCGGGCAGCTCGCCGAGCCGGACGCGGGCCTGCGACAGCGCCGGCGGGGTCGGCACCGGGGTCCCCGGCCGCACCCTCGCGCCCGGCATCGAAAACGCCCTGGCCAGCACCATCGCATACGACTGCGAGCAGAACAGCGCCCCGGTGACCAGGCACAGCAGCGTCACCGCCGCCGTCAGCGCCCGCTCGATCCGGTGCGCGTGGCCCCCGGCACCACACGCCCGCGAGATCACCCCGCTGGCCAGCAGCCCCGAGATGAGGCCATCGCGCCGCAGCTCAGACAGCCACTCCTCGTCCTCCCACATCCCCGGCCCCGCCGCCAGCCTCGCGGACAGGCCCTCCTCCAGCCCGGGCCCGGCCGGAACGGCGGGCAGGACGACAGCGGGCATGGCAGAATACGCAGACAACGAGGCTCCTGCAGGCAGGCGTGATGACTAGACACCACACGTCCTACCAGGGGCCTCGTTCCCTTTCCGGCACTTCCCCGCCCCGACCCCGCATCGTGACCACACGTTACAGAAACCCGACAAACAAGCCCATCGGACTACAGAAGACCAGGAACTTAAGGGCAGTGGGCTCGGGGCAGGCGTGTTAGCACAGGGGCATTTGGACGCTGGCCTGTGAGACTTCTGCGCCTTATTGGTGGCGCCGGTCAATTACCGAGCGGGTATCAAAACGGGTGCCGATGAGCGTGACCGGAGTGCCGGCTACACGCTCGATCTCTTCGATGAACAGGATGGTCTCCGGCTGAAGCTGGTCGTAACGGCGCGCGTCCTGGTTCCTCTTGTCGAGGTAGTCGGCGAAGGTCAGGGCAATCTCGGTCGCTCCGTTCAGTTCGGCGGCAAATCGCAGAAGCGCCCAGTCGAACTCGGCGACTCGCCGCTGGGTGCCGGATACTGAGCCTCGTTCTGTGTTGTATAGCTCTGCTGCGGGGATACGCGACCGCGTGGCGATCTCGTCCCATTCAAGTTCCTGCTTCATCGGCCCTGATGTGCTGTCCGCCGGGCTCATGACACGGATCGGGTAGGTCCTGCAGACCATGATCACGTTCTTTACCCGGCTCCAGGCGATGCCGGCCTCGGCCAGGCAGGCCGCTGTCGTGGTATCCCGGCTGGTCACGTGCGGGTATGAGCCGTGGAATATGGACAGTCCTGTCCCTTGCGTGCCTTCCAGCAGGATGCGGTGCCCGCCGCGGTATGCCTCGTCGAGGACTTCCGTTGCGTGGCGGAGGTAGGCCTCCAGCTCCGGCAGATGCTTCGCGAGGCGGACGGGCGGCGCGGTGCCGTGACGGCCGTTAATGCGCCGCGCTGCCGCTGCGCCGCCGCCTTTGCCGGTCGAGCCGATGCCGGCTACCAGTTCTCTCTCGGCTTCGATGTCCTCGGGTTCGATGATCATGGCCTGCGGGTCAATGAAGAGGCGGCCCGGCTCGACCTGGCACTCGCCGATCTCCTTGAGGAGAACGGTGAGGTCCAAGGTCGCGCCCGGGCCGATGAGCAGCCGTGCACTGGGGTTCGCGAGGGTGCCGGACGGCAAGAGGCGGTGGGTGTACGCAGGTTCCGTCGGGACCTTGTGCCCGGCATTCGGGCCGCCGACGCGGACCAGCAGGTCGTACTCCGGTGCGAGGTAGTAGGCGATGTTGCCCTTGCCTTCGCTCCCGTACTGGCCCCCGATCAGGACGTCCACCAGCCGCTGGCCCCGGCCGGGGAGCAGGCGGAGTGCTGCCGCGGCACGGATCTCGACGTCTTTCTCGTCGCAGTGATCGGTGTTGATGGCAACGTCCGCGTCAGCGGCCAGCCTGTGGACTTCGCT
>JAICWX010000049.1 GCA_025934635.1 Streptosporangiaceae bacterium | reverse complement strand
AGGTGATGTTCTGCGGGGTGCACTTGCTCATCGTGTACGGGCCGGTGCCCACCGGGGCCTTGTTCGGGTCGGTGACCGGGTTGGACATCTTGGAGAAGACGTGCTCGGGCACGATGGGCGTCTGGTCCGCGATGTAGTAGAAGTACGGCACGGCCACGTTCTTGAAGTTCATCGTGACGGTGTCGCCCGACGCGGTGACGCTGGACAGCACCGACCACGCCCCGGTCAGGTCCAGGGCACTCTGCTTCTTGGTCAGGTTGAAGGTGTAGGCCACGTCGTTGGCCGTCATCGGCTGGCCGTCGCTCCACTTGACCCCGGAGCGGATCGTGAACGTGAGCGTCTTGTTGCCGTTGCTCCACTGGTAAGACTTGGCGAGCATCGGCGTGGTCTTGCCCTGCTGCAGCGGGTTCACGTAGACGAGCGGCTCGTAGATGAACCCGACCGAGAGCCCGGTGTCGGACGGGTTGAGCGGGTTGAAGCCACAGCTCCAGAGCTGGCCGCTCTCGTTGGAGATGGTCAGCGAGCTGGTGGTCGCAGCCTTGTTGCCGCTGCCCGAGCCGCCGCTCGTGCTGGATTGCGATCCGGCGGTGCACCCCGCCGCGATCGCGCCGGCCGCGACGATGACCCCGTATCTGAAGAGGCGTCTCATGCCGTTCGTCCTTACTGCCGTTTGGGTCCTGGATCCTGACCGGGCGCGAAGCCGGGGCCGCGCGCCCGGACGGCGGCTGTCCCGCCCGGGACGGCCGTCGCGATGGTGCGACGTCTGCTATTTGTGCTGGCCGGGGATACCTGGAGATAACCCCTTCCGCGAATTTTGTTAGGACAGTATCCTAACTATCTGCCGGGTTCAAGGGTGCCGGCGAACTGACGCCAGGTCTTAACATCCGGAGGAGATGGCCGTGACAGCCACGCCCGAGTCGGCTTCGGCGCTGCCTCCACCGGAGAGCTCAGGCGCGGTCTTGTTCGCCGCCCGGCCCTCGCTCATCCGGGCGATGAACGAGCAGCTCCTGCTGGAGCACATCCGGCTGCGCGGTCCGTGCTCGCGGGCCGAGCTGGCCCGGGTTTCCGGGCTGTCCAAGCCGACCGTCTCGCTCGCCCTGGACAACGTGGAGCGGGCCGGCCTGGTCCGGATCGCCGGGCAGCGGACCGGGGTGCCGGGCCGGTCGGCCCGGCTGTACGAGATCAGGCCGGATGCGGGCCTGGTGCTCGGGCTCGACATCGGTCACGACTACGTGCGCGGCGCGATCGCCGACCTGTCCGGGGATATCCGGGCCCGCCAGTCGCTGCGGGCCCACGCCACTAGCGTCCGCGGCCGGGTGGCCGAGCTCGTCGGGCTGGCCGACGTGCTGTGCGAGGAGGCGCGGGCCCCTCGCCCGGCCATTACCCAGACGGTAATCGGCAGCCCGGGCGTGTACGACCCGCGGCGCAACGCGATGAAGTTCACCGGCGGCCTGCGCGGCTGGGACCGTCCGGCCGCGCTGGCCGGCCTGCGGGAGGCGTTCGGCCCCGGGCTGGTGATGGAGAACGACGTGGACGCGGCCGCGCTGGCCGAGCGGGCGCTCGGCCACGGCCGCGAGGTTGATCATTTCGCCTTCGTGCACATCGGCACCGGCATCGGCATGGGGCTGGTCCTCGGCGGCCAGCTGCTGCGCGGCGCGCACGGGGTGGCGGGCGAGATCGCGTTCATGCCCCTGTCGGGCGGCGCGCCAGCGGACGAGCAGGAGGAACGCAGGCGGGGCACGCTGGAGGCAGCCGCGTCCGCGGCCGGGGTGGTGCGGGCCGCCCGCCGCGGCGGCATGCGCGGCCCGGTATCGGCCCGGCGCGTGTTCGAGTCGGCGGCGGCCGGCGACGAGCGGGCCAAGGCCGTGGTGGCGGAGGAGGCGCGGCTGATCGCCCAGGCGATCTGCGCCGTCATCACCGTGGTCGACCCCCACCTGGTCGTGCTCGGCGGCGGTATCGGCCGCGCGCCCGGCTTCGCCGAGGCGGTCAGCGCCGAGCTCGAGCCGATCGCGCCGGTCATGCCGTCTATCAGGGTCAGCGCCCTGGGCACCGACGCGGTCGTCGACGGCTGCCTGGCGGCCGGGACCGAGCTGGCCTGGGGCCGGGTGATGACCGTGCTCCCCATCGCCCCGGCGTAAAACCGGTTGACCAGCGGGCGGAGGCCGGCCGTACGTTAAGGCCCGTGAGGGACCGGCCCGAGGGAATCACCGAACGAGATGTCGCGCGTGCCCTGGCTGACGGCTGGGGACTGGTGGCGTGGACGCTGGAGTACGTTCCCGTGGGCGGCGGCAGCTACCACTGGACGGCCGTCGGCGGCGGTCCGGGGGAGCGGCGGTTCGTCACCGTGGACGATCTGGACGACAAGGGCTGGCTGGGCCGGACCAGGCCCGCCGTCCTGGCCGGCCTGCGCGCCGCCATGGACGCCGCCGTCACCCTGCGCCGCCAGGCCGGCCTCGGCTTCGTGGTGGCCCCGGAGCCCGCCTCTACCGGTGAGACGGTCCGGCCGGCCGGGGACCGGCACGCTGTGGCGGTGTTCCCGTTCCTGACCGGTACGCCGGGTAACTGGGACGAGCCGCTGCCCGCGCCGGACCGGGCCGAGCTGATCGCGATGCTGGCCGCGCTGCACGGGGCGGATCCGGGAGCAGTGCGGCTGCCGCGGTTCGAGGCCGGGCTGTCCTGGCGGGGCGAGCTGGAGACGGCCCTGGGCGAACTCGGCCGGCCGTGGGCCGGCGGCCCGTACGCCGAGCCGGCCAGGGAGCTGCTGGCCGGCACCGCCCGGACGGTGCGCCGCCAGCTGGACGTCCTGGATCGCTGGGCCGCCCGGCTGGCCACGGCCGAGGTGGTGATCACCCACGGCGAGCCTCATCCCGGCAACGTCGTCCATTCCGCTGACGGGCTCTTGCTCATCGACTGGGACACGGTTGCCCTGGCCCCGCCCGAGCGCGACCTGTGGTCGGTCGCTACCGAGTCCGGTGAGGAGGTGCGCCGCTACACCGAGCTCACCGGCCGCCCCGTCGACCCCGCCATGCTCGAGTTCTACCGGCTGCGCTGGGCCCTGGACGACCTGTCCTGCTTCGTCCGCGACCTCCGCGCCCCGCACCGCCGCACCCCCGGCACCGAGCACGCCTGGAAAGCCTTCGAAATCACCGTCGCCGACCTCACCCGCTAACCCCCGGCCGGCGCAGCCCCAGTAATCATCTGCGCCCCAGAAGTCTCAGCTATCATCTAAGCCCCGTAAGTCGCACCTCCTGGCCCCGAGACGCCCAGGCGCAGTGGTCGGATCAACTCTGCTCACGACATCAATGGAGCATCAATGTCGTTTGACCGGCTAAGGCGGATTCTCGGGAGTTCTACCGGATCACATGAATCTCACCGGATCGGGCCGCGATGAACGACCTCGTGCCGTGCCGGCGGCTGAACTGCCCTCAGCGATACCTTCAGACCCACGCCCCTGAAAACGGTGCGCAGTCTTGACGAGTCAGGCGTAAGGGTGTTTTCGTAAGGAAAGTTTCTTTTCTGTCCTGGCTCAGCGAGGAGGTCTCTCATGATCCGGCGTGTCCTGCTGGCACTGACCGCGGTGGCGCTCCTCGCGGCATCCGCCCTCGTTCAGCCTGCGGCCCAGGCCCAGACGCTGCGGATCTGGCCGCGGCACGTGTACGCGCCGTACTTCGAGACCTACCTTCCGGACAACATCCCGGCCGTGGCCTGGAAGTCGGAGGCGCGGTACTTCAGCCTCGCCTTCCTCCAGACCGCCAAGAAGGGCTCGTGCGCCGTGACCTGGAACGGCACCAAGACGCAGCCGGCCCCGGGGCCGCATTACCAGGGGCAGATCGCCAGGCTCAGGCAGCTGGGCGGCGACGTGATGCCGACGTTCGGCGGCTTCAGCGCGGACTCCACCGCGACCGAGATCGCCGACTCGTGCACCAGCGTGAGCAAGATCGCGGCCGACTACGAAGCGGTAATCAAGGGCTATCACGTGACCCGGCTCGACATGGACGTCGAGGTCAACTCGCTGGACAACAAGGCGGGCATCGACCGCCGGAACAAGGCGATCGCGCTGACCGAGGCCTGGGCCCGGCGGGCCGGCTGGCCGCTGCAGATCGAGTACACGCTGCCGGTCGAGCCGGGCGGCCTCGAGGCGAACGCGCTGCACGTCCTGAAGAACGCGGCCGCCAACGGCGCGCGGGTCGACACCGTCAACATCATGACCTTCGACTACTACCTCGCCAAGGAGCCGAAGCCGCTGGACATGGGGGGCCTGGCGATCACCGCCGCGAACAACGTGCACCGCCAGCTGGCCGCCCTGTACCCGGGACGCTCCGCGCACCAGCTGTGGGCGATGGAGGGGATCACGATCCTGCCCGGCATCGACGACTACCCGGGCAAGACCGAGGTCACCCACCTCGGCGACACCAAGCGGATCCTCGCCTTCGCCCAGGCCCACGGTCTCGGCCTGCTGTCGGAGTGGGCGATCCAGCGGGACAACGGCGGCTGCCCGGGCACCATCGACAGCAACACGTGCTCCGGCGTCAAGCAGCCGGCCTGGGCCTTCAGCCACCTGCTCGAGCCTTTCACCGGCTTCTTCTAGGCAGGAACGACTTCTAGCGCAGGTACGACGCCCCGTTGAGGTCCAGGACGGCCCCGCTGGCCCACTCGGCCTGCTCCGAGGCCAGGTAGACCACGGCGGCCGCGATCTCCCCGGTCGTGGCCACCCGGTTGAACGGGCTCTGCGCCCGGATCTCCGCGCCCTGCGCCGCGTCCAGGTCCGGCCGGGCCATCGCGGTCTCGACGAAGCCCGGGGCGACGCTCGCGACCGCGATGCCGAACGGCGCCAGGGCCCGCGCCATCGACTGGCCGAACGAGTTCAGGCCCGCCTTGCTCGCCCCGTACGCGGGATGCCGCGGCTCGCCCCGGTAGGCGCCGCGCGAGGTCACGTTCACGATCCGGCCGCCGGTCGCCTTCATGTGCTGCACGGCGCACCACGTCACGTTGGCCGCGCCGGTGAGGTTGACGGCCAGGATCTCGCGCCAGGCGTCCTGCCATTGCTCGTACGACACCTCGGCGATGGGGTGCGGCAGGTAGGTGCCGGCGTTGTTGACCAGGACATCCAGGCCGCCAAGGCCGGCGTGGGCCTCGTCGACCATCTGGCGGACGGCCCCGGCGTCGGCCAGGTCGGCCTGGACCACCACATGACCGCTGCCTGGCAGCCCGGCCAGCACCTCGCCGGCCAGCCCGGGTGAGCCCCGGTGGTGCACGGCCACCCGGTCACCCAGCTCGGCGAAGGCCTGGGCCACTGCCCGGCCGATGCCACGGGATGCTCCCGTCACCAGGACCGCCCGGGCCATTACTTCTCCTCGCACAGCGACAGCAGCTTGGTGGCGGTGGCCCAGTTCCTGGCCGTGCCGGCCAGATTCTGTGTTTTCTGCTTGCCTGGCGAGGCGCCCTGTTTCTTCTGCCTGGCCGGCGGAGTGACGAGCTTGAACAGGTTCTGGGCCAGCTCGCTGCGCCCGAAACCGTCCGGCGTGTGCACGTAGAGCGCCCGCCCGGACGCCTGGACGGTGTCCCGGCTGCCCTTGGCCGCGGCAGCGCTCACCACGGCCGCGATGCGGTCGGACAGGTCCGCCGGCGGGTCGGCGTTCAGGAACACCACGTGCACCAGCCGGGGGTTCGGCTCGTCGGGGTACGGGTTGGCGGACAGCACCTCCGCTAGCTCGTCCCGGCTCAGGACCACCACCGAGGACCACAGGCCGAACCGGTCCTCGATCGCCGACTCCAGCGCCGCGGACAGCTTCGCGTTGTCCGTCTGCGCCGTGCTGAACAGCACGTTGCCGCTCTGGATGTAGGTGGCCACCTCGGTGTGCCCGAGGGCGGCCACGACCTCGCGCAGCTCCGCCATCGGAACCTTGTTCCGGCCGCCCACGTTGATGCCGCGCAGCAGTGCGACGTGTGATGCCATAGCGTCATTCTCCCAGCTGGCGTGAGGCATTCGACCCTGCTCACCATACGAGCGAGATGATGAAACTACCCAGGTCAGCACATTCAAGCCCTCAAGTCACTTTGGTACCCGCCAGTAAGCTGACACAATTCCGCTTCGTGCGAGGTGCCCGGCGAGGCCCGTTCCGCGATCTGCCGCCGGAAGTGGCGATCCTCACCGCTGTAGCCTTCACCGTCGCACTCGGGTTCGGTATCGTCGCCCCGGTCATTCCCGCCTTCGCCCGCCAGTTTGGCGTCAGCGTGGCCGCGGCGGCCAGCGTGATCAGCGTGTTCGCGCTGATGCGGGTGTTCGGGGCGCTGCCTGCGGGCCGGCTGGTCGACCGCTTCGGCGAGCCCGGGGTGATGGCGGCCGGCATCGCGGTGGTGGCCGTGAGCAGCGTCCTGGCCGGGTTCTCCCAGTCCTTTCTGGAGCTGCTGGTCCTGCGCGGCAGCGGCGGGGTGGGGTCGGCGCTGTTCAGCATCAGCGCCCAGGCACTGCTCCTCGGCAGCGTGCCCGGCAGCCAGCGCGGCCGGGCCAGCGGCCTGTTCAGCGGCGGCTTCCTGCTCGGCGGGATCAGCGGTCCCGCGCTGGGCGGGCTGGTCGCGGCGTGGTCCCTGCGGGCTCCGTTCTTCATCTACGGCCTCCTGCTGGTGGTGCCCGCGGTTCTGGCCGCGGTGGTGCTGGGCCGCGCGCCGAACCAGCGGCGGACGACGGCCAGCCAGCCGCCGGTCCGGCTGCTGGCTGCCCTGGGCGACGCGGTGCGCAGCCGGACCTGGCGCGCCGCGGCCTCGGCCAACCTGGCCGACGGCTTCGCCGCGCTGGGCATGCGCGGCGCCCTGGTGCCGCTGTTCGTCCATGAGGTCCTGCACCGGTCGGCGCTGTGGACCGGGATCGGGTTCCTGCTGTTCGCCGCGCTGAACGGCGCCGCGCTGATACCCGGCGGCCGGGTGGCGGACAACGTCGGCCGCCGTCCGGTCGTCGTCATGGGCTGCGCGGTATCGGCCGTCGGCATGGTGATGCTCGCCGTGCTGCACGGCCCGTGGGCGTTCCTGGCCGCGCTGGCCGTGGCCGGCTTCGGGTCGGGACTGCTCGACGTGGCCCCGGCCGCCATGATCGGCGACATCATCGACCGCGGCGGTGGCACCCTGGTCGCGTCGTACCAGATGGCCGGCGATGTCGGTTCGGTGACCGGGCCGGTCGCCGGCGGGATCCTGGTCGACTCGGTTTCCTACGGCGCGGCCTTCGGCCTGGCCGCCGCGGTGCTGGGCGGCGCCGCCCTGCTGGGCCTGATCTCGCCGGAGACCCGGCCGGGTACCCGGGCTCCGCTCCCGCCGGCCGGGTCGCCCGTCAGCGACCCGGATTCCAGGGTCTTGTGACGCTCACCGGACCTGCTGGCGCCCGGCCACCCGGGCCGGGCGCATGATGATGACCACCCGGGAGCCGTCGGCGTTGATCCGGTCCCACCGGGCGGCGGCCTCATCGGGCGGCAGGTAGGCGAGCAGCAGCGGCCAGGTCAGCTCGGTGACCCGCTCGTCCGCGACGATGACCGCGTCGCCGTACAGGGTCACGTACTCGCCGGCGACCTGGTCGTCCACGCAGAACGCCACCCGCGGATCGCGTTCGATATCCCGGACCTTCTGCGTCGTGCGCGGTGTGCTGATGCGGATCTCGGCGCCATCCCACAGGTACCAGACCGGCCCGGCGTGCGGTGACCCGCCGGGCCCGGTGGTCGCGAGCACCCCGTTCCTGCTCCGCTTGAGCAGGTCGTGCTGCTGATCGGTGATCTCCACGAGCTGACCTTTCGCTAATCGCCGAGGCCGGGCAGCCGGCCGAGCCCCCGCGTCGAACTGGTTGCCTGCCTGCCCGAGGTAGCGGCCGAGCCAGCGGTCCACCGCCTGCGCCCGCGCCAGCCGCCGTGACGGCCGCCCGGTCAGGTTCATCAGGTGCCCCTCGCCCTCGATCACGAAGAGCTCCACGTCACGGCCCTGGGCGCGCAGCGCCGCGAACATCTGCTCGCTCTGGCCGACCGGGCAGTTGCGGTCGAGCTCGGCGTGGATGAGCAGCAGCGGCGTCCGGATCCGGTCCGCGGCGGCGATGGGGGAGGCGGCGACGTAGGCCTGCGGGCGCTCCCAGGGCGGCCCGCCGAGTTCCTCGGTCAGCCAGGCGCCGCCGTCTTCCTCGGCCCCCCACGCGGCCAGCAGGTTGCTGATGCCGTTCTCGCTGATCGCGGCGCTGAACCGGGCGGACCGGGTGAGCGCCAGCTGAGACAGGTAGCCGCCGTAGCTGACGCCGGTGATGGCCATCCGGCCGGCGTCGATACCCGGCCGCGCGGCGACGTCATCGATCAGCCGCTCCAGGCCGGCCCAGTCGGCCGTGCCCCACGCGCCCCGGGTCGCGGCCGCGAAGCGCCGTCCGTAGCCGCCGCTTCCCGGCGGGTTCGCGGTCAGGACGGCGTACCCCCGCGCCGCCAGCCGCTGCGCCTCGAACGAGAACCGCCAGCCCGCGGGGTAGTGCGGGCCGCCGTGCACGCTGACCACGAGCGGCCGCTCGCCGGGACCGCCGAAGGCGGTGACCCAGCCCTCGGCCGGCACCCCGCCGTGCTCGCCCGCCGTCACCGGCCGGGTGGCGGCCAGCGGCCGCGCCCGCAGCCACGGGTTGACGTCCGTCACCCGGCGCTCGCCGGCCCCGTCCCCGCCGGCCCCGTCCCCGCCAGCACCGCCTCCGCCGGCGTCGGCCAGGTGGACGTCGCCGGGCTCCGCCGGGCTGGTGCTCACGAAGGCGATGCGGCGCCCGGCCGGATCCAGGCTGGGGTCCAGGCAGGTCCGGTCGCCGCCGGTCAGGTAGCCGTAGCCGCCGCCGGCCGGGTCGGCCCAGCCGATCCGGCCCCGGCCGCCGTCGGCGACCGTGAAGTAGATCCGCCCGGTGGCCCGGGACCACGCCAGCGCGGGCGGCCCGGTGCCCCGGCCGTCGTCCGACCGCACCGTGCTGCCCAGGCTGCGGTCCCAGCCGGCGGCCAGCTCGGCCGGGCCGGGGTCCGGGGCCGGGTCGCCGGCCGCCCAGCGGAACAGCCGGACGTCCACGTCGGCCTCGCCGGGCACCCGCGGGGCCAGGTAGGCCAGCTCATCGCCGGTCGGCGCCCAGGTGAGGGCGAGGACCGGGCCGTGCGCCGGGCCCGGCCGCGGCGCCGCGCCCTGCCCCTCCGCGTCCCGGCCGTCCGCGATCCACAGCCGCGCTCCGGCCAGGAACGCGAGCCGCGCGGAGTCCGGCGACCAGCGGGGGAGCCAGGCGCCGGCGTCCCCGGCGGTCACCTCCCACGGCTCGGCCCCTGACCGGACCGGAACGACCTGCACGCGGCTCCGGGCGGCCGCGAGTCCCGGCTGCCCGTCGACCCGGTACGGCCCGCCGGTCACCGCGGTGCCCGGTGCCGGGCCGGAAGGCACCAGCCAGGCGCGCGTGACCGCGATCTTGCTTCCGTCCGGCGCCCAGTCCAGGTCCGTGACCAGGCCCTCGCCGCCGGCCAGCGGCCGTGCCGCCGGATCGCCGGGCGCCCACAGCCAGACCTGCCCGGTCCCGCCGTCGTCGGCGGCGAAGGCCAGGCGGCCATCCGGTGACCAGCGCGGCCGGCTGGCCCTGCATCCCGGCGGGGCGGGGTGCCATCCGGCGCCCGTCTCGAGGTCGGCGACGACCACCTCCTCGGTGACCCGGTCCGCCTCGCGGTCCAGGCGCCCGCACGCGTAGGCGAGGTAGCGCCCGTCGGCTGACAGGCGCGGATCGGCCACCAGGCCCAGCCGGAACATGTCATCGGCATGCAGCCCCCGGGTCACCGCGGGTCCCGCTCCCGGCGATCGGGGCGATCAGGGAGGGCCCCGCCGCCCGGGCGAAGCTCCCTGGTCAGGCCGCCTCGCTCCGTGCGATCATGATCGTTGACAGCATCCAGCACATTGCATACGATACAGCGCATTCAATCAGACAGCGTCGTCCATTCATAACGGGGCCTCCAGCGATCAGAAGGGCTCGCGCCATGAATATTCAGCCAAGCCGCAGACAGTTCCTGGGCCAGGCCGGCGTCGGCCTGGCCGCCGCCGCGGTCGCCTCGCCGCTGCTGGCCGCCTGCGGCAGCAGCAGCAAGAGCAGCAGCACCTCCGCCGCGGGCAGCAGCGGATCGCCGAAGCGCGGCGGGACCCTGCGGTTCGCCGTCGCCGGCGGTGCCTCCAGTGACACGCCCGACCCGGCCCTGGCCGCCGACTCGTTCACCCTCTACATGGCCGCGAACCTCTACGACACGCTGGTGCGCGCCGACCAGAACTTCGGCCTGACCCCGGCCCTGGCCACCAGCTGGAGCTCCTCGGCGGACGCCAAGACCTGGTCGTTCAAGCTCCGGGACGGCGTCACCTTCCACGGCGGCGGCAAGCTGACCGCCAAGGACGTGGCGTACTCGGTCACCCGGATCCTGGACCCGAAGCTAGCCTCCCCGGCGCTGGCGAACATCTCGCCGTTCCTCAAGGCGTCGGGCATCTCAGCGCCCGACCCCACCACGGTCAAGTTCGCGCTGTCCGCGCCCAACGCGTTCTTCCCGCAGATCCTGGCCGGGCTGAACTTCGGCATCATCCCCGACGGCACGACCAGCTTCGCCAAGCCGGCCGGGACCGGCCCGTTCTCGCTGCAGGAATTCCAGGCCCTGGCGAACGCCAAGTTCGTCAGGAACGCCCACTACTGGCGCGGCGGCCG
Source organism: Streptosporangiaceae bacterium (assembly GCA_025934635.1). Next base: position 28,673 of record JAICWX010000049.1, on the reverse strand, counting down.
GCCGTACGTGGACGCGGTCAACCTGGTCAGCATCGCCGAGGACTCCACCCGGGTGCAGTCCCTCATCGGCGGCAGCGAGGACCTGGTGGACAACATCACCGGGGCGGACGTGAAGCTGCTGGCCGCCCAGCCGGGCGTGCAGACGCTGCAGATCAAGGCGGGCGGCTGGGTGGACCTGGCCGCCTGGGGCGATACCAAGCCGTTCGATGACCCGAACGTCGTGACGGCCCTGAAGTACGCGGCCGACCGCGACAAGATCATGAGCCTGGTGGCGCCGAACGCCTACCTGACCGGGCCGGACATCCCGGTCCCGCCGAGCGACCCGTTCTTCCCCGCGGGCCTGAAGGCCTTCGCCTACGACCCCGACCACGCCAAGCACCTGGTGCAGCAGGCCGGGTACAAGGACGGCCTCGACCTCACCCTGTACGCCTACGAGGGCGACAAGCTGGACGCCGCGCTGGCCTTCAAGCAGTCCGCGCAGCCGGCCGGGATCAACATCAAGGTCGTCACCTGGCCGCACGCCACCTACTGGACGCAGGTCTGGCTGAAGAAGCCGTTCGTCGGCGACAGCTGGGCCCGGCTGCACACCTCGGTCATCCTGCAGTCGGCCTTCGCCGCGCAGCCCAACGAGTTCCACTGGAAGGACGACTCGTTCAACGGGCTGCTGACCTCGGCCGTGGCCACCACGGACGCCGCTAAGCAGAAGACGCTCTACGGCGACGCGCTCTCGATGATCAACGAGAAGACGGCCGGGATCATCCCGGGCTGGGAGCCCCAGCTGTACGGGGCCTCGACCAAGCTGCACGGCGTCGAGCTGGCCAACGGCGGGCAGGTGTTCCTCGACGGTGCCTACTTCGGCTAGGTGGCGGGGACCGGCCTGGCTGGCGGTACGGCTGGTACTGTCCCTGCTCGCCATCAGCGTGCTGGTCTTCCTGCTCACGGTGGCCGTGCCCGGCGATCCGGCCCGGGCCGCGCTCGGCAAGGCGGCCACGCCGGCCCAGCTCAAAGCGTTCGACGCCGTGCACGGCCTCGACGCGCCGCTGTACGAGCAGTTCGGGCGGTTCCTGCTGCACCTGGCGCAGGGCCAGCTCGGCACCTCGTACGCCTCCGGGCAGCCGGTCACGGCGGTCATCGGGGACCGGTTCGAGCGGACGTTCTTCCTGGTGCTGATCGCCTGGGTGATCGCTGCCCTGATCTCGATCCCGGTCGGCATGTGGAGCGGGCGCCGGGCCGGCAGCGTCGCCGACTCCGCCGTCTCCGGCACCACCCTCGGCCTGGCCGCCCTGCCCGAGTTCGTGATCGGGCTGCTGCTGGTGTTCATCGTCGGGGTCAAGCTGGGCTGGCTGCCGGTGAACTCCACCCAGGCGGGCTACGCCACCACGCCGTGGGGTGATTTCTCGTCGTACGTGCTGCCCGCGGTCGCGATCTCGTTCACGATCATCCCCTACATCACCCGGCTCTCCCGGGCGAACGCGCGCGAGGTGGACTCCGAGCCGTACATCAGGGCGGCCATCCTGCGCGGGGTGCACGGGCCCCGGCTCAGCTTCGAGCACGTGCTGCCCAACGCCGCGCCGCCGGTGCTCAACGCGCTCGCGCTGCAGTTCGCCGGGTCGATCGGAGGCGTGGTGGTGACCGAGACCGTCTTCGGCTTCCCCGGCATCGGGCAGCTGCTCGTGCAGGCGGTCGGCTCGCGTGACCTCCCGGTCGTGCAGGCCATCACGATCATCATCGGCGCGGTCTACGTGCTGGTGAACACGCTGGCCGACGCCGGCGTGGTCGCGCTGACGCCGCGCCTGCGGCCGACCCAGCTGGCTTCGACGTGACGGCCGCGGAAGTAACGCCGCCGGAGGCCAGGGTCCTGGAGCCGACGGCGCCGAAGGCGAACGCGGTGCGCCGGTTCCTGGCCATCCCGGCCGGGCTGGCGGGCACCGTCGGCCTGCTGGTGATCCTGGCGATCTCGCTGATCGGGCCCGCGCTCGCGCCGTACAACCCGACCGCCTCGGTCGCCGAGCCCGCGCTCGGCCCGTCCGCCGCGCACCTGCTCGGCACCGACCAGCTCGGCCGGGACGTGTGGAGCCGGCTGCTCTCCGGCGGGCTGAGCGTGATCGTGCTGCCGCTGATCGCGGTGTCGGCCGCGCTGATCATCGGCTGCGCGGCCGGCCTGCTGTCCGGCTACCTCGGCGGCTGGACCGACCGGATCATCACCCGGGCCGTCGACGTGGTGCTCGCGCTGCCGCCGTTCCTGCTGGTCCTGGTCATCATCGCCGGGTTCGGCACCGGGGAGTCGGTGATCGTGATCGCGGTCGCGGCGGTGTACGCGCCGAGCATCACCCGGGTCATCAGGTCCGCCACCCAGGTGATCAGGCCGCGCGAGTTCGTGCTGGTCGCGCGGGCCCGGGGGGACTCGCTCGGCTGGATCACGCTGCGCGAGATCGCCCCGAACATCGTCCCCACCCTGCTGGTCGAGATCGCGCTGCGGCTCACCTTCGCGGTGATGTTCATCGCCTCGCTGAGCTTCCTCGGGCTGGGGGTGCAGCCGCCCAGCCCGAACTGGGGCGTCATGGTGGCGGAGAACCGGGACCTGCTGTTCGCCTACCCGCTGGCGGTGCTCGTGCCCGCGGCCGCGATCGCGGTGCTCGCCATCTCGGTCAACCTGATCGCCGACGCCATCACGGTCTACTTCGGCGGCGGCCGGCAAGGCCAGATGCGATGAGCGCCCCCGTGCTGCTGTCCGCGCGCGGCCTTTCCGCGGGCTACCGCGACGGCGCGGGCACCCGGCAGATCCTGGCCGGCGTCGACCTCGACCTGCCCGAGAACCGCATCATCGGCCTGGCCGGCGAGTCCGGCTGCGGTAAGAGCACGCTCGCGCTGGCCATGGCCGGCTACCGGCCGCCCGGGCTGCGGCTGCTCGGCGGCAGCGTGACGTTCCGCGGCGAGGCCATCGAGGGGCTCAGCGCCCGCCAGCTGCGCCGCTACTGGGGCCGCCACATCGCCTACCTGCCGCAGGACACCGCGACCGCGCTCAACCCGGCGCTGCGGGTCGGGCGGCAGCTCGCCGAGGTGTTCCAGCTGCACAAGGGGCTGGACCGGCGCGCCGCGCTGGCGGCCGGCACGGACATGCTGCGCCGGGTGGGCATCGGAGATCCCGAGCGGGCCGTGCACCGGTACCCGCACGAGTTCAGCGGCGGCCAGCAGCAGCGCATCGCGATCGCGATCGCGCTCGGCCCGGGACCCGAGGTCGTCATCCTCGACGAGCCCACCACCGGGCTCGACGTCACCGTCCAGGCCCTGGTCAACGCGCTGATCGTGGACCTGATCCGGGCCGAGCGGATGACGGCGCTGTACGTGAGCCACAACCTGGCGCTGCTCGCGGTGCTGTGCGACGAGCTGCGGATCCTGTACGCCGGGCAGGTGGTCGAGGCGGGCGCCGCCGAGCAGGTCTACTTCACCCCCGAGCACCCCTACACCAGGGACCTGGTCGCCGCGGTCCCGCACCACCTGGACGGCAAGCCGGTCCGCGGCATCCCCGGCACGCCGCCCCCGGAGGTCGTCCTGGACAGCTGCGCCTTCGCGCCCCGCTGCGGTTTCCGCGCGGCGGGCTGCGCCGTCCCGGTCCCGCTGGCCGTCCGGCCCGGCGGGCGGGAGGTCCGCTGCGTCCGCGCGGGCGACCCGGCCCTGGCCCAGGGCCGGGCCGCGGACCCCGGCCGCCGCGACGGGGAGCCGGCCGCCAGCGGGCCGGCTCCCTCGGCGCCGCTGCTCGCCGTCACCGGGGTCAGCGTGACCTATACCCACGCCGGGCGGTCCATGACGGCCCTGCACGACCTGTCGCTGTCCGTCGGCCCCGGCGAGGTGGTCGGCGTGGTGGGGGAGAGCGGCAGCGGCAAGTCGACGCTGCTGCGCGCCCTGGCCGGGCTGCTCGCGCCGCGGTCGGGCACGCTGGCGGTGAACGGCGCCACGGTGCCGTGGCCGGTCGGGCGGCGCGCCCAGGACATGCGGCGCGAGATCCAGATCGTCTTCCAGAACCCGGACGCCTCGCTCAACCCGCGGCAGCAGGTCGGCGCGATCCTCGACCACCCGCTGCGCGTGTTCCGCCCCGGCCTGGACCGGGACCAGCGACGGCAGCGCGTCGGCGAGGTCTTCGGGCAGCTCCGGCTGTCGCCGGAGCTGCTCGACCGCTACCCGGCCGCGCTGAGCGGCGGGCAGCGGCAGCGGGTGGCGCTGGCCCGCGCGCTGGTCGCCGACCCGGCCGTGATCTTGTGCGACGAGATCACGTCGGCGCTCGACGTGTCCGTCCAGGCCTCGATCCTCGAGCTGCTCGGCGAGCTGCGCCGGGCGAGCGGCCTCGCGATGATCTTCGTCACCCACGACCTCGGCGTGCTCCGCGCCGTCGCCGACCGGGCGCTGGTGCTCGAGTCCGGCCACGTGCGCGAGGCCGGCCGGGTGGCCCAGCTGCTCGAGGCGCCGCGGCACGACTACACCGCCACCCTGGTCCGGTCGATCCCGGATCCCGCCGCGCACTACGCGGGGCAGCACCAGGCGGGCGGGCACCAGGCGGGCCGGCACCAGGACGAGACAGCACCGGGGAGGCAGCGATGAGGCGCGTGTTCCACGCTGATTACGTAGGGGACCTCGGGCCGATGGACTACGAGCGGGCCACCCTGGCCGCGGCCGGGGCCGAGCTCGTGGCGGCCCGCTGCGCCACCCCCGCCGACCTGGTGGCCGGCGCCGCCGGGGCGCAGGTCATCTGGCTGGAGTGGACCCCGCACATCGACCGGGACATGCTGGCCGCGCTGCCCGAGTGCGAGCTGGTGATGCGCTGGGGAGCGGGCTACGACCAGATCGACGTGGCCGCCGCCACCGAGCTGGGGGTGGCCGTGGCCAACGCGCCCGCCTACTGCACCGAGAACGTGGCCGAGCACACCCTGGCCCTGCTGCTCGCCCTGGCCCGCGGGGTGGTGGCCGACGACCGGGCGATGCGGGCCGTGCGGTGGCGCGAGCCGCCCGCCGGCCAGCGGGGTCCCGTCGGCCATCAGCGGCTGGCCGGCCACACGCTGGGCATCATCGGGCTCGGCCGGATCGGCCGCCGGGTCGCCGAGCTCGGCCTGGCCTTCGGCTGCCGGGTCATCGGGTACGACGTGCGCGATGACGCCGCCATCCCGCCCGGCGCCGAGCGGGCCGGCCTGGCCGAGGTGGTCGCTGCCGCGGACTACCTGACCGTGCACACCCCGCTCGCCGGGCCGACCAGGCACCTGGTCGACGCCGGCCTGCTGGCCGGGGCCAAGCCGGGCCTGCTGTTCGTCAACACCAGCCGCGGCCCCATCGTGGACACCGAGGCGCTGCTGGCCGCGGTCAGCGCCGGGATCGTGGCCGGGGCGGCGCTGGACGTCTTCGAGACCGAGCCGCTGCCCGCCGGCAGCCCGCTCCGTTCTCGCGCCGAGATCGTGCTGACGCCGCATGAGGCCTCGAGCTCGGCCGAGGCCGAGGACGACCTGCGGGCCGAGATGTGCCAGGCCACTATCCAGTGGTTCACCGAAGGCTGGGCCGACTCCGTGGTCAACCCGCAGGTCCGGGACAAGCTCCGGCGCGGGCAGCCGGCATGAGCGACGTCACCCGGATCGTGGCCCGCGGCGGCGAGGTGGTGCTGGTCACCGAGCCGCCGCCGCGGCTGCGCCGCGGCGAGGTCCTCGTGGCCACTCAGTACTCCGTCATCAGCCCGGGCACCGAGCGGACCATCCTCGAGGCGACCCGCGCGCCGGGGTGGGCCAGCCATGAGTACCCCGAGCCGGACCAGGCCTGGCCGCACGTCCGCTCCGGCGGCGTCCGCCATGACCTGCTGCTGCCCCGGAGCCCGGCCACGGACTACGCCTCGCTCGGCTACAGCGTGGCCGGGCGGGTGCTGGCCGTCGGCGAGGGCATCACCGACCTGGCTCCCGGCGACCTGGTCGCCTGCGGCGGCAGCCAGTGCGCCTTCCACAGCGAGCAGGTCGCCGTGCCCCGCAGCCTCACCGTCCGGGTGCCGGCCGGGCTCGGCGCCGACCAGGCCGCCTTCGTGACCCTCGGCTCGATCGCGCTGGAGGCGCTGCGGCGCAGCGGCCGCACCCTCGGCGAGACGATCACGGTCTTCGGCTGCGGCGTGCTCGGCGTGCTGATCACCCTGCTGGCCCGGGCGTCCGGCCTGTACGTGATCGCGGTCGACCCCGATCCCCGGCGCCGGGAGGTAGCCGCCGCGGCCGGGGCAGTCCCGGTCGAGGCGGGACCGCCCGGCGACCTCGCCGCGGCCGTGCGGGCGCGCACCGACGGGTTCGGCGCCGACGCCGCCGTGATCACGGTGACGACCGAGGCCTCCGACGTGGTGAACGCGGCCGTGGACGTGTTGCGCCCGGGCGGCGTGGTGGTGGGGGTCGGCCAGTTCGGCATGGGCCTGGAGCGGGACCGCTGGTTCGGGGCGCAGGCCACCATCGTGCCCTCGATCGCCTACGGGCCCGGGCGTTACGACCCCGTGTACGAGGAGAACAACTGGGATTATCCGATACACGTGGTCCGCTGGACGGAGAACCGCAACATGGCGGCGTTCCTGCGGCTGGCCGCGGACGGCCGCCTCGACCTCGATCAGATCCCCGTCATGCGCGTGCCGGCTGCTGACGCCGCCCGGGCCTACACGGCGCTCGCCGCCGGCGGCCTGCCGCTCACCGGGATGATCAGCTACCCCGGGAAGGACGCATGACTACCACCACCACCATGACGGACCTGGCGCCGCCCACCCCGGGGGACATCCTCGCGGCCCGCCAGGTCGTCGCCGCCAGCCACGCCCGCACCCCGCTGCGGCGGCTGCTCGAGGCGGGCCTGGCCGCGGGCCGGGAGATCTTCGTCAAGTGCGAGGACGAGGCGGAGATCAAGTCGTTCAAGGGCCGCGGCGCGCTGTGGCGGCTGGCCTGCCTGCGCCCGGACGAGGCCCGGCACGGGGTCATCACCGCGTCCACCGGGAACCACGGGCAGGGCGTCGCCTACGCGGCCGCCCGGATCGGGGTCCGCAGCGTGGTCGTGGTGCCGGCCGGCTCCTCGCCGCTGAAGATGGACCGGATCAGGGAGTTCGGCGCCGAACTGCGGATCAGCGGGACCGATATCGCCGAGGCGTCACAGGCTGCCCAGGCCGCGGCGCTGGCCGAGGGCATGGTCTACGTCGAGGACGGCGAGGACCCCGAGCTGATGGCGGGCGCGGCCACCGTCGGCTGGGAGATCCTCGAGGACCTGCCCGCCGCCGAGGCCATCGTCGTCCCGGTCGGCGGCGGCAACCTGATCGCCGGGGTCGCGCTGGCGGCCAAGACCATCAAGCCGTCCATCAAGATCATCGGGGTGCAGTCCGAGGGCGCGCCCTCGGTGGTGCGTTCCTGGGAGCTCAAGCGGCTGGTCGAGATGCCCTGCGCCACCTTCGCCGGCGGCCTGGCCACGCCGTTCCCCGGCAAGCTGGCCTTCGGTGTCATCCGGGACCTGGTCGACGAGATGTACCTGGTCAGCGAGGCCGAGCTGCGTGCCGAGATCAGGCACGCGCTGGCCACCCGGGCCACCTTGCTCGAAGGCGCGGCCGCGGCCCCGTTCGCCGCGCTGCGCCGCCACGGCGCGGACTGGCCGACCCGGACGGTCCTGATCCAGAGCGGCGCCAACCTCTCGCTCGCCGAGCTGGAATGGGTCCTGGCCGGCCAGACGGAAGGCTGACCGGCATGGCGAAGATCGACCGGGCCGACGTCTACCTCTGCGTGGCCGACGTCGAGCCCCGCGGGCCGTCGAGCGGCTGGTACGACACGCGCGAGTCCGTCCTGGTCCGGCTGGGCGATGCCGACGGCCGGACCGGCTGGGGTGAGGCGGGCCTGCGGCCCGGCGTGGTCGAGGCCGCCCGCGAGCTCGGCGCCACCCTGCTGGGCGCCGACCCCCGCCGCGCCGGGGCCCTGAACGACCAGCTCACCAGGACCACCGCCGACCAGTGGGCGGTCAGCGCGCTGTCGGTCGCGCTGGACGACCTGCGGGCCCGCCAGCTCGGCATCGCCGTCGCGGACCTGTACGGCGGCCGCCGCCGGGACGCGGTACGGGCCTACGCGTCCACCGCCGGGTACCACGCCTCCCGCGAGCCGGAGGAGCTGTGGCCGGCCGAGGCGCGGGCCGCGGTGGCCGACGGGTTCGGCGCGATCAAGTTCCGGATCGGCGGCCACCCGGCCGGGCGGGAGCTGCCGATCCTGGCCGAGATCAAGGCGGCGCACGGGGCCGGCCTGGAGATGATGGCGGACGGCAACGGCGCCTACTCGGTGCCCCAGTCGGTCCGGGTCGCCCGCGGCCTGGCCGAGCTCGGCTTCACCTGGCTGGAGGAACCGGTCAACCGGTTCCGGGGCAACCAGCGCTATCCCGGGTACCGGGGCCTGGACGCGTCCCTGGGCCTGGCCATCGCCGGCGGTGAGGGTCTCGAGCGCCGTTCGGACTTCGACCGGCTGCTCGGCGACGGGATCGACATCATCCAGCCCGACGTCGGCATCTGCGGCGGCATCGGCGAGGCAGCCTTCGTGGCCGAACTGGCCGCCCTGCGCGGCCGGGCCTGCGTGCCGCACGCCTGGGGCGGCGCCATCTTGATCGCTTCCACCTTGCAGCTGCTGGCGGTGACGCCGGAACCGACCGAGGTCGAGGGGAGCTACGGTGGCCTGCTGGAGTGGGACGTCTTCGAGAACCCGATGCGCACCGGCCTGCTCGCCGAGCCGCTCGCGGTCCGGGACGGCCGGGTCGCGATCCCGGCCGGACCCGGCCTGGGCATCGAGGTCGACGAGTCCGCGGTCCGGTCACTGGACCGGCTGCCGAGGGCGGGCGGGCGGGCTGGCGGAACTGTCAGGTGACCGGCTGCTGGACCACGTCGATCGTGCGCAGGATGTTGTCGCGGGCGAGCTGGCGGGCCCGCGGCTCGTCCCGGTCGCGCAGCGCCGCGATGATCTCCAGATGATCCTGGTAGGAGTTCGTGGTCGGCCGGTCCTGGGTGAAATAGAGGGTGTTCAGCCGCCGGGAGTGGACCGAGAGCCAGTCGATCACCTGGACCAGGAACGGGTTGCCGGTGCGTTCGAGCAGCACGGCGTGGAACTCCTCGTCGGCCTGCCGGGTCGCGACCGCGTCACCGCGCTCGGCCGCCTCGCGCAGCCGCTCGTTGGCCGCCGTCATCGTCTCGAAGTCCTCGTCCCGCAGGTTGCCCAGGGCGAGCTGCACGGCCAGCTCGTGCAGCACGCTCAGCGGCACGTAGAGCAGCTCGGCGTCCTGCGGACGGGCCGGGGCCACCTCGGTCCGGGTGTTCCTGGTGCTCACCACCAGGCCCAGCAGTTCCAGGCGCTGGAACGCCTCGCGGATCGGCGTCCGGCTGACCCCGAGCTTGGCGGCGATCTCGGTGTCCTTGAGGACCTCGCCCGGCTGCAGGGTGCCATCCTCGATCCACTGCTGGATCTGCTGCATGGCCAGCACGCTGGCGGCCGGACGGTGTACCGCGGGCGCATCTTCGGGCAACGGCATGCAATATACAGTAGTCGTCGTTTCGCATCCGATAAACATCTGCACGCTAGAATTCGGTGTTTCTCATGACCGCGCCCCGGATCGACCCGGTGGACCTGCTCGCCGCGCTAGTCGCGGCGCGGTCGCCCAACCCGCCCGGGGACGAGCGCGCGGTGGCGGGCGTGGTCCGCGACGCGGCCCGTGCCCTCGGGCTCCCGCCGCCGCGGGAGTACTCCCGGTCGGCGGAGCGTCCCAACCTGCTGATCCGCATCGGCGACGGCTCGCCCCGCCTCATGCTCGTCGGTCACCTCGACACCATGCCACCGGGCAACCTCGCCTCCTGGCAGACCGATCCCTACGAGCTCACCGGTGTCGAAAGCGGCGGTCTGGCCGGGCTCGGCGTGGCCGACATGAAGTCCGGGGTGGCCGCCGCGCTGCTGGCGGCCGGCCGCCTCGCCGCCGATCCCGGCTGGGCGGGCGGCCTCGACCTGCTGTTCGTCGCGGACGAGGAGAACTGCTCCGACTACGGGATGAAGTGGCTGGCCCGGCAGGACGTCCTGGCGGCCGACGCGGCCGTGATCCTCGAGCCGGCCGGCGGCACCCCCGCGCAGTCCTGGCACCGCCTGTTCGTCGCTCAGCGCGGCTCGTGCGTGCTGCGGCTGACCGCCCGGGGCATCCCGGGACACTCGGCCGAGCAGCTCCCGGCGGGGGAGCGGGCCGGGGTCGCGCTGGCCCGGGCGATGGCCGCGCTGGCTGACGCCGACCTCTTCGCCGGGGCCGTGCACCCGATCGACGGCACCCGGCCCACCGTCAACATCGGCACCATGGTCAGCGGCGGCATCACCCCGTTCATGCATCCGGAGACCATGACCGCCACCGTCGAGGTGCGGGTCATCGAGGGCATGACCAAAGAAGAGGTACCGAACGAGCTCCGGGCTGTCCTCGCCCAGGCCGGTCTCGCCGGCCGGGTGGAGATCGCCCTGGCGGCCCCCCCGCACGACTGGGTGCCGCCGAGTTCCGCGGCCGGGGCCACCCGGCTGACCGGCGCCGCGGTGACGGCGATGCGCTCGGTCCTGGGCGCCGAGCCTCCCCGCGGCGTGCTGCTCGGCGTCACCGACTCGTGCTGGCTGACCGAGGCCGGCATTCCCACCCTGCCCGCCTTCGGCTGCGGCTCCCTGGCCGTCGCCCACCGCCCCAACGAGTGGATCCCCGCCGCCGACTACCCCGCCGCCACCAACCTGGCCGAAGCCCTGGTCCGCGCCTATACGACGTCCTAGCCGCCGAGCGCCGCTATCGTTAGCCGGGTGACGTCATGGGCCGATCACGCCATCTGGTGGCACGTGTACCCGCTGGGCTTCACCGGTGCGGAGAAGGCCGAACCGCCGGCCGAGGAGCCGGTCAGGCACCGGCTGCGGCAGCTGACGGGGTGGCTGGACTACGCCGTCGAGCTCGGCTGTTCTGGCCTGCTGCTCGGCCCGGTCTTCGCCGCCGAGACCCACGGTTACGACACCATCGACCACTTCCAGGTCGACGCCAGGCTCGGCGACCAGGAGGACTTCGACCACCTCATCGCCGAAGCCGGCCGTCGTGGCCTGCGGGTCGTCCTGGACGGGGTGTTCAACCACGTCGGCCGTTCGTTCCCGGCGTTCCAGGCGGCACTGCGCGGCGGCCCGGGCTCGCCCGCCGCCAAGTGGTTCCGGCGCGACCCGGCCGGCGGGGACTACGCCACGTTCGAGGGTCACCGCCAGCTCGTCGCCCTGGACCACGAGGAGCCCGAGGTCCTCGACTACGTCACGCAGGTCATGACCCACTGGCTAGACCGGGGCGCGGCCGGATGGCGGCTCGACGCCGCCTACGCCGTGCCGGCCAGCTTCTGGGCCAAGGTCCTGCCGGCCGTCCGCGGATCGCACCCGGACGCCTGGTTCCTCGGCGAGATGATCCACGGCGACTACGCGTCCTACGCGGCGGAGAGCGGCCTGGACTCGATCACCCAGTACGAGCTGTGGAAGGCGATCTGGAGCTCGCTGAACGACCGGAATTTCTTCGAGCTGGCCTGGGCGCTCGGCCGGCACGACGAGATCCTCGACGCATGCCTGCCGCAGACGTTCACCGGGAACCACGACGTGACCCGGCTGGCCAGCCGGCTGGCCGACGAGCGTCACCTCGGCCACGCGCTGGCCGTGCTGATGACCGTCGGCGGCATCCCGAGCATCTACTACGGCGACGAGCAGGCGTTCCGCGGCGTGAAGGAAGACCGGGCCGGCGGCGACGACGAGATCCGCCCGGCCTTCCCCCCCACCCCTGACGGACTGCCGCCCGGAGGCTGGCCCGCTTACCGCCTGCACCAGCGGCTCATCGGGTTCCGCCGCCGCCACCCGTGGCTGGTCCGCGCGCGGACCACCGTGCCGCACCTGGCCAACGAAACGATGGCCTTCCGGGCGGCCGGCGATGACGCCGAGGTGCTGGTGCTCCTCAACACCGGCGATGAGGAGTTCCGGTTCCCGGTCGACGTCACCGGGTTCAGCGTCACCGAGACCCCCGACCCGGGCACCACGCCCGCCGACCCCGCCCTCGTGCCCGCGCACAGCTGGGTCCTTCTCGGCTCGTGAGCGAACTCGCGACCGCCTGGGTGGTGGCCGGGCCACCCGGGGCCGGCAAGAGCACGGTCGCGGAGCTGCTGCTCGCCGCGCTGGCGCCGGCGCCGGCGCTGCTGGACAAGGACACCATGTACGCGCCGTTCGTGGCCGCCGTTCTCGCCTCGGCCGGACGACCGCCGGGGGAGCGCGAGGGACCCTGGTACGACGAGCACGTCAAGGCCTACGAGTACGCCGGGATGACCGCCACCGCCCGCGAGATCCGCGCGCACGGCTGCCCGGTCCTGCTCTCCGGCCCCTTCACCGCCCAGATCCACGACGCGGCCCGCTGGCAGGCCTGGGCCGCCGAGCTCGGCGGCGGGACCGTCCGGCTGGTCTGGGTCAGGTCGGACGAGGCCACCCTGCGCCGCCGCCTCATCTCCCGCGGGCTAGCCCGTGACGAGGCCAAGCTGGCCGAGTTCGGGCAGTACGTCGCCCGGATGCGGCTGGGCGCCGAGCCTTCCGTCCCGCACCTGGTCGTGGACAACCGCCTGACCGCGACCGGATCGCTCGCGGACCAGGTCGCCGCCCTGGCTCAGTCAGTCCCGGACCCGGGGGCGGCCTAGCCCATCGGGTAGCGGCGGAAGCCGACCGCGTACTCGCAGCCCGCGCCCAGCCCGACGTAGCCCGCCATGTTCTTCAGGAACTCGTCGGGATCGAACTCGCGGCCCAGGCCCTCGATGTAGGCGCGGTGCTCGCGCAGCGACGCGACTCCCAGGTCGATGGTGCCGGTGACGTCCACGAAGTGCGTGGGCGTGCCGGTGCCGGCCACGTAGACGTCCCTGATCTCCGAGCACGGCGGGCCGGCCTCCGGGAACACCCACCGGTTGGCAGCGTCCCGGCAGGCGTCCAGCGTGGCCAGGCCGACGGCCCGGTGATCGGAGTGGTTGACCGGGCCCTCCTCACCCCAGGTGAGGTCGAAGCTCTGCCCGATGATCACCTGCGGGTTCAGCCGCCGCAGCGCGGCGGCCAGGTCGCGCCGCAGCGCGACCCCGTACTCCACCAGGCCGTCCTGGTGATCGAGGAAGTGAACCTCGGTGACGCCCACGACAGCGGCGCTGCGCTGCTCCTCGTCGACCCGCAGCGGGCCGACCTCAGCCGGATCCATGCCGTCGATCCCGGCCTCGCCCCGGGTCGCGAGCAGGTAGGAGACCTGCTTGCCCTGGCTGGTCCAGCGGGCCACAGCCGAGGCGACGCCGTACTCGAGGTCGTCCGGATGCGCCACGACGGCGACGGCCCTGTCCCAGTCCTCCGGCATCGGCTGCATCCGCGGCCCCCCTCTTCCCATGGGTGTAGCCCTTACCCTAGCGTCCTCGCATGACGTCTATCCCCGACAGCGCCCGTGCGGTGCTGGAGTCCTCCGCCCTGGCGCACCTGGTGACCCTGAACCCGGACGGGAGCCCCCAGGTCACCGTGGTCTGGGTCGGCCTCGACGGCGACGAGATCGTGGCGGCGCACCTGCCCGAGCACCGCAAGGTCCGCAACATCCGCAACGACAGCCGGGTCGCGCTGTCGGTCGAGACCGACACCGCCGACCCCATGGGCCTGACCCAGTACCTGGTGATCTACGGCACGGCCCGGATCACCGAGGGCGGCGCACCCGAAAAGCTGCAGGAACTCGCCCGCACCTATCTCGGCCCGGACGTGAGGTTCCCGCCGATGGACAACCCGCCGCCCGGGTACGTCACCCACATCGCCGTGGACCGGATCGCCGGCGTGGGCCCCTGGGCAGCCCGGCCCTGAGCGGCCCCGGCGCCGGGGCCGGGAGCCTCAGGCCGGGCAGTTCCATTCCTCCGGGCTGCTGACCGGGCCGGAGGCGGCCGCGTCCGGCGGCGGGAAGTGCTCCCGCAGCGTGAACGCGTGCGCGGTGGGCCCGTACACCCGCAGGTGGATCACCCGTTCCTCGGCCTCGCCGGTGGTCGGGGTGTGACCGCGCGGTACCCACCACAGCGCGGTATGGGCCGTGGCCATCCGCTCGAACCAGGTGCGGCGCTGCCGCATGACCTCACGGTGCGCGTCGGAGTAGACGTAGGCGGCGAGCGTCTCGACCGACTCCCAGACCGACATGTTGACCAGGACGCCGGCGCTCCCGGCCTCGTCCCATTCGAAGGCGCGCACCGCGGTCGCGTTGCCGTCCTCGGTCTGCATCCGCCAGACGAAGCCGGGGGCGGCGTCCGCCAGCGCGTTCACCGGGTCCAGGGCTTCGACGAAGCCCGCGAGCAGCGGGCTGTCCAGCGGTTCCCGCATCCGGGCGATGTTCACCTGCGCCAGTAGGTAGTCCACGCCGTCATCGTGCCAGCCGCTGCGCCATCCCGGCAAGGCCGGGGCTTGTACGCCGGATTGAACTTCCTGTCAACCGGTTGCGTAATATCAGGGTAAGAACCACGGCTGCGTAAGGCCTGCGCAGAAGCCACCGTCAACGTCGGAGGAAACCCTTGGCTCGCGCGCCTCTCCAGGCTGGTGATCCAGCCCGGATCGGCAACTACCGGCTGTCGGCCCGGCTGGGCGCCGGCGGCATGGGCGTGGTGTACCTGGGCGTCGGCTGGGACGGCGGCGGCGTCGCGGTCAAGGTGCTCCGGCCCGAGCTCGCCGACGACCCGGAGTTCCGGCGCCGGTTCCGCCGCGAGGTGTCGGCGCTGACGCGGGTCAGGGGCGTCTGCACGGTGCGGGTGATCGAGGCCGACACCGAATCCGCGCGGCCGTTCATGGTCACCGAGTATGCCGAGGGCCCGTCGCTGGCCGAGTACATCGACAGCCGCGGACGGCTCGGCCCGGACATGCTCTACGGGCTGGCCACCGGCCTGGCCGAGGCGCTGACCGTGATCCACGCGGCCGGCATCGTGCACCGGGACCTCAAGCCCTCCAACGTGATCCTGGCCGCCGCCGGGCCGAAGGTCATCGACTTCGGCATTGCCCAGGCCCTGGACGCCGTGTCCGTGACCAAGACGGGCATGATGGTCGGCTCGGCCGGCTTCATGGCCCCGGAGCAGATCAGCGGGCGGCCCGGCCAGGCGGCCGACATCTTCGTCTGGGGCGTGACCGTGGCGTACGCCGCCACCGGGCAGTCACCGTTCGGGACCGGGGATACCAACGCCGTCCTGTATCGCGTCCTGCACACCGACCCGGACATCGGCGCGGTGCCCGACTCGCTCCGGCCGCTGGTGGCAGCCGCCCTGGCCAAGGCGCCAGAACACCGCCCGACCGCCCGGCAGCTTCTCGACCAGCTGACCGGCGCCAGCCGCCCGGCCCGGGTTCAGGATTCACCCACCCAGACGGTCCTGTCGCAGACCTGGACGCAGGGCAGGGCGGCACCCGGCCCGCCGTCCGTGGCCGCCGGCGGGCACGGGGTCCGGCGGACGGAAGGGTCCCTGCTCGTCGACCCGGCCCCGCGGCCCGCCGGGACATCCGGCGGCGGGATGGCGCCGACCAAGAAGCGCAGGCTCACCCGGCGGGTCTCGGGCCTGGCCGCGGCGGCCCTGGGCGCCGCCGCGCTCGCTGCCGCGGTCATCATCGCGGTGCTGCCCGGCCACACGCCCGCGGCGGGTCCCGTCGCGAACGAGGGATCAGCCGGGACGGCGCAGCCGGGCGCCGCGAACGCCCTGCCCACCTATCCGGGCCAGCTGACGCGCGGCGTCTTCCAGAAAATCGACCGCATCGTCGCCTCGGGCAACACGATCGTGACGACGGGCTCGCAGGAAAGCGACGGCGTCGTCCGCCCGCAGTTCTTCGTCTCGGCCGACGCCGGGCACACCTGGCGGCTGGCCCCGGTCCAGCTGCCCGGCGGCGGCCCGGCGCCGCTGGGCTACCCGGCCGAGCGGATCGCCGGCGGCCCGCGCGGCTGGATGGCGGAGGGTGATAACGCGATCTGGACCAGCTCAGATGGGCAGACGTGGACGCTGGCGGGCAGGCACGGGATCACCCCTCGGCAGCGCGGTGATGTGGTCAACGTGGTCAGCAGCACGCCGGACGGGTTCCTGGCGGCCGGTTACGACGGGGCGGGTGCCTCGCAGCAGGCGGTGACCTGGACCTCGCATGACGGCGTGACCTGGCAGCGGCTGACCGCCGCGCAGCTCGGGCTGCGGGAGCCGTCCGGCGGGTCCCCGCTGGGCATCGACTTCGCCACCTCGCACGGGGGCGTCACGCTGATTGCCGACCGGGGCCTGGGCGCGTGGCTGAGCACCGACAGCGGCGCGCACTGGTCCCCGGTGGCGATCCCCGTCGATCACGGCGCCCGCGCCTCGACCAGCGGCGCGTCGTTCGACAAAGCCGGGCTGATCGTGGTCCGGCCGGGTACCGCCGCGAGCGGCGCCAGCGACGGCGTCGCCTACTTCTCCGCGGACGGCCGTAGGTGGCAGTACGCCGGGGCAATCGACCCGGCGGGCGGCTGGAGCCCGGACGTGGTCAAGGGAAGCGACTACGGCTTCGTGGTGACCGGCCACACCAAGGGCCAGTACGTCGCCTATACGAGTACCGGCACCGGCTCCCGGTGGCTGCCGACCGGGCCGCTCGGCGACACCTCGAACGGACCGGACTTCAACCCCGCGCTCGGCTCGGATGGCAACGTCATCGCCGCCGGGAACACCAATTCCACCCGGACCGGCCAGGAGGGGCTGCTCATCAAGGCGGACACCGCGGGGAACATCGCGCCCGTCTCGCTGAGCGCCATCCCGGGCGGCCTGATCCCTGAGGAGAAGGTACGCGGCACGGTCACCGCGGGCAGCGTGCAGATCGCCGTCGGCAGCGCGAACGGCTATCCGGCGGTGTGGCGGCGGGTGTCCGGCGGACCCTGGTCCCTGGTCTCCACGCTCGCCCAGGTATCCGCCGACACGGACCTGAACGGGCTGTCCGCGGTGACCCACGGGCCGCACGGGTGGGTAGCCA
Organism: Streptosporangiaceae bacterium; assembly: GCA_025934635.1. Next base: position 11,649 of record JAICWX010000049.1, on the reverse strand, counting down.
CCGGGCCCGGCGGCTTTACCCTCACGTCGGCGGACGGGAAGAACTGGACGCGATCCCAGGGCTGACGGCAACCGGACGTGCTCCTGGCCGATACGGTGGTAAGGAACATGGACTTTTCTGTGCCGGGCTGCCTGGGCGCCGCCACGATCCTGCGGGAGGAGGAGTTCGTTGGCTCGCACGCCTCTTCGGCCTGACGACCCGACCCGGATCGGCCACTACCGGCTGACCGCCCGGCTGGGTGCGGGCGGCATGGGCGTGGTCTACCTCGGAGTGGCCTGGGACGGCAGCCCCGTCGCGATCAAGGTGCTGCGTCCGGAACTGGCCGACGACGAGGAGTTCCGTGCCCGGTTCGGCCGTGAGGTCGCGGCGCTGGTACAGGTCAAGGGCGAGTGCACGGTGCGGATCATCGAGGCCGACTCCCAGTCGGCCCAGCCGTTCGTGGTCACCGAGTACGCGCCGGGTCCGTCGCTGTCGGAATACATGGACAAGCACGGCTCCGTCAGTCCGGAGATGCTGTTCGGCCTGGCCACCGGGCTGGCTGAGGCGCTGACCGTGATCCACGCGGCCGGCATCATGCACCGGGACCTCAAGCCCTCCAACATCATCTTGACCGACGCGGGCCCGAAGGTCATCGACTTCGGCATCGCCCGGCGGCAGGACACCACCGCGGTGACCAAGGCGGGCATGATGATCGGCTCGATGGGCTTCATGGCACCCGAGCAGATCAGCGGGAACCCCGGCCCGGAAGCAGACGTCTTCGCCTGGGGCGTGACGGTTGCCTACGCGGCCAGCGGCCGGTCGCCGTTCGGGGCCGGGAGCACCCACTCCATCCTCTACAAGATCATGTACGGCGACGCCGACATCGGCATGGTCCCTGACTCGCTGCGCCCGCTGGTGGAAGACGCCCTGATCAAGGACCCGCAGACCCGCCCGACCGCCCGGCAGCTGCTCGACCGGCTGACGAGCGCCTCCCGGCCGAGCGAGCAGACCAACGAGAACCCCACCCACCTGATCCTGAAGCGGACCTGGAGCGGCGCCCGCCCGTCGTTTGCCGCCCCGCCGCCGCCGGACCGCCCGGCCGAACCGCCCCGCGTATCGGCCGAACCGCCCCGCGTATCGGCCGGGTCAGCGTCCAGCGGCCTGAACGCTCCATCGGGGCGCGTCCCGGCTGATCCTCCGACCAGCATCCCGGCCGAGGCCCGGTGGATCCTCGCCCGTCAGCCCACCCCGCCGTCCCAGGCGGTCCCGTCGCCCGCGGCGTCTCCCGGACCCGCGTCGGCGGCGGCGCCTGCACCCGGCAGGTCGCGCGTCACCGAACCGCCGACCGCAGACGGGCCGGTCCCGGGTATCTCAGCCGTGGCGCCCCAGCCCGCCGCGCCCAGGCCTGCCGCCTCTCAGCCCGACGCACCAGAGTCCTCAGCCAAGACGCCGGTCGGCCGCCGGATGGCGACGATGGCCACGTCAGCGCTGGCCGCGATGCGCCTGCGCCGCTCCAGCCGCCGCGAGCCCGGCCAGTAAGGGCAGCGCCGCGTCTCACAGCGCCTTAACCCAGCGGCGCCAGTCACCCTGCCGGTGATATCCGCTGGCCCGCCACAGTCCCTGACCGAGATCGTTGTCATCGAGGACCATCGCGTCGATCCGCGTCGCGCCGAGATCGGTGAGCCTGCGCTCCGCCGCGTTCAGCAACGCCGCTCCGACGCCCCGCCGGCGCCAGCCGGGCCGGACGGCCAGCCGGTACAGGTGATACCGCCAGCCGTCCCAGCCCGCGATGACCGACCCGATCAGCACGCCGTCGTGCTCGGCGAGTATCACCGCCTCCGGATCGCGGCCGAGCAGCGCGGTCACGGCCTCGGCGGTATCGGGCGGCCGGCGGCTGTTCTCGGCCGCCTCCCGCCAGAGCACTACCAGTTCGCCCGCATCCTCCGGCGATGCGGCCCGCAGGGCGAAATCCACCCGCCCATCCTGCCAGGCGGGCAGGAGCGGCGGCCATCCGGCAATAGCCAATTACCAGGTTTCCGGAAGTTTAAATATCCGGTAAATTGCCCGTAAGCGGTATTTACTGTCAGGACTTAAACTTCCTGGCATGAGCGGACATTTGACGGAACAGCCGGCTTCACCTGATGATCTACGGCCAGCTCAGCTTGGGATCATCCTGGTTGGCCGGGTAATCGCCGGTCATATCGGCGCGACGCTAATTGATCTTTCCCAGCGGGGTTTTCTTTGCATTGAAGAGGTTCCCGGCGATAGCCCGCAGTGGCTGCTGGCGGACCTGCGCGACCAGGAACCTGGCCCGGTTGAGCCGCTGCTGCCATTCGAGATGATATTGCTCGGCGGGTTGTTCGGCTCGCAAGCTCAGGTGCGGCTGCCCGCAAGCGGCGACGACCTGATCCCGACACTGAACCGGGTCCGCGCGGAACTCCGGCGGGACGCCGTCCGGCGCGGCTGGCTGCGGCGCTGGCGCCAGGACAGGCGCACCGAGCAGGGCGAGCAGTTGCTGGGCAGATCGAGGGTTTCCGGCGAGAGTTGCGCACGCGGGCACTGAGCGAAGCCGGAGTACCGGCCGTTCTCACGCCGTACATGATGATCTTCGGCTTGGCGGCGCCGCCGGCACCTGACGCCGGACCTCGCGACGGCACCGCGCGCCGACGCTCCGGCGAAATCCCCTGGGCCCGGCTCGCGGTTTTCAGTGCGACCTGGCAGGACTGCCTGAACGACGCCGGCGCTAACGGCGGCAATGGCCGGTCCGATGGTTTCTCCCATCACGGGCCCGCGCCCTCCCATGGGCACGGAAACGCTGGCCATCATTCCGGACACGACGGGTACGGCGGCGGCCATTTCGGTGGCGGGCACAGCGGGTTCGGGCACGCCGGTCATCCTTGAGCGTCCGGAGATAAGTGCGGGGAGCGAAAGGCGCAAGACCTCCCGGAGCAGAATGCAACCGGGAAAACACCTGGGTCTTCCGGGATGTCGGCAAGGCGGTCGCGGCACTGAAGGCCGAGCCCGGGACGGGCACCTGGCATTCATCCCCAAATCACTGATAACAGCAAGATGCTGCTGGCTGTCAATCGGCGGCGGCGCGGGGCAGGCTCAGTAACGGTCAGGGAAGCACCGAGGACAGCCAGGCGACGAGCACGCCAGGGGAGCGGGTGTCGCTGATGACGCTGCCTGGCGGCGCGCCGGGGCGTGCATTGCCGGCGTCGAGGTAGCCCGGCGCAGCCGGACGGAAGCTGGCGGTGGGTGATTGGTCAGCCTGCCCGGCTGTCCTGAGCGGGTGACCAGGGAAACGGCAGGAGGTCGGGCTCGACCCAGCCCTGCCGCGCGGCCGGGGCAGCCAGCGTCGAGGACCGGTAATGCCTGCTCAGGAGGCGCTTGTCGAGGAGTGCGGGGTGCCGCGCGGCGAAGGTGCCGAAGTCGGCGCAATCCGGGTCGCCCTCGATGTGGTGGGCGATGATCTCCACCCAGGCCCGCGAGACCGTGTGGTGGTACTTCTGCGGCGCCCGCGCGTAGGCGGCGATCTGCCGGATCCAGTCGCAGATCCTCGTGATCGCCTCCGGCCTGCCGTGCCGGCGCACGGCCAGGAAGGCAAGGTTGACGTGCTGCCGGTGCCGGAACTCCCCGTCCGGCCCGGTGATCTCCGCCAGGATGGCGGTCAGCTCGGCGTCCGCCGGTCCCCGGTGCGGCATCAGCAGGCCTCCTGCAGGGCGGTGATGACGGCGTGGTAGCCGGCCAGCTGGGTCGCGTCCAGCCGTGCCAGCGCGTCTCGTTCCAGGTCCGCGATGGCGGCGCGCGCCCGGGCGGCCACCCCCTGGCCCAGGCCGGTGAGCGGCAGCCGGAACGAGCGGCGGTCGGACGGGTCCAGCTCCCGCACCAGGTAACCGCGGTTCTCCAGCCGGTCGAGCAGCCCGGTCAGCGTGCTGGCCCGAGTGCCGGTCCGCTCGCTGAGCTGCCGGACGCTGAGCGTCCCGCCCTCGCCCAGGTTGGCCAGCGCGTTGATCTCCGCCGCCGACAGGTGAAGGTCGGCCAGCGCGGCGCTCAGCGCATGCAGCGTGTGATGCGTAGCCCGCTGCAGCGCGAGCACCACCCCAGATACTTCATTTTCGGATATCACGGAAATGGATTATACGGAAATGAACTATTTTGCGCCAGCGCCGCGCACGGGTATGGCCTTGCTGGAGGGAGCGCCGGGCTCGGCTCTTCTGGAGGTAGCGGCCGCCTCGCGGGGCTGCTGGTGCCCGTGGTGCACCCGGCCCCCGGGCCGCCGCATCCCGGGCGGGGCGCGACCACGGCATGGATGGAGCATCCAGGCCGTGATCGCGGCATCGATGGAGCATCGATGTCGTTGCCGGAAGCCGCACCGGAGCCGGGCGGGTGACGGCCGGGTCCTGTGATGCGGATGCGGATCCTGAGGCCCGAACCCGCGCCGTCCTAGTCGGCGGACCACCGTGAGCGCGAGCACGCTGCGGCGCTCAGCCCGGGAAACGACTTGCCACGCCGGGGACAATGGCCTCGTGGCTGAGTCATGGATGATCGACGAGATGGCGTACGCGGGACCCGAGCACCTCGACGCGGCCTTCGTGGCCGGGTTCGACCGCAAGCAGGGTTACCCGGATCCGGCTGCTGACCTGGATGCCTTCACGGCCCAGGGCCTCGCCGCAGAGTCGGCGGTGGTGGACCTGGGGACGGGCACCGGGCAGTTCGCGCTCGCCGCGGCCCGCCGGTTCGGGCAGGTGACGGCGGTGGACGTCTCGCCGGCCATGCTCGCCCTGCTGCGCGAGCGAGCCGCCGCCGAAGGGCTGGGCAACCTGGACTGCGTGCGCGCGGGCTTCCTCAGCTATCAGCACGCCGGGCCGCCGGCCGACGGCGTGTACACCCGCCATGCCCTGCACCAGCTCCCCGATTTCTGGAAGGCGCTGGCCCTGGACCGGATCGCGCGGATGCTGCGGCCCGGCGGGGTGCTGCGGCTGCGCGACCTGATCTACGACTTCCGTCCCGCCGAGACCGAGGACGTGTTCCGGGAGTGGTTCCGGTACGCCGCGGCCGACCCGGCGCAGGGATACACCGGCGAGGACTACGCCGAGCACATCCGCACCGAGTTCAGCACCTTCCGCTGGCTGCTCGAGCCGATGCTCGCCGCGGCCGGCTTCGAGATCGTCGCGGCGGAGTTCCAGGGCCGCCTGTACGGCGCCTACACCTGCATCAGGACCTGACCAGCCAGCAGCTCTGCGATGACCTGGTTCCGCCGGGCTCCACGATCAGCCTAGGTGAGCCGGGTGCCCAGCAGCGCGGCCACCGCCATCAGCGCCAGTCCCGGCCCGAAGAGCCAGGCGGCCGGGCCGCCGGCCGGCGTCTGCAGCGTGGCCGGGTGGGTGCTCAGCCGCAGCAGCGGCGACATCGGCGTGTCCCGGGCGACGAACAGCACCAGGTACAGCGCCACCGCGGCCAGCAGCCGCCACCCGGCCCGCTCGATCAGCGCCAGCAGCGAGCCGATCCCGGCGCCGAACACCGCCGCCGCCAGGTGCAGCACCACGATCCGGCCGTCCACCAGGGCCGGATGGGGATGCTCGCCCTGGCTGATCAGCGGGGCGACCAGCGCCGCCAGGGACAGCAGCACCGCGAACGGCGCCAGCCCCAGGTCGGTCGCCAGGTGCGCCCGGGCCCGGCCGCCGGCGTGCGCGGCGAAGGCGCGGGCCATTTCCCGGCCGTCCACCCGGTGGGCCAGCACGGCCAGCCAGCTCAGCACGGGCACCAGCGTGATCGCGGTGACCGCCGCGGCCTGCAGCGGAGGGCCGGCGTCGGTCGCGTAGACCACGCCCAGCACGATCAGGAACAGCAGCACCGGCGCCAGGAACCACTGCGACGAGGCGAGCAGCCGGCACCGGTGCGCCGCACCGTGCAGTACCCGCCGGACCGCACCCGCCCGCCGCGGGGAGGGCCGGGCCGTCACCTCGGGTGAGGCAACGACCGCGCCCGGCGGGGTGGCGAGCACCGGCTGGACCCGCCGGATGGCCAGCCCCGCGTCCAGCGCCGCGCGGAGCACGGCGGGCAGCCCCGCCTGATCCACCCGCCGGACGGTCCCGTCGCCGGTCTCGACCTCCATCAGGCCGGCCGCGAGCCGATGCGGATCGCCGTCCCGGGGCCGGGTGTCGACGCCGCCGTCGTGCAGCCGCCAGGTCAGTCCGGCGGGCAGCGGCAGCGGCGCGGTCGGGTGCCGCGCCACCAGCACCACCGCCTGGCGTCCGGCGGCCCGCTCGATCTCGGCCGCCACCCGCGTCACCCCGTCGGCGTCCAGGCCGCCGGACGGCTCGTCGAGGATGAGCAGGTCCGGGTCGGCCAGCAGGGCCTGGGCGACCAGCGCGCGCTGCGCGTTGCCGCGGGACAGCGCGGGCAGCGACACGGCCGACGCATGGGCCAGGCCGAGCCGGCCGAGCAGGTCCCCGGCCCGCCGGGCCGATTCCTCCCGGTCCAGGCCCGCGGTCCGGGCCAGGCCGACGAGCCACCGCTGGAGCGGTATCCGGGGCAAGGTGCCAGCTCGTTCGGGGGCATAGCCGACGGAACCGGGCCGGACGCTCGCGCTGTCGGCCGGCAGCAGCCCGGCCGCCGCGGCCAGCAGCGTGCTCTTCCCCGAGCCGTTCGGCCCCTCGACCGCCACCACGTCGCCGGGCGCGGCCGCCAGCGTCACGTCCCTGGCCACCACCACGCCCCGGGCCGCCCGCAGCCGGCGGGCCCGCACGACCAGGGCGGGATCATTCACCGCCGGTGAGCCGGGCGTAGAGCTCGGCGTAGCGGGCCTGGGTGGCCGCCACTACGTCATCAGGGATCGCCGGGCCCGGCGGCCGGCGGTCCCAGTCCAGGCTGGCCGACCAGTCCCGGACGAACTGCTTGTCCAGTGACCGCTGCGGGCGGCCCGGCTGCCACTGGTCGGCCAGCCAGAACCGCGACGAGTCGGGCGTGAGCACCTCGTCGGCCAGCATCAGCGTCCCGTCCGGGAGCAGGCCGAACTCCAGCTTGGTATCCGCGATCACGATGCCGCGCGCGGCGGCCAGCTCGGCGCCCCGGCGGTACACCTCCAGGGTGGCGCGCCTCAGTTCGGCCGCCACCGGCCCGCCGACCACCTCCGCCACATCGTCGAACGTCATCGGCTCGTCGTGGCCGGCCGCGGCCGTGGTGGTGGGGGTGAAGACGGGCTCGGGCAGCCGCGATCCCTCCTCCAGGCCGGGCGGCAGCGGCACGCCCGAGATCGTGCCGGCGTCGCGGTAGGAGGTCAGGCCGAGGCCGGCCAGGTAGCCGCGGGCGATGCACTCCACCGGCAGCATCTCCAGCCGCCGGCACCGGATGGCCCGGCCGGACCACTCGGCGGGCACGTCGGTGCCGGAGATCACGTGGTTGGGGATCACGCCGGCGAGCTGGCCGAACCACCACAGCGACAGCTGCGTCAGTACCCGGCCCTTGCCCGGGACCGGCGTCGGCAGCACCACGTCATAGACGCTCACCCGGTCCGAGGCGACCATGATGAGATCGTCGCCGTCGGCGTAGAGCTCCCGGACTTTCCCCGAATGCACCAGTTCCAACCCGCGCACCTCCCAATCTCCGGCAAGGACGGGCAGCCCAGCCAGAACGGGGCCAGCGTACTAGGACCCGGCAGGCGTACGATCAGCGCTATGGCGGACCCTGAGGTTCAGTACCTCCAGGTGCAGACGACGACCGATTCGCGGGCCGAGGCGATGGAACTCTCCCGCGCCGCGGTCGAATCCCGGCTGGCCGCGTGCGCGCAGGTGGCCGGGCCGGTGACGTCTACGTACTGGTGGGACGGCACCCTGGAGCGCGCCGAGGAGTGGCTGGTGCTGCTCAAGCTCCCGGCCGACCGGTACGACGAGCTCGCGGCCTTTCTCACCGAACGGCACAGCTACGACGAGCCCGAGATCGTCGCACTGCCTATCCTGGCGGGCTCGGCCGCCTACCTGACCTGGATGCGCGACGAGACCCGCCGCCCTCAGGACGCCTTAGGCTGACCGGCCCGGCTAGGGCGCGGGCGGCACGTTCCAGGACGTGATGACGTGCGTGGCGTGCTCGGTGCCGAGGGTGCTGACCGTCCCGGTGTCCAGCTTGAACAGCCGCCCGGCGGCCGGGTCGATGAGCAGGTAGCAGGCGGTCAGCACGCGCAGCGCGTGGCCGTGCGAGACCAGCGCGACGTCCCCGCCGGCCAGCATCGGGACGACCCGCGCCAGCAGCCGGCCGGCCCGGTGGGCCACCTGCTCGATGCTCTCGCCGGGGTGCGCCGCATCGCCGGGGATCACGCCGTCACGCCACAGGTCCCAGCCGGGCCTGGTCTTGAGGATCTGCGGCGTGGTCAGCCCCTCGTAGCCGCCGTAATCCCATTCCCACAGGTCGGTATCGGGCTGGGCGCTGCTCAGGCCGGCGAAGGCCGCGGTCGTCACCGCCCGCCGGGCGGGGCTGGTGAAGACGGCCACGATGTCCCGCCGGGACAGCATCGGGGCCAGCGCCTTGGCCGCCGCCTCACCCTTCGGGGTGAGCGGGATGTCGGTCCGGCCGGTGTGCTTCCCCGACAGGCTCCACTCGGTCTCGCCGTGCCTCAGCAGGATCAGCTCGCCCATAGCTCAGCAACTTACTCAGAGCAGTTTGCGCAGCGCGAGCAGGTCCCGCATGCTGGCGTGGACCTGGACCCGGCCGGCGATCCACATCCGGGCGATGTTGGCCGGGGTGGCGGACAGCGAGACGACATCGTCGCTCTTCGCGGTCAGCCGGATGTCGGCTGGCGGGTCGTCCGGCTTGGCCTCGGTTACCGGTGTGGCTCCGTTATCCGTGAACCTGGTCACGAACGTCACGCCTAGATCGGTCACGTGGCAGCTCATCGAGCGCTCGCCGAAGTAGCTGGCCCGGTCCGCCGGGCTCATCTCGGTCAGTCGCCCGCTGAGGGTCTGCAGTGCCTCACGGCACTCCTCGGCTGAAGCCATGCGCGCCTCGCTCTAGTCGGCATCGGACGGTAGCGTTCCACGCGGAGGCTACAGCACATGAACGACGAATACCCAGACCAGGGTATTGAGGATCAAGGTCAAGATCCCGATACCGAACGAGGCAGGGTCCCCGTGGCCCCCGACGACCACTCGCCGCGCCCGGCCGGCGGGCTGCCGCCCACGGGCGATGACCGGGTGGACGCGGCCGTGGGCGGCCTCGGCCGCCTGGCCGGGCGCCCGGTGGACGAGCACGTCGCCGTGCTCGAGGAGGTGCACGGACGGCTCCGGGACGTCCTGGGCGAGCTCAACGAGGGCTCGCCTTGACCGCAACCCGGGTACGGCTCGACGCCGAACTGGTCCGGCGCGGCCTGGCCCGGTCGCGGGAGCAGGCCGGCGAGCTGGTGGCGGCCGGCCGGGTGACGGTGTCCGGCCAGCCCGCGGCCAAGGCCGCCACCCAGGTGAGCAGGGACGCCCCGATCACCATCGCGGACACCTCAGAGCCGGGCTACGTCTCCCGCGGCGGGCACAAGCTGGCCGGGGCACTGGCGGTGTTCACCCCGCAGGGCCTGGCCGTGGCGGGCCGGGCGGCCCTGGACGCGGGCGCGTCCACCGGCGGGTTCACCGACGTGCTGCTGCGGGCCGGCGCCGCGCACGTGGTGGCGGCCGACGTGGGCTACGGGCAGCTGGCCTGGTCGCTGCGGACCGATCCCCGGGTGACCGTCATGGACCGGGTCAACGTGCGGTCCCTGGAGGGCGTGAACCCGGTCCCGGAGCTGGTCGTGGCCGACCTGTCCTTCATCTCCCTCACCCTGGTGCTCCCGGCCCTGGCCGCCTGCGCCGCGCCCGGCGCGGGTTTCGTGCTGCTGGTCAAGCCGCAGTTCGAGGTGGGCAAGGGGCGGGTCGGCGCGGGCGGCGTGGTGCGCGACCCGGCCGATCGCGCGGACGCGGTAAAGAAGGTGGCCGGCGCGGCGGAGCGGCTCGGCCTGGGCGCGCTGGGGGTCACCGCCAGCCCGCTGCCCGGACCCGCCGGTAACGTGGAGTACTTCCTATGGCTGCGCAGTGGCGCGCCGCCGCTTGACGAGGAACAGCTGGAGCGGGCTATCGAGGAGGGACCCAGCTAGTGGGACAGCGGACGGTGCTGGTGACGGCGCACACCGGGCGGGAGGCCGCGCTGCGCAGCGCCCGGTTCGTGGCTGAGCGGCTGACGGCCGCGGGCATCGCCGTCCGCACCCTCGCCGGCGAGTTCAGCTCGCCCGGTGCGGAAGAGGTCCCGGTCGGCCCCGGGGCGGCGGAGGGCGTGGAGTTCGTCATCGTCCTCGGCGGTGACGGCACCCTGCTGCGGGCGGCCGAGTTCTCCCGCCCGGCCCAGGTGCCGCTGATCGGGGTGAACCTCGGCCACGTCGGTTTCCTGGCCGAGGCGGAGCCGGACGGGCTGGCCGATACCGTCGACCACCTGGTGGCGGGGGAGTACGCGGTCCAGGAGCGGATGACCCTGGACGTGACGGTCCGGACCAACGGTGACGTCCTCGCGTCGACCTGGGCGCTGAACGAGGCCACGGTGGAGAAGGCGGCCCGGGAGCGGATGATCGAGGTCATCACCGAGGTCGACGGCCGCCCGCTGTCCCGCTGGGGCTGCGACGGGGTGGTGTGCTCGACCCCCACCGGGTCGACCGCCTACGGGTTCTCCGCGGGCGGGCCGGTGGTCTGGCCCGAGGTGGAGGCGCTGCTCATGGTGCCGATCAGCGCGCACGCGCTGTTCGCGCCGCCGATGGTGGTATCGCCCCGGTCGGTACTCGCGATCGAGCTGATCGTGGCGTCCGAGACATCGGGGGCGGTTTTGTGGTGCGATGGTCGACGTAAGGTCGATCTGCCAGCCGGGGCCCGGGTCGAGGTCCGCCGCGGGGCACTGCCGGTCCTGCTCGCAACGGTGCAGGCGCCCGGTGCCCGCGTCGGGAACTTCACCGACCGGCTGGTGGCCAAGTTCGGCCTGCCCGTGGCGGGCTGGCGCGGCCGTACCTGGGAGGACACAGGCAAGCATGCTTGAGGAAGTCCGGATCACCGGCCTCGGCGTCATCGACGACGCGGTGCTCGAGCTCTCGGCCGGGTTCACGGCGCTGACCGGCGAGACCGGCGCCGGGAAGACCATGGTCGTGACGGCGCTCGGGCTGCTCTTCGGCGGCCGTGCCGACCCGGCGCGGGTGCGCCCCGGCGCCGCGCGGGCCGCGGTGGAGGGACGGCTGCTGGTCTCCCCTGAGGTGGCCCGCGAGGTCGAGGACGCCGGGGGAGACCTCGACGACAACGGGTCCTCGCTCGTGCTCAGCCGCTCGGTCTCGGCCGAGGGCCGGTCCCGGGCCTTCGCCGGCGGGCACTCGGTGCCGGTGTCGCTGCTCCAGGTGCTGGCCGACGACCTGGTGGCCGTGCACGGCCAGTCGGACCAGCAGCAGCTGCTCAAGCCCGGCCGACAGCGCGACGCGCTGGACCGGTTCGGCGGCCAGGAGCTGGCCGCGGCCCTGTCGGAGTACCGCCGGGTGTACAGCAGGCACCGCGTGGTCCGCGACGAGCTCGAGGCGCTGACGCGGGCGGAGCGGGAGCGCACGGCCGAGGCGGAGACGCTGCGGCTCGGCCTGGCTGAGGTCGAGACGGTCTCGCCGGTGGCCGGCGAGGACGCGGCGCTGCT
>JAICWX010000264.1 GCA_025934635.1 Streptosporangiaceae bacterium | reverse complement strand
GTCCCAGCCACGGGCCCCGAGGTCGGCCCATTCCTGCAGGTCGGCCACGCGGGGTCGCCACGCGATCATCGTGTTGGCGGTGGAGCAGCCGCCGAGGATCCGCAGCCGGGCCTGCCGGATGCCGGAGTTGCCGCGCTGCTGCGGGACCGAGCGGTAGTCGAGGTCGTACTCGCCTTCGAGCATCTCCGCCCAGCGGCGGATCGAGCGGGCCCGCGGCTCGTGCTCGTCGCTGGGGCCCCATTCGACCAGGCCGACCGAGACGGCGGGGTCCTCGGCCAGCCGGGCCGCGACGATACAGCCGGCCGTGCCGCCCCCGACCACGAGGTAGTCGAACTCGGTCATGCGGGGCTCCTCCCAGGCGGATCAGGCGGGCGGGTAGCCGACCAGCAGGACCCCGTGGCAGTCCTCGGCGGCGGAGCGGTACAGGTGGGGGCCGTCGCCGCTGTAGCGGGCGTAGTCACCGGGGCCGAGCGTGATCGGGTCGCCGGCCGGGCCGACCGTGATCATCCCGGCGTGCACCAGCACCCGCTCGACGACGCCGCTGCCGTGCGGCGAGCCGAGGTGCTCGGTCCGGGCGGGCAGGAACAGGTCGAAGACCTCGACCAGGCCGCCGCGCTCGATCCGGTCCACCAGCCGCAGGTCGAGCTGCCCGCCGGGAGTCGATCCGCGCACCCGCGCGCCCTGCTGGGCGCGGACGACCACCGTGGTGGTTTCGCGCCGGTCCTCGAGCAGGTCGCTGAACGCCACGCCGAGCCCCAGGGCCAGCGACCACAGTGTCTCGATGGTCGGGTTGCCCCGGCCCTGCTCCAGGTTCGTCAGCGTGGCCTTGGCGACATCCGCGCGGCTGGCCAGGGTGGCCAGCGACATCCGCCGGGCAGTGCGGAGCCGGCGCAGGTTCGCCGCGATGACGTCCCCCACGTCGGCGAAGGCTTGTTCCTGAGCTTCATCGGCCATGCCAGTTAACTATACCAATGGGCTAATCAAATGGTACGCTCCATCGTGTCTCTCGATCCGGACGCCATCGCCGCTGACGCCATCGCGCTGGCGGAGCTGGACGGCGGCACCGGCCACGAGGAAATCCGCATCGACTGGCTGAAACGGCGGCTGGCGGACGCGCCCGGGAGCCGGCGTGTCGACGACGCCGGCAACCTGGTGTGGACGTTCGGGCCGGGGCCGTACCGGCTCGCCGTGCTGGCGCACGTGGACGACGTTTTCGGCGCGGCCACCGAGCGGGGCGTGACCGAGTGCGACGGCTGGCTGTGCGGCCCGGGGATCGGCGACAACGCGATCGCGGTGGCGACGACCGTAGCGGTGTGCGAGCACGCCCGGCCGGGCCCGCTGGCCGTCGTCTTCACCGTCGGCGAGGAGGGGCTCGGCGGGCTGCGCGGGGCTCACCACGCCTGCCGCGAGCTGGCCCCCGAGGCCGTGCTGGCCCTGGAGGGCCACGGCGCGGACCGGGTCTTCACCGAGGCCGTCGGCTCGCTGCGGGTGCGCTTCACGGTGACCGGCCCGGGCGGCCACTCGTGGTGGGACCGCGGCCGGCCCAGCGCCATCCACGAGCTGGTGGACCTGCTGCACGCCCTGACCGGGACGGCGCCCGCTCCGCTGTCCGTCAACGTCGGCCTGATCGAGGGCGGGACCGGGGTCAACGCGATCGCCGCCCGGGCCAGCGCGGCGGTCGAGTGGCGCGCGACCGATCAGGGCGCACTCGACCGGCAGGAGGCGGCGCTGGCGGACCTGACGGTCTGCCCCGGCCTGGAGCTGCGCGCCGAGCGCCTGGACCGCCGGCCGGCCGGTTCGCTACCGGTCAGCCACCCGCTGGCGGCGGCGGTCCTGCGCGCCCGCCGCGCGGTCGGCCTGCCGGAGGTCACCGGGGACGGCTCGACCGACGCCAACGCGGCGCTCGCGGCCGGCATCCCGGCCATCGCCCTCGGCTGCTGCGAGGGCCAGGACATGCACGCCCCCACCGAGCGGATCCGCGCGGACAGCATCGGCACCGGCGCCGGGCAGCTGCGCGCCGTCCTGGCGGAGATCATGGAAAGGAACTGACAGTGCTGCGAACCGGCAAGGACTACATCCAGTCCCTGCGCGACGGCCGGGAAGTATGGATCGACGGCGAGCAGGTCGAGGACGTGACCACGCACCCGGCGTTCGCGCCGATGGTGAACGTGCGGGCGCGGATCTACGACCTTGGCCACGAGGCCGGGACCAAGGACCTGCTGACCTACGCCGACGAGGAGAGCGGCGAGCGGTGCGCCACCACCTCCCGGCCGCCGCGCACCCGCGAGGACTGGAAGGCCAAACGGGCTTCGGTCGACGCCATCCTCGACGAAGCCGGCGGCGTGGTCACCCGGGTAGGCGACGAGACCGTGGGCGAGATGTGGTCGCTGTTCGACGGGCAGGACGTGCTGAACGAGATCAACCCGGCGTTCGCCGTGAACATCACCAGCCACGTCCGGCGCGCGCAGCTGCTCGACCCGTTCCACGTCTCGGCCAACACCGACCCGAAGGGGAACCGGGCCAAACGGCCCCAGGACCAGGACCCCGACGTGCTGCTGCACGTGGCCGGGGAGACCGACAACGGCATCATCGTGCGCGGCGCCAAGTTCGAGACCGCGGCGGCCTACGCCAACCAGGCATTCGTCAAGCCGACCATCGGCGAGTGGAACAACGAAGTCCTGTCCGACTACGCCGTCGGTTTCCTGGCCGACATGGGCGCGCCGGGCATCAAGCACATCTGCCGGTCCGCCTTCGCCGCCGGCCGGGACCCGGATGACTACCCGCTGACCAGCCGGTACGACGAGGTCGACACGATGATCGTCTTCGACGACGTGGAGATCCCGTGGGAGAACGTCTTCTTCTACCGGCACACCAAGGCGGCCGCGTTCATCCGCGCCACCCTGCACCGGTACAGCATCTTCCCTTACGTCCAGCGCTACCTGCGGTTCGCCGACTTCCTGCTGGGCGTCGCCTACGCCAGCACCCGGTCGACCGGGGTGACCATGTACCAGGGGGTGCGGGAGAAGATCGCCCAGATCGCCTGCTACCGGGAGGGCATCAACGCGCACCTGACCGCGGCGATCGAGCTGGCCGAGCCCAGCCCGGCCGGGCTGCTGATGCCCAGCCCGTCGATGATGTACACCGGCCGGGTCTTCGCCTCCACCCAGCTGCCCGCCGTCATGCACACGGTCCGCGACCTGCTCGGCTGCCAGGCCAGCCTGATGCCCAGCAAGGCCATGTTCGACTCCCCCGGCGCGGGCGACTGGCTGCGGAAGTACTTCACCATCGGGGAGATCCCCGCGGAGGAACGCCGCAAGCTGTTCGTGCTGGCCCGGGACCTGCTCAACTCCGACTACGCCGGGCACCGGCTGACGTTCCAGCTGTTCGCGCAGTCGCCGCCGTTCTCGCACCTGCTCGCCGTCTACAACAACTACGACTTCAGCGGCCCGCTCGACCTGATCGCCAGGTACTCCGCGGTCGCCGACGAGGTGCGCAAATGAGGGACCCGATCACGGTCGGCGGCCACCGGCGGATCCGGCCGTTCAACACCGCCGAGAGCTATCCGGAGCAGCGGCTGGACAACGACCTGTGCCAGGCGGTGGTGGCCGGCAACACGATCTACCTGCGCGGCCAGGTACCGCAGGACCTCGACACCGGCGAGAACGTGGGCGCCGGCGACCCCGGAGCACAGGCCGAACGGGTGATGACGAACGTCGCGACGCTGCTGGCCGAGGCGGGCGCGTCGGTCGAGCACGTGGTCTCCTGCACCGTCTACCTCACCGACATCCGGCACCGCGAGCCGGTGTACCGGGTGCTCGGCCGGCACCTCAAGGGGGTCTACCCGGTGTTCACCGGCCTGGTCGTGTCAGCGCTCGCCCGGCCCGAGTGGCTGGTCGAGGTGACCGTGGTGGCGGTCCTCCCATGACGTTCTCGCTGGCGGGCCGCTGCGCGCGCACCGGCGCGGTCGGGGCCGTGATCGCCTCGGCCAGCATGGCGGTGGCGGCGCGGTGCCTGGCGGTCCGGGCCGGCGTGGGCGCGGTGTGCAGCCAGAGCACGACCGACCCGCGGCTGCGCGAGGTGCTGCTCGAGGCGATGGCCGGCGGCCTGGCCGCGGACGACGCGCTGGCGGCCGTCACCGGCCAGGCCGCCGATATCGCGTACCGGCAGCTGGCGGTGGTGGACGCGGCCGGGGGTTCGGCCACGTACTCGGGCGAGCTGGCGCTGGGCGAGGCGGCCGGCGTCCGCGGCGCGGGGGCCGCGGCGGCGGGAAACCTGCTGGCCGACCGGGGCGTGCCGGCCGCGATGCTGGCCACTTTTACCGAACGGGTGAACGACAGCCTCGGCGACCGGCTCATCGCGGCGCTGCAGGCTGGGCTGGCCGCAGGCGGGGAAACATCACCCGTTCGGTCGGCTGGTCTGGTTGTGGCGGAATCGGCGCCGTGGCCGGTCACGGATCTGCGGGTGGACTGGCACGACGATCCGGTCGGCGAGCTCGCCGGGCTGTGGCAGCGCTGGCAGCCGCAGGCGGACGGTTACGTCCAGCGGGCCCTGAACCCATCCGCGCCATGACCGGCACAGTGCCGATGAGAAACGTGCGGGCCGGCCTCGCCCAGTGGACGCCCGGACGCGATCCGGACGTCAACCTCCGCAAGGCCGAGGCGGCGCTGCGGGAACTGGCCCGGCGCGGCTGCCAGCTCGCGGTCCTGCCCGAGCTGTGGCTGTGCGGCTACCGGGCCGCCACGCTGGCCGCCGACGCGCGGGCGGTGGCCGAGCCGGCCGACGGCCCAGTGCAGCAGCGGCTGGCTGCGGTGGCCCGGGCCACCGGGATGATCGTCTGCGCCGGGACCTTCCCCGAGCTGGACGGCGGGCAGCTGTACAATACCGCGGTCGTCTACGGTCCGGCCGGCGATCTGCTGCTGCGCCACCGCAAGGCGTTCCTGTACGGAACCGAGCCGGAGGTCTTCCGGGCCGGGAACGGGGTCACCACCGGTGACATCGCCGGGGTCGGCCGGGTCGGGCTGTGCGTCTGCTTCGACGGCGACTTCCCCGAGACGGCGCGGTCGCTGCGGGAGGCGGGCGCCGATATCGTGCTGCACCCGTCGGCCTACGAGAGCGCCGCCGAGAACTGGTGGGACACCATTTATCCCGCGCAGGCGCTGTGCAACGGCCAGTGGTGGATCTCGGCCAACCAGCACGGCGGGTCCGGCGCCGACCGCATGCTCGGGGGCAGCCGGATCATCGCCCCGGATGGCCGGACGGTCGCCGCCGCGCCCCGGCACCGCGACCTCGTCTCCAACCCCGAACTCCTCGTGACCGACCTGGCCGTCGGTGACGAGCTCACCGCCGCAGCCGCGACGAACCGCGTGCTGTGGTCAACCCCCTCGCCCCGAAGAACGGAGGCACGCACGTGAGCCCGAGATCGAGCACCGAGCCCGCGGCGCTGGAGCGCCGGACCATCGACATCATCCCGCTGGACGAACGGCACGGGAAGCCGCGGGACCTGTTCACGATCTGGTTCAGCTCCAACATCATGCCGCTGACCTTCGTGACCGGCGCCCTGGCGCCGGCCGTCTTCGGCCTCAGCTTCTGGTGGAGCCTGATCGCCATCGTGCTCGGCAACGTCGTCGGCGCCCTGTTCATGGCGCTGCACTCGGCGCAGGGGCCGCGGCTGGGCGTGCCGCAGATGATCCAGAGCCGGGCCCAGTTCGGCTATTTCGGCGCGCTGCTGGTGGTCGCGGTCGCGGTCGCCATGTACGTCGGGTTCTTCGCGTCCAACCTGGTCCTCGGCGGCCAGTCGCTGAACCAGCTGGCCGGCGGCATCAGCGTCGACACCGGCATCGTCATCTGCGCGGTGGTCAGCCTGGTGATCACGATCTTCGGCTACGACGTGATCCACGCGGTGAACCGGTGGGCCGTCGTGCTGTTCGGCGGGGTGATGATCCTCAGCCTGATCTTCATCGTGGCCGTGCACGGCCTGCCCGCCAACTTCCTGTCGACCGGTCACTTCAGCGGCGGCGGCTTCCTGTCCGCGGTCTCGCTCGGCGTGCTCTGGCAGATCGCCTACGCGCCGTACGTCTCGGACTACTCCCGCTACATGCCGCCCAACAACGAGGCCGGCTCCACGTTCTGGATGTCGTACTGGGGCACCGTGCTCGGCAGCACGCTGCCGATGCTGCTCGGCGCGATAGTCGGCGTGGCGTCGACCAACCCGGACCAGATCGCCGAGCTGCACACCCTGTCCGGCGGCGTCGGCTGGCTGGTGATGCTGGTCTTCGCGCTCGGGATCATGGACACCAACTCGATCAACCTGTACGGCGGGGTGCTCTGCTCGATCACGACCGGGCAGACCTTCGCGCGCCACTGGATCCCCGGCGCCCGGGTGCGGGCCGCCCTGTCGGTCGTCATCGTGGGCATCTCGCTGATCCTGGCGCTCGGCCTGCAGGCGCAGTTCCTCACCAACTACACGAACTTCATCTTGCTGCTGCTGTACGTCCTCATCCCGTGGACCGCGATCAACCTGGTGGACTACTACCTGATCCGGCACGGCGAGTACGACGTAGAGGCCTTCTTCGACCCCAGCGGCGGTCCGTACGGGCGGGTGGGGACGATCGGCATCGTGGCGTACGTCATCGGCATCGCCGTCGAGATCCCGTTCATGTCGACCACCCTGTACACCGGCCCGGCGGCCTCGGCGATGAACGGCACCGACCTGTCGTGGATCGTCGGCCTGGTGATAACCGTGCCGCTGTACTACCTGCTCGCGATCCGCCAGCGCACGCGGCGCCCGGCCGCGGCGCCGGAGCCAGCCCGGAACTGACGGCCCGAGCGATTCCGAGGGCAGAGGTTGCGGTGAATGCGTTCTTCCGCCGAGGTTACGGCGATACGCGTTCTTTTGCCGAGGTTACGGTGATACGAACCTCAGTTGCCTTACCTGTCCCGCTAGCCTCGCCAGTCACCGCGGCTACCCTCAGATAACGGCATCGATGCTCCATTAATGCCGCGTGAGCAGCATCGATGCTCCATTGATGCCGTTCAGGATCGGTACCTCGGCCGGGGAAGGCGGCTAGCGCCCCTCCCCGGCCGATGGATCCCTCATCCGGATGGCCGTCACCCGTAGCGGATCACCGTCGATTGCTTCTAGCTGCGGCCTCAGGTCGCGGTCGCCGTGAATATGAAGAGGCTCCATGAGGTTAATGGCAGCCGGAATATCTATATTCCATACTTCTGCTATTGTGCGCACGACGAGACCGACCGAGCCGAAATTTCCGGTGTCGTACCACCAGGCATGCAGGTTCCACGTAGCTGACGAGTGTGTAGCACGGGCGAAACGCTTATCTTTAGGGCGGCTCAGTACCTCTTCCGGGAAGAGCCACACAGGATTCAATTGCACGAACAGGGCATTATCTGGAGGTATGATTTCATAGCCGTCGTAGGTAAAAAATGCGGGCTCCTTCTCACGAGGATAGTGGCTTTCGAATGTTCCCTTAGCAATCAGCATGATCTCTGGCCGACCCCTCAGCCAATTAACGAGGCCGTCGCGGTCTAGCTGCCCGCTCTTACATTCCGCACAGGGCAGCCTAGGCGCAAGGGCTCTGAAGCCTCTGGCGAGTGTGCCCATCTCGGCGAGGTCGAAGGGCAGTGATCCAGGAGAGTCGCAGATTCGGTCTGCTTGGGCTTCGACCCAAGACACAAACTCATCAATTGACACGAGCGGCCAGGCACGCAGCCGGTCAGCGGTAAGAGGCCGGCCGGAGAAGGCTCCCATGCAATAGAGAAGTTCGCTTGATTGGAGGCCGCCAACGTAGATAAGCCCTTTAGAGAGCTTCATCCACCGGAGGCCTTCCGGCATCAGCTCAAAACCGGAAACCATCATGGCCCGGCCACAGACGCGGCCGTCAGGGCTGCGCAGGCTCGTCGCGCGGTCAGCAAATAGCTTCTCGTAACCGTCGAGGATAACACGGTCCAGATGACTGGCTTCTTCCCTGCGGTAAAGCCTTCGGAACAACTCGGCTGGGGGAACCTTAGTCCAGTCATCTCCCCGCACAACCGTGATCGGGCATGCATCGTCGGGACCTTGCACGCTGATGTCAACATTCGCAAGCGCACACATACAGATCAGGCGGCTATGCAGCAACTGCGTATCGGTCAGGCCACGGTCGGTGGTCTTAAACAGTCCGCTCGCAGAACGCGGCTCGTGCCGCAATTTAGCGCGCACCAGAGTGCCGCAGCCACGAAGTCGCTCGTGAGCATCCGCCTTCCGCAAGAGCGGTCGCCCGGCGACGCTGTTGCGGAATTCGAGGACGTGCGTGCTCCGTGGCGCCTCGTCATAACTGAGACTGAAGACATCAACCTCGTCAGCAATCATGAAGACCGCGAAGAAACCTATGCCGAAACGGCCGGTCGGCAGGAAGCCCCCGCTCAGCAGGCCTGGGAAATCGGCAATCATCTCGGATGACTGCCAGCGTGTGGAGCCGAAGTCGGTCAGGGCGGTGACCATGGTCTCTGGCGTCATCCCGATGCCGTGATCCTCGACGCTCAGCCACCACGAGCCAGCCTCGTGCGACAACCGCACGATTACGGCGCCCGCGGCTTCACCCTCGTACGCTGCCCGGGCGCGCGTGGCGTCAGTCGCATTCGCGATCAGTTCGCGCATCGCGATTTCCGGATGCTGGCCGTAGAGATCCTCGCCGCCAAGATTGGCGATCAGCTCGGCTGTACCCGTGACGCGGAGCCGCGCATCGATCGGATCCCAGCCCTCGGTGCGGATATAGAGCGCCAGGCGCTCGGGCGAATCGGCACCGGCAACCGAACGGATCGCAAATCGCGGACGGCCTAGATCTGCGCATAGTCCATCGACCTGCCGGAGTTGCTCATTGATATCTTGTATTGTCTCCCATGCTAGCCACCAGGCTGGTGCCTCGTTTCGCCCGAACGGCAGCGTCGCGGTGTACTCAAGCCGGTCATCGGCCACCCGCGGCCGGGTAAGCCGCTCCTGGAAGTACCAGTGGTCACGGAAGCCTGCTTTCGGGCGCCGGAAGGCATGGACGTTGGTAGGCGCCCTCCTGTGGTCAATATTTGCCGCGTCGGCCAGTCGAAGTACGCAGGCAATCTTGAGCGGGTCGACTTCCCAGTCGGGAGGGTGGTCCACACACGAACCCTGCAACCGCTCAAACTTCCGCAGGTCGTCTACATCCCACCAGTGGCTGGCCGCAATCCGTCCGATGAGTGAGCCGAAACTTTGCCGTAGGCCGGCATCCTGCAGCAGGTAGAAGGTCTCATTATCAGAATTTTGGAACGGACGCGTCATCAAGCTCTCTGCTTGCGCTGCATAGCGCAGCCTCAGTAGTTCAACGATCGACTCCTCCCGCGCAGCCAGACTGACTGACTCACCGTTGGCCGAGGGATCCGCCCGCCGCAAGCGAGCGGAAGCGCCCGCCAGAAGATCCTCGAAGCGAGGATCCGCTTCGATAGCTTCCATTCCACCCCGGGACGAGGCCAGACCCATCCCGATATCGTGCAGAAGAAATGCGCCCCCGAGCACAAAGGCCTCGGCCGGGTTGAGGGGGAAATCATCTCCGCAGACCAGGGATGCTATATCCCATAGAGCATCAATATGAGAAATCGTGTGGTCAGTGAACATTGGCAGCGAACGGGCGATCTCGGCGGCTAGCGGTTCTATCACCGCCCGGAACCGCAGGTACGCCCACCGCAGCGCCTGCCGTGGAACGCTATTCAGATCCTCGGACCGCTCTGCCAGCGTGCGGCGCCACAGTGGTGTCTGCTCGAACGTGTGCAGGCGTCCCGGTATCCGGTTTCCGGGACCGCCTGACTGGTCTGGGAGGCAGATCCATCCGGTCGCCGTAGTCTCCTTGACCGTCACCAGGGCTGGGTAATACGCGGTGATGTCAACCGTGCTGTGCCGCACGACCTCCTCGAAGAACCATGACGAGACAATGACGGCCAGGACACCGGAAGAGCCAGCCAGTGCCTCTTTAACCAAGCCGGATTCAAGAAGGCGGAACGTCAGGTTGATTGACGCGCCCGTAGCCCCGTGCGCGTCATAGTTGACCTCTCCTGCATTCACGGCCATCCGCAGTCGGATCCGCTCCGCGTCCGGATGCGTGCTGTTATGCCTACGCAAGGCGCTGACCAGCGCGGGCGGAAGCGCCTCGACGAACAGGCTCTTGGGCACCTCGGAGCTGACGAGGATGAAGACGCCGTCTCCGCGGTCCTCGTGATCGTGGTCAGCCCACGGAACTCCTGCCTCCTGAAACGCTTCCCGCAACGCCCGGTAGAGGCCATCGCGGACTGCTACCTGATTCCGGTTGGTGCGCTGACGAGCCCCGAACCCTTCAACGTCGAGGGCAACAACCGTCCGGTGAACGGCCAGGCACTGATCCTCCATTTGCCCCCCCGGCGAGAACAAGCAGAAGCGGGGCTTCCGTTGTCACAGGGCCTATATGCGGCACAACTCATCGCAGGTCCAGGTTCTACGTCCATATGGCTCGCATTCGCCCGGATTATCCACTCCGCGCGACTTCAGCGAGACGCAGCTCCGTACCAGCTCCACACTTGTGAGTCTCCCCGCTGTCCAGCGGATAAAGCACGGATATTGCGGCGCCGGTCCGCCGCCCGCGGTCTAGTGCTGATGGCGTTCTTTCCGGGTGTCGATGATCCTGCGCTTGCACAAGGAGTCGAGCCATTCCTGCCCGCTGAGCAGCCGCGTGGTCTTGGCCGACTTGACCTCGCCCGCGGCGGCGACGGCCATCGCGACGCTGGCCGCAGTCACGTCATCGGGTGCCTCGTAGACCAGGAGCATGTCGTACTCACCGAACGGGAAGCCAGCCACCATGACCTTGGCGCCGAGATCCTCCAGGACTGGCCCGATCGCCTCCATGGGGTCGTGCGGATCGGTGAGCTGAGCCGCCATCGACTTCGCGGTGTAGGAAGCCTGGTACATGTAAAGCGTCATCGAGCTTTCCCTCCAGCGAGGAACAGGCGCAGGGATCGCCTGCCTAGCGGCTGAAGACCACTGCGGTCTCAAGATCGTAGAACGGCCCAGGCGGACGCACCAGCCTCGGCAGCACCTCACCTCGCTGACCGCGGTCGGGCGCTCATCCGGCTGAGCCGGTTTTCCGGGCGATAATGGCCGGCGTGGAGGAAGTTGAGGTCGTCGTCGCCCATCGCGAGCGCGCGACCCTACGTGTCGGCGGCGTGTTCCTGAAGATCGACGGTGATCAGGCGCGCGCCGACGTCGAGGTCGAGGTGATGGGCCAGGGCGCCGGTCCCGACGCCGCGGGTCCTGTGGCGCAAGCCGCCCGTGCTCGCACTCGCCGCCCTGCCAGGCAGGGCCCTCGGCCGTCCCGGCGAGCCGTCGGCCGCGTGGGCGGCGGCGGGTGCCGCCGTCCGGATGCTGCATGACGCGCCGCTGCCGCCATGGTCCAGCTGGAGCCGAGACGGCCTCGGCATTATCCGTGCTGATGCAGCCGGCCGGGCAGCAGTTCACAGTCGGGTTATCTGCGCCGTGCCCAGCTGCTCGTTCCGGGTGAGGCAGCATCCGGTGACGGTTCCGGCGCATACGCGGCGGCTGATCTGCGTATTTCTTCTCGCACGATCTGCCTGATGTCGGCGCGGCGGGCACGCCGCCAGGTCAGGGCAACGGCAAAGAGGGCAGCCAGGGCCAGGAGGGCGCAGGTGAAGGCGGCGTGGGCTGACACC
>JAICWX010000308.1 GCA_025934635.1 Streptosporangiaceae bacterium | reverse complement strand
CACCAGGTCGCCCTCACCGAACCGGACAAGCACAACGCCATCCACGGCTTCCTGCGCTGGCGCCCCTGGCAGCCCGTCGAACAGCACCCTGACCGGATCGTCATGGCCGCCGCCCTGTTCCCGCTGACGGGCTACCCGTTCGCCCTCGACGTGCAGATCGACTACCACCTCCGCGCCACCGGGCTCAGCGTCACGACCACCGCCACCAACGCCGGCGACCAGCCGTGCCCGTACGGCTGCGGGCAGCACCCCTACCTTTCCCCCGGCGAAGGCCTCATCGACGACGCCACCCTGCACCTGGACGCCGGCACCCGCATCCTCACCGACCCCGGCCGCCAGCTTCCGGCCGGCACCGAGCCTGTCGCCGGCACCCCTTACGACTTCCGCGGCGGCAAGAAGCTCGGCGACCTGGAAGTGGACTACGCGTTCACCGACCTGCACCGCGACGCCGACGAGCGCGCCTGGGTCCGCCTGTCCGGGACCGACGGGCGCACCGTCGAACTGTGGGCCGACGACGCCTACCCGATCGTCGAGATCTACACCGGCGACACCCTGGCACCCGGCCGGCGCCGTCGCGGGATGGGCACAGAGCCGATGACCTGCCCGCCCAACGCGCTCCAGTCCGGTGAACAGGTGATCCGGCTAGCTCCCGGCGAAACCGCGAGCGCGACCTGGGGTGTCCGCCTGAGTAGCTGACACTGAGTAACTGACCTCAGGCGCTTCAGGCCGACTCGCTGCCCAGTGCGATACCCCGGGGTCCATCCGGACTCCCTCGCCGAGACCCTGACACTGGGCCTCCTGGCCGCCACGGCAATCAGCGCTGGCCAAGATCTGCGGCGGAAGAGGGCATAGCCCCGGCAAACTCGGACGAGAGTAGTTCTTCCGCAGTGACCTGACTGGTCAAGCGGTGAGGCGGTAGTCGTCTCTGTGGCGGACCTGACGTACGCGTTCTCCCTACCGAGATGCCGGTCTTGCGCACCGGAGTGTTCCTGCCGGAATGGATCGAGCAACCCACTTTGTGAGAGCCTCACGAAACCCGGAGATTGCCGGGCCGTTTCAGCCTGGGCGGCGGGGGCAGGGAGGTGCCGAGATCTGTGAAGCTGCTCCTGATGTTGATCTCCGGGCGGGCGACGGCGGCACCGCCCAGCTCGGTAAGCGGGTGCAGATTCTCCCGAATCCTCTCCACGGCCCGTACCGCGGGCAGGCCGCGGCTGAGGGTCTCATGCCCCCAGCGAGTCACGAAAATGGCGTGAGAGGAATGCTCCTCGATCTTGCGAGCTATCAAGTCGTGAGGCATGCCGCCAGGCCATGCGGTAGATGTGATTTTGCATCATGCTGGAGGTCATGGACGACACACCTGCAGACCGGCGGAAGCCCAGCTCAGAGCAGGTGTGTACGGCCGTCTGAGCGAGACCTACGATGCAGCAGAATCGGTTCCGCCTCGGTGGCGGACTGCCCGGTCCCGGGTGGTCTGGGAGGCGTTCTTCAGCGGGCGGCATGCATGTAGTCCCGGAGCCTGTCCAGCCCGGTCCGAATCCGGCTTTTGACCGTCCCGACCGCGACGCCCAGGATGGCGGCCACCTCGTTGTGGGTGTGGCCGGCGTAAAACGCGAGCATGATGGCCTGGCGCTGCGGGCCGCTGAGCATGCCCAGCGAGGACGTGAGCCGCTCCCGGTCGAGGATCTCCTCCACGGTCTCGCTTTCCTGGTCCCAGGGGACTTGCCCCGCCGTGCTGCGCCGCTCGCGGTGGACGTCGGCGGTGGTGGAGCGGACCCGGTCGATGGCGCGGCGGCGGGCGATCGTCAGGGCCCACGCCGCGGCGCTGCCCTTACCCGGGTCGAAACGGCTGGCCGTACGCCATATCTCGAGGAGAACGTCCTGTGCGACTTCCTCGGCCTGGGCCCGGTCCCGGGTGACGGCCAGGGCGGCCCGGTAGACGGGACCGGATAGCTGCCTGAACAGCGCGTCGAAGGCGCCGCGCTCGCCGCGGGCCACGGACACGACCAGCTCGTCCAGATCGTCCCCGGCGGGAGACGGATCCGGAACGACGGGTTCGCCTTTGCCCTGCTTCACGCACGGCTATTCGGTCCCGTC
Source organism: Streptosporangiaceae bacterium (assembly GCA_025934635.1). The sequence continues at coordinate 8,096 of JAICWX010000308.1, read as the reverse complement.
CTGCGCCCGGATTGGTCGGGTGCGCGCTTTGGCTAGGGAGGGTCATCCCCACACGCCCGGACAAGACAGCCCAGGTACTCGCATCCTCCGGACAGAAAACACCGTCACGCATCGATCCGCTGGCCGATCCGTTCCGAATACTCCGGTGAGCATCATCAACCTCATAAGGAGGAAACGGTGTTTGGTAAGAATTACGTCGGTCAGCTGATCGACCGCAGCGCGGAGAACCCGGCGGACAGGCGCCGCTTCCTCAAGAGCGCGAGCGCGGCGGGGCTGGGGCTGGTGGGCGCCGGCCTGCTGGCCGCGAAGGACGCCCCCGCCGCCTCGGCGGCGGTCGAGGACGCCAATGCCATCTCGGATGGCGCGGTGCTGAACTTCGCGCTGAACCTGGAGTACCTGGAGGCGGAGTTCTACTCCTACGCCGTGTACGGGCACGGCCTGCCGTCCGGCCTGACGTACGGCAAGGGACAGCGCGGGCCGGTCGAAGGCGGCCGCGAGGTGCCGTTCAAGAGCAGGTCCATCCGGCAGTTCGCCACCGAGATCGCCCGGGACGAGTACGACCACGTGCGCTTCCTGCGCGGAGCCCTGGGCGGTGCCGCTGTCGCCCGCCCGGAGATCAACATCCACAGCAGCTTCACCGCCGCCGCGGTCGCGGCCGGGCTGATCAAGCCGGGACAGACCTTCGACGTCTACGCGAACGAGGACAACTTCCTGCTCGGCGCGTTCATCTTCGAGGACGTCGGCGTGACCGCCTACAAGGGCGCCGCGCCGCTGATCAGCAACAAGACCTACCTTGGCGCGGCCGCGGGCATCCTGGCGGTCGAGGCCTACCACGCGGCGAACATCCGCACCGTCCTGTTCGACCGCGGCCTGGCCAAGGAGGCCAACGCGATCTCGAACGCCCGCGACAGCCTGGACGGGCCGGGCGACGACGACCAGGGCATCACCAGCGACGGCAAGGCCAACATCGTGCCCGCCGACGGCAACGGCATCGCCTTCGGCCGCACCCCCGGCCGGGTGCTGAACATCGTCTACCTGACGCCCAAGGTGGCCAACTGCGGTGGCTTCTACCCGCGCGGCGTCAACGGCCAGCTCCACACCAGCAGCTGACCGGAAACACGGCTTCACGGCCGGCCCCGGCGGACCGGGTGACCGGGACCGCCCCGGCCGGCGGTGCAGCCGCCCGGCCGGGGCGGGCAGATCAGGCGCCAGGGCCCGGCCTTCCCGGTGCACCGGCCCCCGCCGCCCGGGTGCCTACCGCGACACCGGCCCTGAGCCAGGTAACGTCGCGCGGGCGGCTGCGCGCCGCCGCCGTCATGCTCGGTCCCGCCTTCGTGGCCGCGGTCGCCTACGTGGATCCGGGGAACTTCGCCGCCAACATCGGTGCGGGCGCGCTCTTCGGCTACCGGCTGGCCTGGGTTGTCCTGCTGGCTAGTCTCCTGGCCATGCCGGTGCAGTTCTTCTCGGCCAAGGTCGGCATTGTCACCGGCCAGTCGCTGCCCCAGATATGTCGCGACCGTTGCGGTAGCACGGTTCTTCGCGGCCTGTGGCTGCAGGCCGAGCTGATCGCCATGGCCACAGACGTGGCCGAGGTCGTCGGCGCCGCGATCGGGCTGAACCTCCTGTTCGGGATCCCCATGTTGCGGGCCGGCCTGATCGCTGCGCTGATCGCGTTCCTCTTCCTGGCCGTCCAGCTTCGGGGACACCGGCCGTTCGAGCGCGCCATCGGGTTCCTGCTGCTCATCGTGTTCGCCGGATTCCTCTATGACCTGCTGCGCATCGGCCCGGAGGCGCGCCTGGCTGCCGCCGGCCTGATCCCGGTACTGCCAGGCAACGGCGCGGTCCTGGCGGCGGTCAGCATCACCGGGGCCACCATCATGCCGCACGTCGTCTATCTTCACTCGGCGCTGACCGCGACGAGGATCCGCTGCCACAGCGACAGCGACCGTGCGCTGGCGCTGCGCTACGAGAGGTGGGATGTTATTGCCGCCCTCGGCTTGGCTGGCCTGGTCAACCTCGCCATGCTCCTAGTCGCCGCCAAGGTGTTCCGCGCCGGCGGTCACCAGCTCGGCGCGGCGTCGATCACGCAGGCTCATTCGGGGCTGGCCGATCTTGCCGGCGGGGGAGCAGCGCTGGCTTTCGCTGCTGCGCTGCTCGCATCGGGCCTCTCCTCCGCGAGCGTCGGCACGTTCGCCGGCCAGGTGGTCATGGAGGGCTTCCTGCGACGACGCGGTTCGGTGTTCATCCGCCGCGGTATCACTCTGGTTCCCGCCCTGGCGGTCTTGGCGGCCGGTGCCAGCCCGACGCACATCCTTGTCCTCAGCCAGGTAATCCTCAGCTTCGGAATCCCTTTCGCCCTCATCCCGCTGATCCTCATCGCGAGGAACAAGCACATCATGGGAACGTTTGCCATCGGCCGCCAGGCGACGGCGGCCATGTGGATCATCACCGCAACCATCAGCCTGCTCAACGTAATTCTGCTGTGGCAGCAGTTCGTCCGCTGAAGGCAAGCTTCCCGCCGCGTCTGCCCGGGGCAGTCGATGCCGCCCCGCCTGAGCGGCGTCAGCCGGGGAAAGGGCAGCGGACTGCGCCGGTACGTGCCCGGTGGCATCATCGGCCGGCGGCACTGCTGCCTGTGCCGCCGCGCGCCCGGCGCACCGAGCTAATGCTGAGCGTGCTGCTTGGCGCGATTCTGGTCGGGTCGTCGGTACTGATCCGCCGAGAGCACGTCGCGCCCCGTGACGGCGTCACCGTGCTAGCCCAGCTCACCGCCGGCTCGTTCGGTACCGGCTGGGCCTATTATGCGGCCAGCATCGCCGTCACCGCGGTCGTAGCCCTGACCGCCAACACCCCCCGGCCTGCCGGTGCTGATGAGCATGCTGTCCGACGACGACCGGCTGCCTCACCTAGTTCGGCCTGAGGGCCGAGCGGCCGGTCCACCGCTACGGCGTGGTGGCGCTGGCCGTGCTCGCGGCCGTCCTGCTGATCGCGGTCAACGCCGCCACCGCCGCCTGATCCCGCTGTACGCGATCGGGGTGTTCACCGGATTCACCATCAGCCAGACCGGGCTGGTCCGGCACTGGCACAGCCAGCGCGCCCCGCGCTGGCCGCTGCACGCCGCCCTGAACGGCGTCCGAGCCGCAGGCAAAGCACTGATCGTCTTGGTCGTCTTGGACGGCGACGTCTGGTCCTGCCCGAAGGTGGTCTGCAACGTGAGGCTTCTCGCTGCAAGCGTGTGTCAGCCTCAGAGTTTGAGCAATGCCTGCTCGATGACTTCGGTGAGCGCTGGATGGATGTAAAGAACGCCGCAGGCGACCTCGTCGACGGTATTCCCGAGGCACATCGCCTGGACGAGCGGCTGGATGAGAATCGAGGCCTGCGGGCCGATGATGTGGGCCCCGAGCAGCAAGCGGGTCCCGGGGTCGGCGAGGACCTTCACGAAACTCCTCCTGTCCTGCAGCGCCCAGCCGTAGGCCGTGTCGCGGTAGGGACGGGTCGAGGCGATGTAGTGCCGTCCTTGTGCTTGCAGGTCCTGTTCCGTGGCGCCAGCGGAGGCGACCTGCGGATCGGCGAACACGGCGGACGGCACGACCGGGAAGGCAGCTTTCCGGGGCTGGCCGGGATGCGCGATGTTGTGCCAGACGGCCCGCGCCTCGGCGTTCGCCATGTGCTTGAGCTGGAAGTGGTTCGCCAGGTCGCCGAGCGCCCAGATCCCCGGGACGCTCGTCTGGCAGGTGTCGTCGGTGCGGACGTGTCCGTGGGCGTCGACCTCGATTCCGGCCGCGGCGGCGTCGAGCAGGTCGCTGTTCGGCCTGCGGCCGGCCGCCACGAGCAGTACCTCGGATTCGACCCGCCGGGCTCCTGACGGTGTCGCGAGGTCCAGGCTGACTCCCGGGCCCGCGGCCGACACCCGCTGGACGGCCGAGTTCAGGCATAGGTCGAAGCGCTCGCGGTAGTGCTCGGTGAAGCGTGCCCGGATGTCGATATCGTGGCGGGAGAGCAGGTACTGACCGCGTTCGACGATGGTCACTGCCGTGCCCAGCGATCCGAAGACGTGGCTCATCTCGGCTGCGATGTACCCGCCGCCCAGCACTGCCATCGACTCCGGCAGCGTGTCGAGCCGCATGATGTCGTCTGAGGTGCGGTAAGGGATCTCGGCCAGGCCGGGGACCGGCGGGACGCGGGGACGCGATCCCGTCGCCAGCACGAAGCGATCGGCCCGCAACTCGTCGTCGCCGACCCGCAGGATCTTCGGGGCCAGGAAACGGGCCTCGCCGGCGAACACGTCGATGCCGTCCGCCCGGCGGTGGGCGACGGCCCGGGCGGGGAGCGGGTCGATGCGGCCGAAGATCCGGTCACGGATCGCCGGCCAGTCCGCCCCGGCCCACTCGGCGCCGATCCCGAAACGGCCGGCATGGCGGACCATCTGGGCGACGTCCGCCGTGTAGACGAGCATCTTCGAAGGGATGCACCCGCGGTTCAGGCAGGTGCCCCCGAATCGACCGGCTTCCACCACCGCGATCCGCCACCCAGCGAACTGGTCGGCAGGCAGCGTGTTCCCGCTGCCGGCACCGACGATCACAAGGTCATAGCTGTCCGCCGCCACCGCTGGCCTTCCCTCCTGGCGCCTCCGGACACGCCGGCAGGCCCGTTACACGCGGCCGGGCAGGTCGGGCCAGGTTCTTCCCGCCGCTCCGGGCATCTGGGCAAGGCTGATGCGAAGCCCTCGCCTAGGGCATACGAGAAAAGCACCCGCGCTGTCAAAGGCGCTTCACTGTGGGACCCGGCAGCGCCGGCGGAATACCAGCCCGCCCGCTGACCGCTGATGCCGGCCAGATCCTGACCGTCTGGCGGCGCACTGCCGCAGCAGCCACCGAGACGAGCGTACCGCCGACAGGGCACGCCGTCGGCGCGGGCGGCGCGGACCACACCGGCATGCCGAGCCGACGGGTCAAGGGCTACTACCTCACGGCCAAGCGCCGGGTGAGCAACTCCGCTGGTCACAGCCATGAACGAGATTCTCGGCACGGACAGGTTCGCCGGCCTGCAACGCGGTCTTTATCCCCCTCGAGAACCCGTTGCTCGCGGATGGCCGGATTCATCACTTACTCCGATCCACCTGGCCTGTCAGCGGCGGTAACGCCGTCGGCTGGGTGGACGGGGATCACGTCCGGCTCGGGGCCGCTGCCCGGTTCCGCCGCCGTGCTGAGCCCGGTCGCCGGGTCGTGAGGCTTTACCGGATCCGGCGCACCGGGCACGAGCGCATACAGGCCCCGGCCGGTGCGGCGCACCTTTCCCCGTGCGACTGCATCTTTCAGGGCGGGGGCGAACCGGCCAGGGCCCCACAAGTCGGCGTGCACCAGCTTGGCTAGCTGCCGGCGTTCGAGCGGGCCAGCGCCGGACAGCGCTGCGGTTATCTCATCGACCTCGCGGCCGCGGGCGGTGTCGATGAGCGGGACGCTGTAGGGAGGGTGCATCGGCGACCAGTGCCGGTAGGGCCCCTGCGGGGTGAGCGCCGGCTCGATCCGCGCGCGTCGGCGGCGCTGCTCCTGTCCTGCCGCAGGCCCGGTGCCCGCGCCGCCGGTGGCCGCGGGGTGCTGGTCGGCGTCCTCGGCGGTCAGCGGGGTGGCGATCTCCTCCAGCGGTTTCTGTTCGGCGTTGACGCCCAGCCACACCTCGACCAGCCCGGCGGCGATCATCAAGACCGCGCCGATGAGGTAGCCGACGGCCAGGTCTCCCCGTTTCCCCGACGCGATCAGGACGCCGAACAGCACCGGGCCGGAGATGCCCCCCACCGCGGTGCCGATGGCGTAGAAGAACGCGATCGCCATCGCGCGGGTCTCCATCGGGAAGATCTCGCTGACCGTCAGGTAGGCGGAGCTGGCGCCGGCCGAGGCGAAGAAGAAGATGATCACCCAGGCGGCCGTCTGGGTGGTCGCGTTGAGCGTGTCCTGGTCGAACAGCCACGCGGTGACGGCCAGCAGCCCGCCGGACAGGATGTAGGTCCCGGAGATCATGATCTTGCGGCCGAGGGTGTCGAAGAACCGGCCGAGCAGCAGCGGGCCGGCGAAGTTCCCGGCCGCGAACGGCAGCAGGTACAGCCCCACGCTGGCGCTTGCCACGTGGTAGAAGGTCGTCAGCGCGATGGCGTAGGTGAAGAAGATCGCGTTGTACAGGAACGCCTGGCCGATGAACAGGGAGAAGCTCAGTGCCGAGCGCCGCGGATAGCGTCCCAGCAAGGTCCTGGCGATGGTGATGAAGCCGATCGCGTTCCGCTGCCGGACCGTGATCTCGGCCTCCGGCTCCTCTAGTTCGCCGATCCCGGTGGAGGATCGCACCTGCTGCTCGATGCCGGTGACGATATCGTCGGCCTGCTTCTCGCGGCCGTGGATGAACAGCCAGCGCGGGCTTTCCGGCACGTTGCGGCGGACCAGCAGGATCGCCAGGGCCAGCACCACCCCCAGGGCGAAGCACAGCCGCCAGCCGAGGTCCACGGCCAGGAGCTTCGGGTTCAGCAGCACCAGCGTAGCGGCGGCCCCGGCGGCGGTGCCGACCCAGTACGAGCCGTTGATGATCAGGTCGACCCGGCCGCGGACCCGGGCCGGGATCAGCTCGTCGATGGCGGAATTGATCGCGGCGTACTCACCGCCGATGCCGGCGCCGGTGATGAACCGGAGCACGAAGAACCACCACGGGGCGAACGACAGCGCGGTCAGCGCGGTGGCGGCCAGGTAGATGCCCAGCGTGATCATGAACATCTTCTTGCGGCCGAGCCGGTCGGTGAGATAGCCGAAGACCAGCGCGCCCGAGCACGCGCCCGCAATGTAAATCGAGCCGGCCAGGCCGACGCCGGCGGTGCTCAGGTGCAGCCCGCTGGACGCCTTGGTGAGCGTGGCGCCGACCGCGCCGACGATGGTCACCTCCAGCCCGTCCAGGATCCACACCGTGCCCAGGCCGATGACCACCATCCAGTGCCAGCGGGCCCACGGCAGCCGGTCCAGCCGGGCCGGGATCTTGGTGGTGATGGTGCGGGCCTGTGCCTCGGTCACGGCCGGCCCCGATGCTCAGCGGGCGGGCTGGCGGATGCGGCTATGAGGGCTGGCCGGGCGGGAAGCCTCACCCTGTGCACCGGCGTGCCGGACGCTGCAGGAGACCTTCCTCCCGGCGTCCCGCGATCTTCCGTCGTTCCCGGCTCTGCTACGGCGCTTCGGTGCATGAAAATCGCTCCTGACCCTTGCGTGCAGGCCGGGCTGATCGCGGCCGCACCCAGTCACCGGGGTCTGGAGCAACACAACAACGTTACTTCGCGATGACGGCCGTGCACAGGGCCGAGGTGGCCCGTCAAAGATCGCTAGCCAGGAACAGCCGGTGCACCCGCATGCCGGCCTGCGCTTCCGGCTGTGCGGGCATGAAGCGGTCTGGTCAGGTGCTGATTCCTCCGGTGGCGAGGAGGGCGATCGCTGCGGCGGCCATGAGTGCCGCGGTGAGCCATCCCAGGATCGTGGCGGCGTGGCCGTTCACGTAGTCACCCATGATGCGGCGGCTGCCCGATACTCGCATGACCACGACGAGGAAGGGGGCGGCGGCCACGCCGTTGATGACGGCCACGAAGACGAGCAGCTTGATCGGGTTGACGTGCAGGACGCTCAGCGCGGTGCCGCCGAGGGTGCCCAGGGCGACGAGGCCGTAGAAGACGGGGGCCTTACGGACGGACCGCTCGAAGCCCCACTGTTTGCCGAGGAGCCCGGCCATGCCGACCGAGCCGGCGCCGGCGAGCACGGGGATCGCCAGCAGCCCGCTGCCGATGAAGCCGAGCGCGAACAGTGCGCTGGCGAAATGGCCGGCGAAGGGCTTGAGCGCCTCGGCGGCCTGGGCTGCGCTCTGGATGCTGGTCTTGCCGTGGGCGTGCAGGGTCTGGGCTGTGGCCACCATGATGGCGAAAATGACGAGGTTGGAGAACGTCATGCCGGTGAAGACGTCGAGGCGGCTGGTGGACTGCGTGCGCCGGGCCCGCTGAGGGCTCTGCCGCCCCAGGGGCTGTGCCCTGGCGCCGCCCTCGGGTTCGTCGCGCATCTCTTCGAGGCGGTGGGCGCTCT
>JAICWX010000359.1 GCA_025934635.1 Streptosporangiaceae bacterium | reverse complement strand
TCTACTTCTTCCTGCTCATCTACATGCCGGTGGTGGGCATCGTGCTCGGGATCGTCCTGTTCTTGCAGAACCTGCTGCGAGCACCCGCTGGCGCTGGCGGACCGGGCGCTGGCGGACCGGGCGCTAGCGGACCGGGCGCTAGCGGACCGGGCGCTGGCCGGCCGGGCGCTGGCGGACCGGGCGAGGTGACCAAGTGAGCAACGTCAACGCCGTCACCTTCACCATCGTCATCGTCCTGTTCCTGCTCGTCACGCTGATCGGCTTCGCGGCGGCCCGGTGGCGCCGGGCCGAGGACATGATGCACCTGAACGAGTGGGGGCTGGGCGGCCGCGGGTTCGGCACCTTCGTGGGCTGGTTCCTGCTCGGCGGTGACCTCTACACCGCGTACACCTTCATCGCGGTGCCCGCGGCGGTATTCGGGGCCGGCGCGGTGACCGGCTTCTTCGCGGTGTCTTACACGATCATCGTGTTCCCGATCGCGCTCATCTTCCTGCCCCGGCTGTGGTCGATCGCGCGGACGCACAACTACGTCACGCCGGCCGACTTCATCCGCGGCCGCTACGGGTCGCGCGGCCTGGCGCTGGCCATCGCCTTCACCGGCATCCTGGCGCTGATGCCCTACATCGCGCTGCAGCTGGTGGGCATCCAGGCCGTGCTCACCGTGATGGGCGTCGGCGCCTCCTCAGCCAGCACGTTCGTCAAGGACCTGCCGCTGTTCATCGCGTTCCTGGTCCTCGCCATCTTCACCTTCATATCGGGGCTGCGGGCACCCGCGCTGATCGCGTTCGTCAAGGACACGCTGGTCTACCTGATGATCATCGTGGCGGTGCTCTACCTGCCGTCGAAGGTCGGCGGCTGGGGGAACATCTTCGCGGCCGGCGAGGCGCACCTGAAGGCGGTCAGCCCGGTCACGCACAAGCCGACCGGCGTGTTCATCCCCACCACGGGCAACAGCCAGCTCGCGTTCTCGACCCTGGCGCTGGGTTCGGCGCTGGCCCTGATGGTCTACCCGCACTCGGTCACCGCGGTGCTGTCCACCAAGCGGCGGGACATCATCAAGCGCAACATGGCGCTGCTGCCGATCTACTCGATCATGCTCGGCTTCATCGCCCTGCTCGGCTACGTGGCGCTGGCCGACAAGACCACGGCGGCGAACGTCAAGAAGGCGAACAATGCCCAGCTGGCCGTGCCGTACCTGTTCCAGCACCTGTTCCCGAGCTGGTTCACCGGGGTCGCCTTCGCGGCCATCGTCATCGGCGCGCTGGTGCCGGCCGCGATCATGGCCATCGCCGCCGCCAACCTGTTCACCCGCAACATCTTCAAGGAGTTCTTCCGGCCGGACGCCGGTCCCCGGCTCGAGACGCAGGTCTCGCAGTGGGTCTCGCTCATCGTCAAGGTGGGCGCGCTGCTGTTCGCGATCGAGCTGCCCAAGACGTTCTCCATCAACCTGCAGCTGCTCGGCGGCATCTGGATCCTGCAGACCTTCCCGGCCATTGTCGGCGGCCTGTTCACCCGCTGGTTCCACCGCCACGCCCTGCTGGCGGGGTGGGCCACCGGCATGATCTTCGGCACGATCGCCGCGTACAAGGTGGCGACGCCCACCACCTCGCACTGGGCCGGGTCGGTGGACACCATCTGGGGTCATACCTACTACATCGGGCTGTCCGCGATCATCCTCAACCTGCTGGTCTCGGTGGTCCTCACCCTGATCTTCCGGGCGGTGCGGGTTCCTGAGGGCACGGACGAGACCAGTCCGGCGGAGTACCGGGCCGACCCGCCTGAGGCATCGGCCAGCGCTCCGGCCGGTGCCAGCGGCGTGGGAGTAGCCGGAGCGGCCGGCGACTGACTCAGGCGCGGCGGTCCGCGGCGGCGGGCTCAGATGCGGCGGTCCGTGCCGGCGGGTTCGGCAGAGATGGCCAGCTCGGCGGCGGCGGCCAGGGCTGAGGACGCGAACAGCGGGCTGGCCAGGATGTCGGCCGCCTCGATGCGCATGAGGTCGTCCTTGCTCCGGCCGACCTCCAGGTCGGCGGCCAGCCGGTGCGCGTGCCGGAGCCGGGATCGCTCCAGCTCGTTGCGGACGCTGCGGGCGTTGGCGAACCGCGGCTGCTCCATGCGCAGGGTCAGGTACTGGCGGAAGGCGAACTCGGCGTCGTCGGACAGGTAGTACGACGACCCGTCGAGCATGACCCGGCCGATGGCCAGCAACTCGTCCAGCGTGTAGGGGACGAAGTCGAGGTGGTGCGCGATCCGCGAGCTCATGCCGGGGTTGCTCTCGAAGAACTGGTCCATGCGGTCCCGGTAGCCTGCCAGGATCACGACCAGCTTGTCCCGGTCGTTCTCCATGACCTGGAGCAGGATGTCGATGCATTCCTGGCCGTAGTCTTTCGAATCACCCGGCCGGTACAGGTAATAGGCCTCGTCAATGAAAAGGACCCCGCCCATCGCCTTTTCGAGAACGCGCTTCGTCTTCGGCGCGGTATGCCCGATGTACTCCCCGACGAGGTCGTCGCGCATGACATGGACCAGGTGTCCCTTTTCCAGGTAGCCGAGCCGGTGCAGCAGGGCGGCCATCTGCAGGGCCACCGTGGTCTTGCCCGTGCCCGGATCCCCGGTAAAGCACATGTGCAGGCTGGGCCGGGGCGCCTGCAGGCCGAACCGCTGCCGGACCCGGTCGACCAGCAGCAGCGAGGCGACCTCCTCGACCTTTTTCTTGACCGGGACCAGGCCGACGAGCTGCCGGTCCAGGGCGGTGAAGACGTCCTCGACGTCGGCCGCCCGGCGCTCGTCGGCGAGGCTGACGGTCGTGTCCGGAGCTAGCGCCTCGGCGCGTTTACGACGGCCCGTGACGATCGAGCGTTTCCCGACGCGCGGTGGGCCGGTCATGGCCGCCCGGGCATTTACGGCATGCGCCTGCGTCATTGCGTTACGGGCAAACGCGCCCGCGATACCCAGAAAAATAAGGGTGCCAGCAATAAGTACAAACACTCCGTGCGAAAGATCGGAATAGCCAACCGAAAGGACGACCAAAAGCACGATAAGCAGCAGTACTGGCTTAATGTTTTTCAGCTTGAGTCCGTACATGACGAATTCGAGGGTAACCAGTCACATCACCGCAGGTCAAGGCGATAGGCCGGCCGGCGTCAGGGGGCCTGGTCCTGCCCGTCGCGGCTGAGCGCCGCGCGCCCCTGGCTGGTGCCGTGCTGGAAGCCGGAGAGCCGGTCCCGGAGGGCGGACGCCGACCGGGGGATCGGGGGCTTGTCCGGCTGGGCGCCGCCGGCCGTGCCGGGCACGAGGTTCGCCCGCGGCACCCGGACCGGCAGGCCGGCCGTCGTCGTCCCGCTCGAGACGGGCGCGACGGCCGCCTGCGCGGCGCCCCAGCCGGGGTCGGCGGGTGTGGTCCAGCCGCCGACGGCGGCCGCGGAGCCGCTGGGCAGCTTACGGCGGTTCCCGAACCAGTCCGACTCGACCGCGTCGTAGATGGGCAGGCGGCGCTCCTCGGCGGTGAGGCTGGTTTCGCCGGCGGAGGGCTCGTCCGCGCCGATCGCGGCCGCGGATTCGCTGGCCGCGGCCGGCTGGGCCGGGGCCGGCTGGGCCGGGGCAGGCGGCGGGCTGGCCACGAGCCGGTGGAAAGGAGCGGGCGACGGGGTAGCCGGGGGGTGGGGGTGGAAGCTGGGCTGCGGGCGGCGGGCCGACCAGGTGTGGCGGCCCGGGCGGGCGTCCGCGGCGGAGGCGGGGTCCGGCCGCGGCCGTACCCGGGTATCCTCCAGGACTGGCGCGGACCACAGCGACTGGGTCACGGCTTCCTGGCGGGCGGGACGGCGGTCGCGCGCGGGGCTGTCGTCGGGGCCGGTTCCGGCGGGCAGCCCGGGCCTGGGGGCGGCGTGCGCGCCCCAGCCCGGCCCGGGGTCGCCGGGGTCGCCGTCGGGACCGTTGGCAACGGCGTCCGGCAGCCAGACCAGCGCGGTCAGGCCGCCGGCCGCGGCTGGCTGCAGCCGGACCTTGATGCCGTGCCGGGCGGCGAGCCTGCCCACCACGAACAGGCCCATGTTCCTGGAGACCGCGAAGTCCATGGCCGGCGGCCTGTCCAGCCGCCGGTTGGCCTCGGTCAGCACCTCGGGGTTCATGCCGACGCCCTGGTCGGTGATGTCGATCAGGACCCCGCCGCTGGCCAGCGCGCGGCCGGAGACATCAACGGGGGTGCCGGCCGAGGACAGCGACGTGGCGTTCTCGGCCAGCTCGGCCAGCAGGTGCACCAGGTCCTTGACGGCGGACCCGGAAACCGAGATGCCCGGCTGCGCGGTGAGCGAGATGCGCTCGTGCTCCTCGAGCTCGGACACCGCGGCCCTGATCACGTCGATGAGCGCCACCGGCTGGCTCCACCGGCCGGGCAGCTCATGACCGGCCAGGACGAGCAGGTTCTGCGAGTGGCGGCGCATCCGGGTCGCGATGTGGTCCATCTTGAACAGGCTGGCCAGCCGCCCGGCGTCCTGCTCCCCCTGCTCGAGCTCGTCGATCAGGGCGATCTGGCGCTCCACCAGGGTCTGGCTGCGGCTGGACAGCTCCACGAACATCTCGCCGAGCTTGCCCCGCAGTCCGGCCTCGTCGCTGGTCACGCCCAGCACCTCGGCCTGGACCCGGTCGAAGGCGCGGGCGATCTGGCCGATCTCGTCGGAGGAGGAGATGCCGACCGACCGGACGGCGAGCGGCCCGCGGCCGCCGCCCCGGAGCGCGTCGGGCAGCCGGACCTCGGCGAGCTCGACCGCACCGGTCCGCAGCTGGCGCAGCGGCCGCAGCACCGACCTGATCAAGATGACCGCGGCCCACCCGCCGACGGCCAGCGCGACGACCGCGGTGATGCAGGCGAAGATGACCGATGCGGCCGCTCCGTCCCGGATCGAGCTGATGCCGGAATGGTAGGAAGGTCCTCCGACGATGTCGACGGCCCGGATGGCGCTGGCCGTCGCGACCGCGGCGGCGAGGGCCGACGCCGCGGCGAGCAACGACAGGCGGGTGCGGACGAGCCAGCTCCCCCTCACGGCGGGCGCCCCGGATCCGGGCGCCGCTCCCCCGTGGCCAGGCTGGCGGGACGGCCCGCCGCTGGCCGCGGAACCGGGCCGGGCGGAACCGGACGGGCTGGAACCGGGCAGGCTGGAACCGGGCAGGCCGCCGATAGCCCGGCCGGTACGGGCGGGCTGGAAGGCGGTAGCCGCAGGCGCGCCCCGGGCGGACCGGGGCGGCGTGGAGGATTCCCGGCCGGCGTCGTAGGCCGGCCTTTCGGTGTGCTCGCGCGGGCCCTCGCTCGCGCGGCGGAAGAAGTCGGCGGTCACCAGGAAGGCGACCGCAAGCACCATGATGGCCAGGAAAATCTCAGCATGCATCGCAGCTCACACCAGTTCAATGGCCGGAATCACCGTGACAGCAGAAACTGGCACGGCGACCCATCGACAGTTATTTGGTTGTACGAAGCGCACGGCATGCCGGGTTCCACTCTAGCTCTTAGCGGATCAATTTACGCAGAATCCGATTTGCCGGAAAAATACAGTCCGTTGTAACTATGCAGGGTGGTTCGTGACTGGCGCAGGGGCGCTATTCAGGTGGCATCATGCACGGTGAGCTGCGGGTTGCCGCATCGCTCACCGTAGTAACACGGGTAACAGGTGAGCGAGACGGAACAGCAGCCTCGTTAGGTGATCAGGGAAAACGCCGGCCTGGACGGGACGCCGGCTGGCACTACGGCCTTTACTCCAAAGCGCCCGGGCTGCGATTTTCCGGAAATTCGCGGTCTTTCTGACATGCCGCCAGATTTAATCGTATGGTTTGAAAAGCCAGCCAATGCCGTGTTCGCCGGGGAACATGCCGCGCGGTGGCGACAGGCATGAGCACACGCTGCGGGCCATGCGCGGATGACGCGCGCCCGCATGACGGGAGAACAGATGACGGAACGACTTGCGACGGCTATCCCCGAAGCCAACCAGGTCCTGCCGGCGCGGCTGGAACCCGACGCCATCGGGGCCGCCCAGGACACGATCATCGGGATGGCCAACTCGGCGCCGACGGTGGCCATCGGGCTGTCGCTGGCCGGGCTGGCCGCGGCTTCGGCCTACGGCAGCGGGCCCGTCATCATCTTGTGCGGGATCCCGATGCTGGTGATCGCCAACGCCTACCGGCGGCTGAACCTGTGGAACGCCAACTGCGGCGCCTCGTTCGAGTGGGTGGGCCGCGCGATCAACCCGTACCTCGGGTTCCTGGCCGGCTGGCTGATGATCGCGGCCAGCCTGGTCGGGGGGATCGCCGGCGTGGTCGTCCTGGGCCCGTCGGTGCTGGCCATCGTCGGCCAGAGCGCGACGAGCACCTGGCCGAACATCTTCATCAGCACGCTCGTGATCGGGCTGATGCTCGTCATCGCGATCGTCGGCATCCGCCTCACCGCGCGCACCCAGGTAGGCATGGGCGTGGTCGAGTACGTGATCCTCATCGCGTTCTCGGTCGCCGGGCTGTGGGCGGTCCTCAGCCACCACCACGGCGCCTTCCCCATCACCAGCGACTGGCTGAGCCTGAGCGGCATCGGCGGGCACGGCAGCCTGGCCTCGGGCCTGCTCATCTCGGTGTTCATGTTCGCGGGCTGGGACGCCACCATCTACGTCAACGAGGAGGTCAAGCACCGGCGGCACAACCCGGGCAAGGCCGCGGTCATCGCGGTCGCCCTGCTCATCGTCATCTACACCTTCTGCCAGGTGGGCCTGCAGGGCGTGGTCTCGCCGGCCAGGCTGCAGGCCAACTCGTCCTCGGTGCTCGTCTACATCGCCCAGGCGCTGGGCGGCGGCACCTCGGCCAAGGTGATGGCGCTGGCGCTGGCCCTGTCGGTGATCGCGTCCACCGGCGTCAGCATCGTCATCCTGGCCCGGATGATCTACGGGATGGCGGGCCACCGGGTGCTGCCGCCGGTGCTGGGCAACATCAGCCCCCGCTACTCCACCCCGGTGGTCGCCAGCGTCGTCGTCGGCGTGGTCTTCATCGCGGTCACCTGGGTGTACCTGCTCTCCAGCTCGATCGCGAACGCCTTCACCCAGCTGATCGACGTGACCGGGGTGCTGTACGCCAGCTTCTACATCCTCACCGCGCTGTCCGCCATCGTGTACTACCGGCGGCACGTGTTCAGCAACGTCTGGGACGCCGTGCTGATCGGCATCCTGCCGCTCGCCGCGGCCGGCTTCCTGGTCTGGATCGTGGCCAAGTCCACCATGAGCGCGCCCGCGTCCCAGCGCTGGTCGCTGCTCGGCATCCTCGCGGCCGGGGTGATCTTGATGCTCATCGCGCGCCTGGGCCTGCGGTCCTCGTTCTTCCAGATCCCGCGCGAGAGCGCGCCGTCCCTGCCGGAGATGCGACGTGACTGAGATCAACCCGGCCCAGCCGGGCCCCATGGCCGGCCGGGAGCCGGACTTCGAGACCACCGCCAGCGCGCTGCGGGAGCGGCGCAAGCTGCGGCGCCACTTCCGGCGCTTCGACATGTTCTTCTACCTGGTCTGCACGGTGGTGACGATCGACACCATCGGCGCGGTCGCCAGCAACGGGGCGCAGGGCTTCACCTGGCTGATCTTCCTCGGGATCTTCTTCTTCCTGCCGTACGCGCTGTCCGTGTCCGAGCTGGGCTCGGCCTTCCCGCAGGAAGGCGGCCCCTACGTCTGGACCCGGCTGGCCTTCGGGCGGCCGCTGGCCGCGGTGAACTCCGTCATCTACTGGATCTCCAACCCGATCTGGGTGGGCGGATCGCTCACGATCGTCTCGTTCGCCGCGATCGAGGAGTTCTTCGGCACGATGGGCGGTTCGTGGAAGTACGTCTACGCGGCGGCCTTCATCTGGTTCACGATCGGGACCGCCATCGTGTCGCTGCGGTACGGCAAGTGGGTGCCGACGCTGGGCGCCTGGGCCCGCGGGGCGATCCTGGCCTTCTTCGTCATCTCGGTCATCGTGTACGCGGCCAAGCACGGGGTGCACGGCTTCGGCGGTCACGCCTTCGTGCCCACCTACGCCGTGTTCATCGCCGTGGTGCCGGTGCTGTTCTTCAACTACGCCGGGCTCGAGGTGCCCTCGGCGGCGGGCGAGGAGATGGTCAACCCGAAGCGGGACGTGCCGTTCGCCGTGCTGTCCTCAGGTCTCACGACCATGCTCGCGTACGGGATCCCGATCCTGGCCATCCTGATCGTGCTGCCGGTGAACCAGGTGTCGAACCTGACCGGGTTCCTGGACGCGGTCAAGGCGACGTTCACCGTCTACGGCGGCCACGTGGCTTCTGACGGTACGGTGACCCTGACCGGGGCGGGGCTTTTGCTGGGCCGGGTGGCGGCCGTGGTGTTCATCTTCGCGCGGGCCAGCGCGGGCACGACGTGGATCATGGGCTCGGACCGGACCGAGGCGGTGGCCTCGTTCGACGGCGGCGGCCCGCGGGTGCTTGGGCGGTTCTCGAGCCGGTTCGGCACGCCGGTGGCGATGAACCTGGTCTCCGGCGTAGTAGCCACCGTGCTGATGATCGCGGCGTTCCAGATCACCGGGGCCGATTCGAGCCGGTACTTCTCCGCCGTGCTCGGGCTGACCATCTCGACGACCACGATCTCGTACCTGTTCATCTTCCCGGCGCTGATCAAGCTTCGGTACTCG
>JAICWX010000596.1 GCA_025934635.1 Streptosporangiaceae bacterium | reverse complement strand
GGCTGCTCGCGAATCCCCAGCGCCACCGCCACCGCCGACGCAACCCGCACCGGATCCCGCACCGCCGCCAGCTCGGCCAGCCACACCCCGTCTGCGAACCGGTCCGCCACGCGCCTGGCCACCTCGCTGGCCAGCCGGGTCTTTCCCCCCCCGCCCGGCCCCGTCCCCGTCCCCAGCCGGGACTTCCCCAGCAGGCCCGCGACCTCGCGCACCGCCCCGGCCCGCCCGACGAAACTCGTCAGCACGACCGGGAAACCACGCACGCCGGCGGCGGTCATACCCGCCGCACACCCCTCCACCCAGGCACCATAACCGCGACCAGCGAACCCAGTACAGCCCCGCCAAGAGCACCGGCGTGCACGAGCATGAACGACGACGGCAGCAACGACTCATCAAGAAACATATCCGCCGTTATCTCAAGCCCGAGTCTGGGTGTCTTCGCTGTAACCGCCGCGGGTCCTGGGCTTCGGCGAGGACGCGTTACCTATAGCGGTGTCTTGGCTGTAGCTGCTGTGACGGCCGCGGTTGTCTCAGGGTGCTGCCCAGCCTTCGGCGTGCTCGACGGCTTCGGCCGAGAGTGCCTCGAGTTCGCTGATCAGTTCGCGCAGGCGCTTTGTGTTGTTGAACAGGGGACGGTACCGCTCGAGCTGGGCGGGGCTGAGCGTGCGGGTGATGGTCCTGGCCCCGGCCTTGCGGATCCACGACGGGTAGGGGCCGTGCAGGTAGCTGGGGTCGGTGTGGCACCGGCAGCGGGGAGAGCCGCAGCGGGTGGTGCGCTCGACCAGGCTGCCGGGCAGGCACAGGCCGAGCCCGGCGATCTCGTCGGCGATCTGGCGCTGGCGGAGTTCGGTTCTGGCTGGCGTTGAGGACATGAGTTGTTGGTATCGCATCTTTGCTCGCTCATCGGCGAGGCTCCGCCGCCTGCTGGCTTGAAAGCTTTACCTTCAAGGCAGCAGGGCCCGGCCAGGCTGGCCGGTTGGGAGGAGGCGGCCGTGCTCGTCCAGCGGGTGGTGATGCCGGTCAGCGGCCGGGAGTCCTGGACGCTGCTCGGGGATGACGGCGAGGTGGTAGAGCCTGCCGAGCGGTACCTGGCCTACCTGGCGGCGATCGAGCGCTCTCCGAACACGGTGCGGGCCTACGCAGTCAGCTTGAAGCTGTGGTTCGAGTTCCTCGGCCACGCCTCGGTGAGCTGGGACGAGGCGGGCGTGGAGGACGTGGCCCGGTTCGTGGCCTGGCTGCGTGCCCCGGCGGGCAACGTGATCGTGCTGGCCGACGGGACCGGGGCGCGGGAGCCGGCGACGGTGAACAGGTACCTGGCCGGGGTGTTCGGCTTCTATGACCACCATGCGCGCGCCGGCCTGCAGGTTGCTGCCGAGCTGGTCTCGTGGCGGCGGGCCAGCCGCGGCTCGTATAAGCCGTTCCTGCATCACGTGACCAAGGGGCGGCCCATCCCGGTCAGGCCGGTGAAGCTGCACGTCCCGCCGCGTGCTCCGCGCACCTTGGAGCCCGGGCAGATCGTCGCGATCCTGGCGGCGTGCGAGCATCTGCGGGACCGTTTCCTGCTGTCGCTGCTGGCCGAGACCGGGATGCGGATCGGGCAGGCGCTCGGGCTGCGGCATGCCGACTTCGTCTCGCGCAGGCGCGAGGTGCACATCGTGCCCCGGGCCGGCAACGCCAGCGGGGCGCGGGCCAAGCTGCGCTCGGCCGCGGTGGTGCCGGTCTCGGTGCCGCTGGTGCGCCTGTATTCGGAGTACATGCACGCCGAGTACGGCGGCATCGACTCGGACTACGTGTTCGTGAACCTGTTCGGCGGCAAGGTCGGCGCGGCGATGACCTATCCGGCGGTGCACCAGCTGATCGGCCGGATCGCCGCCCGCACCGGGATCGGCTTCACCGCCCACATGCTCCGCCATAGCCACGCCACCGACATGGTCCGGCGGGGCGTGCCGATCGAGGTGGTCGCCCGCCTGCTCACCCACCGCTCGTCAACGACAACGAGCCAGGTCTATGTCCATCTCGGCGCAGCCGACATCCGCGAGGCGCTGACCAGGGCAGGAGTGTGGCACAAGGAGGAGGTCCGGTGAACAACCCGGCGGCAGCCCGTGCAGGCAGGCCACGGCTCGAAGTCGTCGCCGGGGAGGCGGCAGCCCTCGACGGCGAATGGGCCTCGGACCACTGGGAGGCCAGGCGCCTGGGCATCCCCGCCCGGCGCGGGCGCGCCACGGCGCGCTTCGACGGGATCAGCCAGCCGTGGCTGCGCGACCCGGTCAAGCGCTGGTCCCGGCTCCGCCTGGCCACCGGGTGCGCATTCACGACCATCGGCTCGGGGGCACTGGCGCTCACCCGGTTCTCCGGGTTCCTCGCCGCCTGCCACCCGGAGGCGGACCACCCGGGCGCTATCACCCGGCCGGTCCTGGAGGACTACCTGTCCTGGCTGCTCACGCAGGGATACTCGGCGTCTACCCGGGCGCTGTCCCTGTCGATGATCCGGGTGTTCTTCGAGGCTTGCCACCGCCACGGCTGGCTCCCGGGCCTTGCCGCCAGCGCGACCATCTACGTCGAGGAACTCCCCTTCCACCACGACCAGATCGCCCGGTTCATCCCCGAGTTCGTGATGGCCCAGCTGGAATCCGATGAGGCCATCGCGAAGATCCCGCACCTGACAACCCGCCACCTCATCGTCGTCATGATCGAGACCGGGCTGCGCGGCGGGGATGCGTGCACCCTCCCGTTCAGCCCGGTGCTCACCGACAGCAGCGGCTGGCCCTGCCTGCGCTTCGAGGCCGTCAAGGTCCGGGCCGAGCAGCTGATCCCGCTCAGCGCCAAGGCCGCGGCGGCCATCGCCGCCCAGCAGGACCACGTGCGCGAGCGCTGGCCGGCCGGCAGCCCGTGGCTGTTCCCCGGGACCGCCGGCAACCAGGACGGCTCCAAGCCGTACTCGCACAGCGCCTTCAGCCAGCAGCTCAGGCGGTGGCAGCGCGTCATCGGCCTGCGCGACGAGGCCGGACAGCCGGTCACCGTGACCGGCCACCAGTTCCGTCACACCCTCG
>JAICWX010000543.1 GCA_025934635.1 Streptosporangiaceae bacterium | reverse complement strand
GCCGGAGTAGGCGCCGGTGGACAGGTACTTCCAGCCGCCGTCGGCGACCAGGACCACGATGTCGGCGGGCTCCCCCGCGGCCACCGCCTTGGCCGCCATGCCCAGGGCGGCGTGCAGCGCGCCGCCGGCCGAGATGCCGGCGAAGATGCCCTCGGCGGAGATGAACTCCCGGGTCCGGCGCAGCGCGTCGGCCGAGGCCACCGAGAACCGGGTGGTCAGCACGGACTCGTCGTAGAGCTCGGGGACGAAGCCCTCGTCGATGTTCCGCAGCCCGTAGACGAGCTCGCCGTACCGCGGCTCGGCCGCGACGATCTTGATGTCCGGCTTGTGCTCGCGCAGGTAGCGGCCCGCGCCCATGAGCGTGCCGGTGGTGCCCAGGCCGGCCACGAAGTGGGTGATGCCGGGCAGGTCCTCGAGGATCTCCGGGCCGGTGGTCTCGTAGTGCGCGCGGGCGTTCGCCTCGTTGCCGTACTGGTAGAGCATGACCCAATCGGGGTGCTCGGCGGCGAGCTGCTTCGCTACCCGGACCGCCTCGTTCGAGCCGCCGGCGGCGGGCGAGCCGATGATCTCGGCGCCGTACATCCGCAGCAGCTGGCGGCGCTCCTCGCTGGTGTTCTCCGGCATGACCACGATCAGCCGGTAACCGCGCAGCTTGGACACCATGGCCAGCGAGATGCCGGTATTCCCCGAGGTAGGCTCCAGGATCACCGAACCCGGCTGGAGCAGGCCGTCCTTCTCCGCCTGGGCGATCATGAAGAAGGCCGCGCGGTCTTTCACCGAACCCGTCGGGTTCCTGTCCTCCAGTTTGGCCCACAGCCGCACCTCGGGGGACGGGGACAACCGCGGCAGACCCACCAAGGGCGTATGGCCGAGCGAGTCAAGCAGGTTCTCGTAGCGCAAATGCCCGGTCCGTTCGGGATATAAAAGGACGGTCAGCGGTCGCCGCCGGCCACCGCGGGCAGGACGGTCACCGTGTCGCCGTCCTTGACGGGCGTCTCGAGGCCGGACAGGAACCGGACGTCCTCGTCGTTCAGGTACACGTTGACGAAGCGCCGCAGGCCCTTGTCGTCGACCAGCCGGGCGCGCAGGCCGCCATGCCGCTGGTCCAGGTCGTCGAACAGCTCGTCGAGCGTCGATCCGGCCCCCTCGACTGCTTTGGCGCCGTCGGTGTACGTGCGCAGGATCGTCGGGATGCGAACCTCGATGGCCATTGAACAACGCTCCACTGGTTTCCGGTCAGCACTGAGTTATCTGGTCGGTCCTTGGCGTCCAACCCTGACGGGGACGGAATCATTCCACCACGGTGACGGGTTCCTCGGTGACCTTGCCCTCTTCGATGCGGTAGGAGCGGAACTCCGTTTCGTTGTCGTCCCTGGTCGACACCAGGACGTAGTGGGCCTGCGGCTCGCTCGCGTAGGAGATGTCGGTCCGGCTCGGGTACGCCTCGGTGGCGGTGTGCGAGTGATAGATGACGACCGGTTCCTCGTCGTTGTCATCCATGTCACGCCAGACCCGGAACTGCTCGGCGGAGTCGAAGCGGTAGAAGGTGGGGGAACGTTCGGCGTTGGCCATCGCGATGAACCGTTCCGGGCGGTCGCTGCCGGCCGGGCCGGCGATCACGCCGCAGGCCTCGTCCGGGTGGTCGGCCCGGGCGTGGGCCACGATCTTGTCGTGCAGCTCCCGCGAGATCGTCAGCATGATCAATGAGCTTACGGCCGGCTTGGGGCGGGCCGCGCTGGCGGTGCCGCGCGGGGTGGGGCGCGCTGGCTGGGGCGCGCTGGCGGTGCCACGCCGGCTGGGGCGCGCTGGCGGGCTGCGCGCACGGTGCCAGGCGGGCCAGACGGCTCTGGGCGGCTCGGTCTTCGGCGGGCCTGAGTGACCCGGCTGGCCTGAGTGACCCGGGCGCGGCCTGAGCGACCCGGCGAAACGACATCAATGGAGCATCAATGCCGTTATCACGACATCGATGATCCTGGTGGCTAATTGCTGGGGTGCGTGGCTGGGGTTGTGGTGTGCGCGATGATCTGGGCTGCGGCTGTTTCTCTCGTCCCGGCCGCGGAAGCGGGTATGTCGTGTGCATGCAGCCTGTCGCGTGGCCTGAGCCGGATCCGCAGATCGCGGCGGCGGTCGCGGTCATGTTCGGGGCCGGGAAGGCGGAGCGGCCGCTGGCGGTGCTGGTCCGGGAGCGGCTGGGGCAGTGGCTGGGGGACGGGGAGTTCGCGGCCGCGTTCGGGATCCGGGGCAGGCCGGGCTGGTCCCCGTCGCGGCTGGCGCTGGTGACGGTGCTGCAGCGGGCCGAGGACCTGACCGACCGGGGCGCGGCCGATGCGGTGCGGGCCCGGCTGGACTGGAAGTACCTGCTCGGGCTGTCCCTGGATGACCCGGGCTTTGACCACTCGGTGCTGGCCGGGTTCCGGGACCGGGTGGTCCAGGCGGGCCTGGAGCAGGTGGTGCTGGACGCGCTGCTGGCCAGGCTGGTCGCGGACGGCCTGGTCAAGGCAGGGGGGAAGCAGCGCACCGATGCCACGCACGTGGTCGCGGCGGTGGCGGCGCTGAACCGGCTGGAGCTGGCCGGGGAGAGCGTGCGGGCCGCGCTGGAGGCCCTTGCGGCCGCGCACCCGGACTGGGTGGCGCAGCGGGTCTGCGTGGCCGATTTCAGCCGCCGCTACGGCATCCCGCTGACGTCCTGGCGGCCCCCGGCCAGCCGGGCCCGGCAAGATGAGCTGGCCATCGCCTATGCCAGGGACGGGTACGCGCTGCTGGAGGCCGTCTGGGAGCCGTCCTCCCCGGCGTGGCTGCGGGAGCTGCCCGCGGCCCAGGTGCTGCGCCGGGTGCTGCTGCAGAACTACACCCGGGTCATCACCGGCGGCGAGGAGGTGATCAGGCGGCGGGACAAGGAGCCAGGAGGCGACGGTCTCCCGCCCGGCCATAGCAGGATCGCGTCCCCGTATGACACCGACGCCCGGTGGGGCGTCAAGCGGGGCCAGTTCTGGCTGGGGTACAAGCTGCACATCACCGAGACCTGCGACGATGCCCCGCCGTGCAGCTGCCCGGACACCGCTGCCCTGACCCCCGCCGCCGGCCGCGGGGGCGGGGGCCGCGGGCAGCACGGCCGCGACTGCGCGCGCCTGGCGTTCCCGAACCTGATCACGCACGTGGCCACCACCGCCGCCACGGTGCCCGATAACCAGCTGACCGGCGCCATCGATGACGCCCTGGCCGCCAGGAACCTGCCGCCGGGACGGCACTACCTGGACTCGGGATACCTCAGCGCGGCCCTGCTGGCCGGCGAGGCCGCCCGGCACGGCATCACGCTGACCGGGCCGCTGCCGGGCGACCGCTCCCGCCAGGCCCGGGCCGGCGCCGGCTACGACCGCGCCAGCTTCACCATCGACTACGACCGCCAGCAGGTCACCTGCCCGCAGGGAAAGACCTCCGCGTCCTGGACCCCCTGGACCCGCGGCGGCAACCAGGCCACCGCCACGTTCTCCACCGCCGGCTGCGGCCCCTGCCCCGCCCGGCCCCAGTGCACCGCCAGCAAGCAGAACCGGCGCCAGGTCCACATCCTGCCGCCCCGCCAGGTCGCCCAGGCCCAGGCAGCCGCCCGCACCACCGCGACAGCACCTTCCTTCGCCGCCGACTACGCCGGCCGGGGCGGCATCGAAGGCACCATGCACCAGGCCGCCAGCCACGGCGCCCGCCGCGCCCGCTACCGCAGCCTGCCCAGAACCCGCCTCGACCACGCCTTCATGGCCACCGCCCTGAACCTGCTCCGGCTCCACGCCTACTGGACCGGCACACCACTCGACCGGCAGCGGACCACCCACCTGGCACGCCTCGAACTCACCCTGACCCACGAACCACAATTAACCACCAGGATCATCAATCGGACAATCGGGACACGAGAGCGGGCCACTCGACTCGATGCTCTTGCGCCCCGTTCCACCCAAGGCTAACCCGAGAAATTGCAGGTCAGCGCCGAAATATGCCTACTTCAGGAGCTGCCGCGCCATGACCATGCGCTGGATCTGGTTGGTGCCCTCGTAGATCTGGGTGATCTTGGCGTCGCGCATCATCCGCTCGACCGGGTAGTCGTTGACGTAGCCGTAGCCGCCCAGGAGCTGGACCGCGTCGGTGGTGACAGACATG
>JAICWX010000062.1 GCA_025934635.1 Streptosporangiaceae bacterium | reverse complement strand
GATGCCGACGGTCCCGCGCGGGCAGAAGCCGAACGTCTTGAACGCGCTCTTGCGGGTGAAGTAGGTGAGGAAGACCCGGGCCGGGAGCTCGTCCGGGCCGACCGCGAACACCGACCCGCACATGCTGCGGAAGATGCCGTGGACGGACTCGTTCGTCGTGAACCGGGACAGCCAGTCGGCAGTCGACAGCTCGCCGTCCGGCAGTCCTTCGTCGCGGCGCGCCTCCGCCAGGCCGGCCAGCACCCGGGCGCCCTGGCGGGTGAGCCGGGACAGCAGGAACCCCCAGCCGCCCCCGGTGACGTCGACGTCCTGGCCGCCGATCCGGTACCGGACCGGCGGGTCCGGCACGCGCACGTCGAAGACGGCGCCCACCTCGGCGAAGGTCTGCTCGGTGATGCCGCCGGTCTCGATCACGATGGCGCCGTTGTTGACCTTGAAGCCGTCGACGTCGCGGGTGGAGGCCCGGCCGCCGAGGTGGTCCAGCCGCTCCGCCACCAGCGTGCGGTAGCCGAGATGGGCCAGCCGGGCCGCGGTCAGCAGGCCGCCCGCGCCCGCCCCGACCACGATGACGTCGAACTCCATGACGGCTCCTCGTACGACCCTGCTAGTAGGACGGGGGCAGCCCGAGACTGTGGGTGGCCAGGTAGTTCAGCACCATCTCCCGGCTGACCGGCGCGGTGCGCATCAGCCGGGTGACGAACCACAGGTCGGCCAGTCCGTACTCCAGGGCCAGGCCGTTGCCGCCGTGCGTCTGGATGGCCTGGTCGAGCGCCGCCAGCGCGGCGTCGGCGGCGGCCAGCTTGGCGATGTTGGCCGCCTCGGCCGCGTCCTGCCCGGCGTCGAACAGCTCGGCGGCCCGCTCGGTGGCGAGCCGGGCCAGCTCGACGCCGACGTGCGCCTGCGCCAGCGGGTGCGCGATGCCCTGGTGAGCGCCGATCGGCGCGGACCAGACCGTGCGCTGCCGGGCGTACCCGGCGGCCTTGGCGACCGCGTACCGGCCGACGCCGTTGCACAGGGCGGCGGCCAGGATCCGCTCGGGGTTCAGGCCCGCGAAGACCTGCCGGAAGCCCTGGCCGGCCACGCCGATCAGGGCGTCCTCGCCGACCGCGACGTCGTCGAGGAAGACGGTGAACTGGCGGTCGGGCGAGACGAGCGCGGTCGGGATCGGCTTGAGGGTCAGCCCGGGGGCGCCGGCCGGCACCACGAACAGCGAGAGCCCGCCGGCGACGCTGTCGTCCCGCGCCACCAGCAGCAGCGCCTCGCATTCGTCGGCGGCCGAGATGTAGTACTTGCCGCCGCTGATGACCCAGCCCGGTCCGGCCCGGCGGGCGGTCGTGCTGACGTTGTGGCTGTTGGACCCGGCGTCCGGCTCGGTCAGCGCGAACGCCATCCGCCGGGTGCCGTCGGCCAGCCCCGGCAGCCAGCTGGCCTTCATGGCATCGCTGGCGTGCGCGGCCAGGATCGAGCCGCAGATGGCGGGGGAGATGACCGCGATGAGCAGCGGCAGCCCGTGCGCCGCGAGCTCCTCGGTGACCACGGTCAGCTCGGCCAGCCCGGCGCCGCCGCCCCCGTACTCGGCGGGCAGGTGCACGCCGAGCAGCCCGGCCTGGCCCAGCTCGCCCCACAGCTCGGCGATGTGCCCGCCCGCCCGGGCCCGCCCGGCGTAGTAGCCGTGCCCGTACCGGGCCGCGATCGCCGCGGTGCTCTGCCGGATCAGGCGGTGATCACTGGTGTCGGTGATGAGTCCGGTCATGTTCAGCACCCCTCGAACCCGGGCCGGGTCTTGGCCATGAAGCACGCGATGCCGTGCGCGGCGTCGCGGGTGGCGGCGGTCCGGGCCAGCGCGTCGCTCTCGGCCCGGAGCTGGTCGCCGAGCTCCGCGTCGGGCGAACGGCGCAGCAGGGTCCTGATCTCGCCCAGGGCCCGCGTCGGGCCGGCCGCGAGCAGGCGAGCAGCCGTCTCGGCCTCGGCGGCCAGATCTTCATCCCGAACGACCCGCGTGACAAGCCCCCATTCCGCTGCTTGTGATGCCGACAGGACGCGCTGGCTGAAGCAGAGCTCGGCCGCGCGGCGCACGCCCACCAGACGCGGCAGGAACCAGGTGCCGCCGCTGTCCACGGACAGCCCGAGCCCGGCGAACCCGGCCGTGAACCGGGCGCTCTCGGCCGCGAGGACGATGTCGGCCACGTAGACCAGGCCGAGGCCGCCGCCCGCCACCGCGCCGTGCACGGCCGTCACGACCGGCACCGGCAGGCGGTCAAGCCGCTGCAAGGTGGCGTGATAGGTGGCGGTGATACGGCTCACCAGGGCGGGCAGCCCGGCGGAAGGAATCGCGGCCATCGCCGCCACGTCGCCGCCGACGGTGAAGCTTGGGCCCTCGGCGCGGATCAGCACCGCCCGCACCGTCTCGTCCGCGGCGCAGCGCTCGGTGGCCGCGCGCAGGTCCTCGGTGAACCCGGGATCGATGGCGTTGCGAGCCTGCGGCCGGTTCAGGGTAATGACGCCGACCCCGTCCGCGGCGGAGAACAAGACGGCGGGTTCCCCCATGTCACCAACCTAACCGGCTCAGCCAGATCTGCCCGTTGTTAATTAATCTACATTAAATAATGTAGAGCGCAGCAGCCTTGAGAGCAACCGCGACCAGAGCGTGGTGGGCCGGGAGCGACTACTTGATCGTAGTATACTACGGTCGTATACTCGCGTAGGTGAGTGTCTCGCTGACCTTCCTCGGCCTCCTCGAACGCCGACCCAGCTACGGGTACGACCTCAAGCGGGCCTACGACACCTACTTCGCCAGGGGCAAGCCGCTGTCGTTCGGCCAGGTGTACACGACGCTGGCCCGGCTGGCCCGGGACGGCAAGGTGACCGCCGGGCCACCCGAACACGGCGAAGGCCCGGATCGCAAGCGCTACTCCATCACCCAGGCCGGCCTGGCTGAGGTGGACACCTGGCTGGCTACGTCGGCCGAGCCCGAGCCGCACCTGCAACCGGTGCTGTTCGCCAAGGTAACGCTGTCACTGATGCTCGGCCGCCCAGCCGACAGGTACCTGGATGCGCAGCGCGTCGCGCATATCAGGAGGATGACCGAGCTGACCCAGCTCAAGAGCGCAGGGTCCCTGGTGGACACCATGCTGGCCGATTACGGCCTGTTCCACCTGGAGGCGGACCTGCGCTGGATCGACCTCACCGCCGCCCGGCTCAGTGAACTCCGAGAAATGGTGCGTGACCAATGAATGCTCCCACGGACGCTCGCGGCGCTTTCCTGGAGGCACGCGACATCGCCAAGTCGTTCGGGCAGACCCCGGCTTTGCGCGGGGCCAGCCTGGCCGTGGACCGGGGCGAGATCCTGGCCGTCATGGGCCCAAGCGGTTCCGGCAAATCCACCCTGCTGCACTGCCTGGCCGGGATCTTCCCGCCGGACTCCGGCGAGGTGTGGCTGGACGGCCGCCGCCTGGACACCCTCTCTGAATCCGAACGAACCCGGCTTCGCCGGACCGCGTTCGGATTCGTGTTCCAGTTCGGGAACCTGGTGCCGGAACTGACCGCGGCGGACAACGTGGCACTGCCGCTGGTGCTGAAGCGGGTCGGCCGCCAACAGGCATACCGTCAGGCTGCACGGTGGATGGACCGGCTGGGCCTGGGCGGCAAGGGCACCCGGCGTACCGGGGAACTGTCCGGCGGAGAGGCGCAGCGGGTGGCGGTCGCGCGGGCGCTAGCGCTCGAGCCGCGGGCACTGTTCGCCGACGAGCCGACCGGATCGCTGGACTCGCTGGCCGGGGAGAAGGTGATGGACCTGCTCACCGGCCTAGCCCGGGAGCAGGGCATCACCGTGGTGGTGGTTACCCATGACGTCAGGGTCGCCGCCTACGCCGACCGCCAGATACTGGTCCGCGACGGCGTGGTCACGGCCGACGTGGGTACGGTGCGTTCATGATCCGGCTGGGCCTGCAGCTGGTGCTGGCCAGCGGCCGGGAGGCGCTGACCCGGCTGCTGGTGATCACGGGAGCGGTGGCCGTGGGCGTGACACTGCTGCTCGCGGTACTCGCCGAGTTCCACGCGTTCCAGGACGGCAGCAGCCGGCCGTGCTGGGAGTGCACACAGGCTCCCGCACTGCCACCCACCATGCCGGGTCACGGCCTGGCGGCGAACTACAGCGTGGACTTCTACCAGGGCCAGACGATCGAGCGGCTCGACGTGGCCGCCCTCGGGCCAGGTGCGCCGGTGCCGCCAGGCATCTCCCGGCTTCCCGGATCCGGCGAGTACTTCGCCTCGCCGGCCCTGGCGCACCTGCTGGGTACGGTGCCAGCCGGCCAGCTCGGCGGCAGATTTCCTGGCACATTGGCCGGCCCGATCGGGGACGCGGCGCTGACCGGTCCGGACGAGCTGGTGATCTACGTCGGATACGACCCCTCGGCGCTGGCGAAGGTGCCAGGCACGCGATGGGTGACCGCGATCGGCACCGCACCCGGCCCGGAGGTGTTCACCCCGTTCTTCCGTTACGCGTTTGCGACCGGGGTGCTCGCTGTGCTGTTCCCGGTGCTGATCTTGATCAGCACCGCCGCCCGGCTGGCCGCGGCCCGCCGTGAGGAGCGGTTCGCCGCGCTGCGGCTGGCGGGGGCCACGCCCGGTGACATCAGCGTTATCGCCTCGGTGGATTCGGTGGTGAGCGCGCTGCTCGGCGTGGTGGCCGGCGCTGGCCTGTTCCTGGCCGTCCGGCCCGCAGCGGCCGACGCCGCGCTGACCGGAACCCGGTACTTCGCTGGCACGGTCACCCCCACGATCTGGGGATACCTGGGATTGCTAGTCGCGGTCCCGCTGGCGGCGGCGATCGCGTCGCAGCTGACGCTGCGCAGGGTGCAGGCCTCCCCGCTCGGCGTAACCAGGCGAGCCACCCCGCCGCCGCCCTCGGCCTGGCGGCTGGCACCGCTGGCGGCCGGGATCGTGCTGTTCATAGCAGGCGCGCTGGCCACCAGCGGCAAGGGCATCGGCGTCGCGATGTATCCCGGCTTGCTGGTGACGATGACCGGCCTGGTGATCGGCGGCCCGTGGCTGACCGCGGCGCTGGCCCGGCTGTGCGGCCGGGTGCTGAACGGAGCGTCGCCGCTGCTGGCCACCCGGCGGCTGGCCGACGACCCGAGGGCCGCGTTCCGCGCGGTGCGCGGCTTGGTGCTGGCGGTGTTCCTCGGCACGGTCGTCGGCGTGCTGGTGCCGACGCTGGAGTCGCTCGCCGCCACCCCCAGCTCCGGCGCGCTATCTGACGTGCTACTCGAGACGTTCTCCGGCACGAACGCGGGCACCGGGGCCGGCCTGGTGCCCCGGGCCGCGGCCACCCTCACCGAGGGGCTGCGGACGATCGGTGGCACCACGGTGTATCCGCTGTACTCGCTGCCGCAGGCGGCCAGCCCCGACTACCGGGGACAGTACATCGGCGTAGTGAGCTGCCCGGTGATGCGGCAGCTCGCCGTGCTCGGGCAGTGCGCCCCCGGCCGGGTGGCGGTGCAGGTCTCGGACGGCAACCTGGTCTATGGCAGCAATCCGCGCAACAGCACGAAGCCGTTCGTCAGCGACGTCAGCCCCGCCTACACCAGGCCGCTGACGACGCTGCCGCTGCAGGCGGTGCTGGTCCGTGTCAACAGCGCTGCCGCGCTGGAACGGGCCCGCACCTACCTGGCCACGCACGCCCCGCCGCAAGTACCGCCCGGCCCGGGCGCGGCGCCCACTCCGCCACGGACGTTCGCCGAGACCATCGCCATCAGGTCCAAACGGGCCGCCGTGGCGCAGAAGCTGTTCGACTACGCGGTGGCCCTGACCGTCCTGGTGGCCGGCTGCAGCCTGGCAGTATCGGCCGGCGGCGGCCTGGTGGACCGCAAGCGCCCGTTCACGCTGCTGCGGGTCGGCGGGACATCACTGGGCACGCTATCCCGGGTAGTGCTGCTGGAGGCGATCATCCCGCTGGCCGCCGCCGTAGCGGTCGCCGCTGGCATCGCCTACGGCATGTCGGCCACGGCGGTCGCCCGGCTAGCACCTCCCAGCACGCCGATCCCAGCCCTGACCGGCGCCTACTACGCGACGCTGGGGGCCGGCCTGGCAGTCGCGCTCGCGGTGATCGCCGCGACACTGCCGCTGCTCGGCCGCATCACCACCCCCGCCAGCGTCCGCTTCGAATAGCCATCCGGCCAGCCAGGCCATGAGGGCCTGGTGCTGGTCTTCAGCTGGCGGTGGCCGTGTACCCGGGTGGCTGGGTGCTGCTCGCGGTGACCAGGCCGCGGCGTTCCAGCTGGTGCACGTGGGCGGCGGTCTCGGTGACGGCGAAGACGCGCATCTGGCCGCCGTAGTCGGCCCAGGGCCGGGACCAGGTCAGCTCCCCGGCCAGCTGCCACGGCGCGGCGCCCGGGTGGCGGCGGACCGCGTCCAGCAGCTCGGTCAGCCGCCGTTCGTGGTGGGCGGTGATGGCGTCGACCCGGGCGGCCAGGCCGCGGAACCGCCACTCGTGGGCGGGCAGGACCTCGTCCACGTCCAGGTCGCGCGTCAGGGCCAGCGATTCCAGGTAGGACTGCAGCGGGCTGGCGGGGTCGCCGCGCTGCACCGAGATGTTCGGGGTGATCCGCGGCAGCACGTGATCGCCCGAGAACAGCCGGCGGGAGCGCTCGTCCACGAAGCACAGGTGCCCGGGGGTGTGGCCCGGCGTGTGCAGGGCGCGGAGCTTCCAGCCGGGCACGTCGGCCAGCTCCCCGTCCTCGATCAGCCGGTCGGGCAGCGCGGTCGCGGTGAACACCTCCCACCCCGTGGCGTCCCCGACCGCGGCGGCGGCCTCGGTCTCCGACGCGCCGAGGCCGCGCAGGAACTCCGCCTCCCGGGCCACCGCCAGCTCGGCGTCGCGGTAATCCGGGTGGCTGAGCACGGCGTTGTCGGCCGGGTGGAGCGCGATCCACGCGCCGCAGGCCCGCCGGATCCGCCCGGCCAGGCCGAGGTGGTCGAAATGCAAGTGGGTGACCAGGACGCCGCGGACGTCGGCGATGCCGGCGCCGATGGCCTCCAGCCCGGCCGTCAGGGCCTGCCAGGCCTCCTCGGAGCCCCAGCCGGCGTCGATCAGCACCAGGCCCTCGCCGGTGCCGAACGCGTACGACGACACGTACCGCAGCGGATTGTCCGGGATCGGGACCGGGATCGACCACAGGTCCCCCGCGAGCTGCTCGACCGGGGGCATGGCGCGCCGCA
This sequence comes from Streptosporangiaceae bacterium, assembly GCA_025934635.1. Next base: position 27,838 of record JAICWX010000062.1, on the reverse strand, counting down.
GCCAGGCCTCGCGCTGCGCCGTGCCGGTGATCTCGATCCCGGCCGGGCCCGGGTCCTGCGGCGCCATCAGCGGGCCGGCCATCAAAGGACCGGGGCGATCAGCGCGGACTCCAGGCCGTCCCGGAGCCGGGGCGGCACCGGCCGCTTGCCCGAGCCGTCCGTGCTGACGACCACGTAGACGGTCCGGCCGGTCGAGCGCACCTCGGTGCCCACCCGGACGGAGAAGCGCAGGGTGAAGCTGGTGGAACCCACCCGTTCGGTAGAAACGTCGATGGTGACCTGCTCGCCGTAGCGCACCGCGTCGCGCCAGTCCGCCTCGGTGTGCACCAGCTGGACGTCGACGCCGTCGGCGTTCATCTCCGTGTACGGGTAGCCGATCTCGCTGACGAACTGCGTCATGGCGTCGTCGAACCAGCCGAAGTACCACATGTTGAACACGACGCCCTGCTGGTCGTACTGGAAGTACGAGACAGGGACCGGGACCGCGACGGCGGGCATCAGGCGTCCCGCCAGCGGTCGGCGGACGGGTCGAGCAGCCGGGTCAGGTGACCGTCGGGCAGCCAGATGATCGTCTCGAGCTCGAGCGCGTCCAGGAACCGCACCCGGCCGGACCGGCGGTCCTCGAGCCGCAGCCGCGGCCCGTTGGCCGCCGTGTCCACCTCGACCGACACGTCGGCGAATTCGCTGTCGACGACGGGCACCTTCTCCTCCTCAGGTCGGGCGGTCAGATCAGGAACGCCAGGGTAGGCAGCGGCTGGTCGCGGTTGACGAGCAGCACCTGCTTGCCGGCCAGCCGGAGCCCGCCGTCTGTCAGGCGCAGCCGGTAGGTGACCCGGCCGGCCCAGGTCTGGACCCCGCGCTCGCGCGACTCGGCCAGCACGAAGTTCGCGCCCACGGTCACCTCGCTGCCGTCCTGGCCGAGCACCTCGATGTTAGAGATCACCCGGCGCAGGCCCGACGGCGGGGACTGGGCGTACCGCCGGCCCGTGCGCAGCTGGTTCAGCCGGGTCGTGATCCGGTTCCGGTTGTCGTAGATCACCGACATCTGGCCGCCGGGCTCGGCCAGGTCTCCCCCGGCCGGCACCCAGTACAGGGCGTCGTCGGTCCACAGCGCTTCCCAGGCGTCGTAGTCGTGCTCGTCGGCGTAGCGGGCCTCGCGGTAGACGAACTGCTCGATCTCCCGCAGGTCGGGGACCTCCGGCCCGGTCACGCCGCCTCCATCAGGGAGCGGTAGTGCGCCCAGAAGCCGCGCATCGCGGTCTCGTCGGTGGCGGTGCCGACCTTCAGGCCGCGCTCGTCGGTCCGCTCCCGGTGCAGCCCGCGGCGCAGGTCGAGCCACTCGGGCCGGAGCATGGCCACGCCGCGCTGGTTGCGCTCGTACATCTCGGTGTCGTCGGCCAGCAGCATCCCGGCCGGCCCGACCGAGCCGACCGACTGGGAGACCATCCGCCGGTTCAGCTCCGGCGCGCCGGCCAGCTGCACCGCGGTCGAGTGCTGCACGCACTCCCCCGCGGAGACCGGCTGGATGACGAAGACCTGGATCTCGGCCACGAACAGGTTGGGGAACACCATGACATGCGGGGCACCCTCGACCAGGATCTGCTCGGCGGCGTCGCCGTAGGCCGCGCGCATCCGGGCCACGTACCCGGGTACCCGCGCCTGCGTCGTGCCAAGCCACCGCAGGGGCTCGCCGATCCGGCGGAACTCCGGCCGCAGGTCGTTCTCGCTGTGGCCATGGCCCAGGTTCCTGGTCACCGCCGTCGACTTGTCGCTGTAGAGCTCGCCGATGGGACTCCGCGTGACGCTGAAGATGGAGCCGTGCACGAACTGCGGGTGGTACCCGTCGGTCTCGTTCTCGGCCAGCAGCTTCCAGTTCGCCCGGGTGCGGTGCTTGAGCCAGCCCGCGGTCAGCTCGACCTTACCCTCGGGTGACAGCCGGGCCAGCCGGTCGAGCTCGCCGGCCGCCTCGCCCAGGTGCTCGGCCAGGCTGGGGCCGTCGGCGGCCATGCTGCCGAACACGAAACCCTGGTGCGAGCCGGTCCGCGGCACCGCTGCCAGCGAGAGCTCGGCCTCGATCGTGCCCTTGCCCCCGTAGCCCTGGTTGAACGGGAAGCCGATCAGCTCGCCGGTGTTGCGGTAGGTCCAGCCGTGGTACGGGCAGCGGAAGGACTTGGCATTACCCCGTTCGGCCTCGCAGACCAGGTTGGCCCGGTGCGCGCAGCGATTCAGCAGCAGGCGGACCGCCCCGTCGGCGCCGCGGGTCATGATGACGTCCTGCAGGCCGAGGGTCTTGCGCACGTAGTCGCCCGGCTCGGCGACCTCGCTCTCGTGACCGACGTAGACCCAGGTCCGGTACCAGATCCGGGCCAGTTCGTCGGCGAAGACCCGGGGGTCGGTATAGAGCGAGCCGTGCACCCGGTCCGGCTCGATCAGCCGGGCGTAATCCGGCCCGGTCAGGTCCCGCGCGGCGGTGGCCATGCGTCCCCTCCGGTCTTTGTGAGCTAACCCTTTAATCAGCGTTAGATTATCATCGGCCCCGGGAGGCCGCCTGGCGGCGCTCACCGAAAGCGGCGATCCCTTCGGCGAATTCCTCGGCGGCCGGGACGGTTCAGGATGAGCATCCGGACCTGGCCGTGATCGGCGGCCAGGACGCAGGGCCCGGCGCTGGCAGCGCCCGTCGTCACGCCTTTCCGCACTTGTCACCTAGGGTTTTTTAACTTAGATTTTCCAGGCGTAGCTGCCGTCAGAGAGGACGCCCCGATGCCATCGAGCACCTTCAGTTATACGTCAGCGGACGGCACCAAGATCATCGCCTACCGGTGGGACCCGGCCGTGGCGCCGCGGGCGGCGGTCCAGCTGACACACGGCATGGGCGAGCACGCGCGGCGCTACGAGCACGTGGCCCGGGCGCTGAACGAGGCCGGCTTCGTGGTCTACGCCCAGGACCAGCGGGGCCACGGCGCCAGCGCCGACCCCGAGGCCCTCGGCGACCTGGGCAAGGACAGCTGGCCGGGGCTGGTCGACGACATCGGCCTGCTTTCCGCCCAGATCCGGGCGGAGCACCCGGGCCTGCCGCTGATCCTGCTCGGCCACAGCATGGGGTCGTTCGCCGTCCAGCAGTACCTGTACGACCACAGCACCGACGCCGACGGCGTGGTGCTGACCGGGACGGCGGCGATCGACTTGCTCGAAGGTGCGCTCGACCTGGACCAGCCGATCGACCTGTCCGCCTTCAACGCGCCGTTCGCCCCCGCCCGCACCGACTACGACTGGCTGTCCCGGGACGAGGCCATGGTCGACGCGTACGTCGCCGACCCGCGCTGCGGGTTCGGGATCGACACCGCCGCCGGCAAGGCCATGTTCACCGGCGCGCGCCGCGGTGCCGACCCGGCCCAGGTCGCCGCGATCCGGCCCGGCCTGCCGCTGTACATCGCGGTCGGCGAGGCGGACCCGGTCAACGGCGGCCTGGCCCTGCTGACCCCGCTGGCCGACCGGTACCAGGCCGCGGGCCTGACCGACGTGACCGTCCGCACCTACCCCGACGCCCGGCACGAGATCCTGAACGAGACCAACCGCGACGAGATCATCGCCGAGCTGGTCACCTGGATCGACCGGGTGGCGGCGGGGCCGGACCGGTAGCGGGCTTGCGGGCGGCGGCGTCATCCGGTGAACGAGCCGCAGTGGTACCCGCCCCGTCCAGAGCCGTCCCCGCGCAGGCCTTGCTCGGCGTGGCCGAGCCGGCGGGCGGCAGGACTCAGCCGTGGCGGGGATGGACCGGGTACCGGGGCGGCGGGGAGGCGGCGCGCACGATCAGGCCGATGGCCAGGCCGGCCAGGAAGCCGAAGACGTGGGCCAGGTAGGCCACATCACCCCCGCCCGAGGCGGCGTACCCGGCCGAGTACAGCCACTGCAGCACGAACCACGAGCCCAGCACCAGCCAGGCGGGGATGCGCACCGGGATGAAGAAGAAGAACGGGACCAGCGACCAGACCTTCGCCCGCGGGTAGATCGCCAGGTAGGCGCCGAGGACGCCGGCGATGGCGCCGGAGGCTCCGATGAGCGGCTGCACCGAGGCATGGTTGGCGAAGGCGAACCCGTACGCGGCGACGTAGCCGCAGAACAGGTAGAAAAACAGGTAGGGAAGCTTGCGGAAGCGATCCTCGATGTTGTTTCCGAAGATGATCAGGAACAGCATATTGCCGAGCAGGTGCAGCCAGCCCGCGTGCAGGAACATGGCGAACAGCACCGACAGGGCCGGTTCCTTGTGGTAGGCCGGCTTGCTCACGTAACACGTTTCCGGCCTGGGACCAGGCTGACCGGTGGCGACCTGGACAAGCTGGCGGCCGGTGGTCAGCTCGCGCGGGATCGCCGCGTAATGATCGTAGAACGCCGTCTGGCTGCACAGCTGCGCCTGGGCGGACGGGCCGGTGACCGAGTCGCGCGACGCCGGGGTGAGCAGGAGCACGATGACGTTGGCCGCGACCAGGGCGTAGGTGACCCACGGAGTCCGGCGAAGCGGGTTGAGGTCGTGAACGGGCAGCACCACAGTCCAAGCCTGCCACGAAAGATGGGGCAGCCGTCCCATGCGCTGGTCATCCGGGCCGCGCCATCCTCAGTTCATGAGCAGCAGTGATGAGGAGAAGCTGGCGGGTGTGCGCTTCGCCCGGGCGCTGGCGGCCAAGGACGCGGACGCGCTGTGCGCGCTGCTGGCGGACCGGGTCGACTTCCAGGCTCTCACGCCCGGACGCCACTGGCAGGCCGGCACCGCCGGGCAGGCGGTGCGGGAGATCATCCTGGCCTGGTGGTTCGGCGAGGGAGACGACATCACCGAGCTGTGCTCGGTGATGTCCGGACAGGTCCTCGACCGCGAGCATGTCGCCTACCGGATGCGGGTGCGCAGGTCCGGCCGTGACCATCTGGTCGAGCAGCAGGCCTACTACCTCACCGACGGCCCGCGCATCACGTGGATGCGGATCCTGTGCTCGGGGTATCAGCCGGTCCCGGCCTGAAAAGCGCCGCCGGGCTGGTCCTGGATCAGCCCGTGACTGGCGGCGAACAGGCTGGCCAGCGCGCGGTTGGCGGTGCCCGTCTTGGCGTAGATGTGCTCGAGGTGATGGCCGACCGTCTTGCGCGAGATGACCAGGCGCTCGGCGATCTCCTTGTTCGACAGTCCGCGGGCCAGCAACTGGAGGACCTCCACCTCACGGGCGGTCAGTCCGGCTAGCCTGGCCGGCCGCCGGGTGGCCGGGTGACCCGCCGCGGACAGCACCGCGGTGACCGCGTCGGCGTTCAGCCGGCCCGCCCGCGCCTCGGCCCGCAGCCGGCTGGCGGCCTCGCCGGCGTCGCAGGCCTCCCGGTACGGCCGCGGCTCGGTCCGCGAGTGGTAGAAGTCGGCGGCGGCCAGGATCTGTCCCTCCGGGCTCAGCGCCCCGCCGGACAGTCCGCGCGGGTATCCCGAGCCGTCCAGCCGCTCGTGGTGCTGCACGGCGACGGCAGCCAGCGGGGCGAGCGCCGGGGAGCACACCAGCATGCGCTCGGTGAGGTACGGATGGAGCCGGACGCGCTCGGCCTCCGCGTGGCTGAGCGGGCCGCGCTTGTCCCAGATGGTGTTCGGCACACCGAGACGCCCCAGGTCGTGGACCAGGCCGGCCCGCCGGATCAGCGTCGCGGCCTGGTCGCTCAGCCCGGCCAGGCGAGCGGCCTGGGCGGCCAGGTCAGCCACGGCCCGCGAATGGCCGATGGTAAACGGTGACTTGACGTCAGTGAAGTCGGCGACGGCCTCGAGCGCGGCGTCGAACTCGGGACCGGCCAGCCGCACCCCCGGGGCTCCAGGGACCGGCTCAGCGCCGATGACCGCGTCCCAGCTGCTCGCCTCGTCCAGCCCGGCGAACAGCGACGCCGTCTGGCCGGTGAACAGGTCCACGACCTGCGGGTCGAACTGGGTGCCACGCCGCTGCCTGGCCACCGTGACCGCCGCGCCGGCCCCGCCGGCCCGGTGGAAGACCTCGACCACGTCGGCCAGCGCAACCAGCCGGGAGGTAAGCAGGATCTGCTCCCCCTTCGCCCCCTTCGGGGAACCCTTGCCGTCCCAGCGCTCGAAGGTCTGCTCGACACTGTCCCGGACGCGCTGCGGCAGGCCCAGCCTGGCCGCCAGCCCGTCGGCCGCGAGCCAGTGGTTCTCCAGCATCGCCTCGGCGGCCCGGCGGCCGTCGCCGAGGAAGCCCGCCCCGAGCCGCGCTCGCTCCATTGCGGGCCGGCCCGCACCGAGATGGCGGAGCATGAACAGCGGCCTGGACGTGGCGGCGGCGAAATCGGAGTGCCGGAAGTCGGCCTTGAAAGCCGTTTCGTCGCCGAACCATTTCGCCTGCTCGTAGGCGTCGACGTGGCAGCCTACCCAGACCACCAGGGAGGTGTAGTAGACCACCTCCCGGTCAGCCTCGCCCAAGCCCATCCGCTCAGCCAGGCGCAGGGAGATCAGGCACTGGCGCAGGACGTGCTCCATTGGCTGTCCCATGCCGAGGTCGGCTGCCAGCGACAGGACGCCGAGCAGTTCGGCGAGCCGGATGCCGGTGCGGGCGGGGTTGGTCATAGCGATGAATATAAACGCCGGGTTCCGCCGAAGCTACGCACAAGCCAGCAGGTCAGGGGCTAGTCTCACGGGGCTGGCTCCGCATGAGGTGGCCGAGGCTGGCCAGGATCGTCCCCAGGTTGGCCTCGGCCGCGTCGACCACGCCGAGGAAGCCCGCGAAGCCGTGGATCAGCCCGGGACCGGGCACGTACTCGGCCGCGACCCCGGCCGCCCGCAGCCGCGCAGCGTAGGCGGCGCCCTCGTCGCGCAGCGGATCGAATTCGGCGGTGGCCACGATGGCGGGCGCCACCCCGGCGAGGTCCGCGCGGGTCAGGTCGGCCCCGGCGGCGGCGGTCCCGCTGGCCGCGCCGTCCGGCAGGTACTGCTGGTAGAACCAGGCCATGTCGTGCCGGGTCAGGAAGTAGCCCTCGCCGTTCTCGGCGATCGACGCGCTGGTCATGGCGGGATCGGTCGCCGGGTACAGGAGCAGCTGAGCAGCCAGCGGGATCCGCTGGTCCCGCGCCCTGATCGCCAGCCCGGCGGCCAGGGAGGCCCCGGCGGAGTCGCCGGCCACGCCGGCCGGGCGCCCCGGATCCTGGGCCAGCAGCCAGCGCAGCACCTCCTCGGCGTCGTCCAGGGCGGCCGGGAACGGATGCTCGGGCGCGAGCCGGTAGTCCACCGACACCACCCGTGCGCCGGTCTCGTTCGCCACCCGGCGGCACAGCGGGTCGTGGGTCTCCACGTTGCCGACCACCCAGCCGCCGCCGTGCAGGTAGATCAGCGTGAAGCCGCCGGGCGAGACCGGCTCGAAGACCCGGACCGGCACGCCGCCCGGTGATCGCAGGTCCGTCACCGAGGCCACCTGCTCGGGCACGAATCCCGGGCCGCGGCGGCTCAGCGACAGGGTCAGGTAGCGCGCCCGGGTCTGCGCCGCGTCCCCGCGGGTCAGCGGCAGCAGCCCGGTGCTGTCCAGGGTGTCGAGAATGGCGCGGAACTGCGGGTCCAGCGGCATGCAGAGCCTCCCGGCGGGCGAGACGGACAGCGGGCGGCAGCGCCCTGGTCTCTATGATCGTCGATACGTAAAAATACGGGGGTAAGGACACCGTTGTTTCCGTATACGCTTCCGCTATGTCCGACGAATGGCGGGTAAGCCTGGTTCTGGGTGAGCGCACGGGCGTGCCGAAGAAAATCGTCGAGGACCTGCGTGTCCGCCTCGGCGATGACATTAAGGTCTCCGCTGATAAGGGACGCATTTTCCTCTATGCCGGGACCGAGAAGGCCGCCGGGGAGGCCGAGTACGTGGCGCGGGACGTGCTGACCATGCAGACCCTGACCGCGGAATCGCTGGTCGAACGCTGGGATCCGGACGGCCAGAAATGGCGCGACCCGCGGGTCGAGGTACCCGAAGATGACCAGCCGCCGGGCCAGCGGTCCGGCGGGTCCAAGCTGGTCGACGGCATCCTCCAGATCATGAGCGAAGCCCCTCCGTTCTAGGGTGCCGGCCTCCCGCCGAGGACTACCGGGCCCCTCAATCGCGGACGAGTTTCAGTGCCAGGCTGGGCACGGCAAAGGAGGCGAGGAAGATCGGCAGGAACCTCTTCCCGGTGCACCGGAACGCGACGATCTCTTCCTCGGCGGCGTCGAAGGTCTGAGTGCTGCTGGAGTTCCGTCCGTTGCGGACCTGCAGCGTGTGACGTCCCGGCTCGACCGGTATCTCGATCGTGTGGTTCATTTCGACCGACCCGGCCCGCTCGCCGTCGACCACGACCTCGTACGGGCCACGACGGACTTCCGCTCCGATTGCCTTATGCGTCACCTTCAGCGTTGCCGGCATTTGCTCAGTATGCGCCTGCGACCTTGGCGGAGCACCGATGCCACCAGGAACGGCAGCGGTGACGGGCAGGCCCCTGCGCTGCCCGTCACATGACGCTTATGCGGGCTCCCAGCGCCAGCCGTCATTGTCGGCGCAGATGATGCGCTCGCCGTCACCGGCCACCCCTGATGCACCGTGGTCGCTGTGACGGCAGTATTCGCCCGGCTCATAGCAATTCCCGCCGTTGGTCAGCGGATAACAGCCCGCTGGCTCGCTAGGCATGGGCGCAGTCGTCGTCGGCGGAGGCGGGGGCAGTGGTGCTGCTGCCTTGGATGTGGCCGGTGCGGGCGTCAGCGGAGGGGCGGTCGATCTCCGCGGCTTCACCTTCGCCTTCGCGTTGGCCTTAGCTTTCACCTTGGCCTTCACCTTGACCTTGGCCGCCTCCCTCACGGCCGCTACCGTCGGGGTAGGGGCGGCCGCGCTCGCGACGACAGGCAAGCCGGCGGCGGACGCCGGGGCGGAGGCGCTGGCGATCGCCGAGGTATTGCTCGACGGCGTGGTTTGCCCGGCGCCAGCGGCAAGTCCGATGATGAAACATACGGCGACGCCGAGTACGGCAGCGCCAATCTTCTGGTCTTTCTTCATGGCGGTCCTCTTGCGGTCCTCCGCCGTCGGCATGACGGCGCCCCCCCACGAGGCACGGAAGACCAGCGGTGACGTAGATGGTCAGGGAAAGGGCGGTTTCTTAATTCCGCCCCCTACCTTGACGCGCAGGAACGCCGATATGGTTACGCGCCGGCATAACGGTTTAGCAGACCGCTAGTCATCTGTTTGGCGCATATCAGCATCACGAGCAAATTGAGTAACTCAAATCTCGCGAGACACCAGATATCAGCTGATTTACTGGCTTTTCGGGCTCAGCCCTTGCCGGGGTTGAAGATGGCGCGGGGGTCGAGGGCGTGGCGGACGGCGCCCTGCAGGGCGAGCGAGCCGGGGTCTAGTTCGCGGCGCATGCCGTCGCGCTTGAGGATCCCGACGCCGTGCTCGCCGGTCACGGTGCCGCCCAGGGCAATGGCCGCGTCCAGGAACTCCTCGAATGCCGCCTGGGCGGCCTCCCGGGCGGCCTCGTCGCCGGGCGGGGTGATCAGGCACGGGTGCAGGTTACCGTCGCCGGCGTGCGCGACCGTGGCGGTCCGGACGCCGTGCCGGGCCGCGATCTCGCTGATCCGCTCGAGCATCGCGGGCACCTGGGAGCGGGGCACGCAGACGTCCTCGGTGAGCACCGGGCCCAGCCGCTCGAGCGCCGGGTAGGCCAGCCGCCGGGCGTCGAACAGGGCCTCGGCCTCGGTGTCGTCGGTGGACTGCTCGGCCCACAGCGCCCCGCTCTCGGTCATCGCGGCGGCGATCGCGGCCGCCTCGGCCGCGCCCGCGTCCCCCGGGGCGTCCACCCGGGCCAGCAGCAGCGCCGCCGCGTCCGCGTCGAGGCCCATGTGCTTCCACTCCTCCACCGCCTCCAGGCAGGCCCGGTCCAGCAGCTCGAGGACGGCCGGGGTCAGCCCGCGCCTGGTGATCTGGGCCACGGCCTGGCCGGAGGCGACCAGGGTGGGGAAGGCCCCGACGACGGTCCGCGGGGTCCCGGCCGGGGCGGGCCGCAGCCGCAGCGTCACCTCGGTCACCACGCCGAGGGTGCCCTCCGATCCGACGAACAGGCCGACCAGGTCGAGCCCGGCGACGCCCTTGGTGGTGCGGCGTCCCAGGCGGACGGCGTCGCCGTAGGCGACCGGGCCGCCGACGACGGCGCGCAGGCCCAGGACGTAGTCGCGGGTGACGCCGTACTTGAGGCAGCACAGGCCGCCCGCGTTGGTGGCGACGTTGCCGCCGATCGTGGACCAGGGCGCGCTGGCCGGGTCGGGCGGGTACCACAGGCCGTGCTCGGCCACCGCGGCCTTGACGTCGTTGTTGACGGCGCCCGGCTGCACCACGCACATCAGGTTGTCCGCGTCGATCTCGAGCACCTGGTTCATCCGGGACAGGTCGAGGACGACGCAGCCGCTGACCGCGTTGGCCCCGCCGGACAGCCCGGTGCCCGCGCCGCGCGGCACGATAGGGATGCCGAGCCCGGCGCAGGTGCGCACGACGTGCTGGACCTCGGCCTCGGTGCGGGCACGCACGCCGACCGCGGCCGCCTCGGCCGGAGCCCACTCGGCCTCGTCGTGCGACATGGCCGCGAGCACGTCCGGGTCAAGCACCAGGCGGTCGGCGGGCAGGCCGCGGCCCAGCGCCTCGACCAGGGTGGAAGTGGCGGTAGTCAAGACAGTGCCTCCGCGATCAGTTCGGCCGTGGCCCGGGCGCCGGTCATCGTCATGATCGAGGCGGCGTGATCCACCCCGGCCACCGGGCGGACGGTCAGGAGCGGGCCGAGCGCGTCCTGGAACCCCGCGACCGCTTCGGCGGGGTAGGCCGGCGCGCTGTCCGGGCCGGTGCTCCATTCGGCGGTCAGGAGCCGGGCCGGCACCTGGAGCTGCTGCCACTTCGACGTCCCGAAGAAGATGTCGGCGGCGTCGGCGATCAGGGCCTCGGCGCTGAGCCGGACCCGCCGCCCGGCCAGGTCATGAGCGAGGTAGTCGAGCAGCAGCGGATCGGCCGGGTCGAGCAGCGGCGCGGTCTGGGCGGTGAAGAACTCCGCGTAGTCGCGGACCGAGGGCCACTCGCGGTCCAGCCGGGCCAGCCGGTCCTTGAACACGGCGGGCAGGGCCTCGCGGGTGAGGCCGGGCGGGGCCGCCATCGCGAAGCCACCGTCCACCAGGATCAGGCTCTTCACCCGGCTGGGGTACGCCGTGGCCAGTTCGACCGCGACGAAGCCGCCCATCGACATCCCGCATACGTGCACGGCGGCCAGGCCGAGGTGATCCAGCACGGCGATCATGTCGGCCGCGTGCCTGCTCATCGAGGACGGGCCGGCGACGTCCACGCTGTCGCCGCGGCCGCGCAGGTCGGGCGCGACCAGGCTGAGGCCGGGATCGGCTGCCCGCAGCCAGTTCCACAGCCGCCGCTGGCTGCTGACGCCGTGAACGGCGAGGACCGGCTCGGTGCCCGACGGATGCGTCTCGACGGCGAGCTGGCCGCCGGGCACTTCCACGGTGATGACCTCATGCCCGGCAGGGTGCTCTGATGTCATGAAAACGACCCTAGGCTTCTCGTCATGACGACACCACCGCCGGCCTGGTTCTCCGCTGCCCTGGCGACCGAACCCGAGGAGCGGGCGACCGAGTGTGAGGGGACCCCCATCGCCTACCGCGCGTGGGGGGACCCGGCGGACAGGAACATCGTGCTGGTACACGGCGGCGCCGCTCATTCGCGCTGGTGGGATCACATCGCCCCGCTGCTCGCGCGCGGCTGGCGGGTGGTGGCGATGGACCTGTCCGGTCACGGCGACAGCGGCCGCCGGGAGCATTACAGCCTGGACACCTGGGCCCGCGAGGTCCTCGCCGTGGTGGCCGACGCCGGGACCGCCGCCTCGACCGTCGTCATCGGGCACAGCATGGGCGGCCTGGTCACCCTGCGGCTGGCCGGCCTGGCCGGGTCCCAGATCGCCGGGGCCGTCGCCGTCGACTCGCCGATCAGGGACATGGCGCCCGAGGACCGGGCGGCTCGCCAGCACCGGGCCTTCGGCCCGCTGCGGGTCTACCCCAGCCGCGAGGCGGCCATCGCCCGGTTCCGCCCCATCCCCGACCAGCCGGTGCTGCCCTGGGTCGCCGGGCACGTGGCCGCGACCTCGATCCGCCCGGCCGAAGGCGGCTGGACGTGGAAGTTCGACCCGCAGGTGTTCGCCCGCGACACCCTCACCCCCGAGCTGCTGACCAGGCTGGACTGCCGGGTCGCGCTGTTCCGGGCGGAGCACGGGCTGGTCACGCCGCAGCAGGGCGAGGCGATCTACGACCGGCTCGGCCGGGTCGCCCCGCTGATCGAGATCCCGGTCGCGGGTCACCACATCATGCTCGACGAGCCGGTCGCGCTGGCCGCGGCCCTGCGCACGCTGCTCGCCGACTGGGACCACTCGATTCCGCACCGTTAGGCCTAGCATGGCGTGGGTGGCCACGCTATCGCCCGTCGAGATCGACATCTTCCTCAGCAGCGCCAGCCCCGGCCAGCAGGCCATCGTCCGCGCCCTGCGGGACATCATCACCCGCCGGGCCAGCGGGCTGGCCGAGCGGGTCAACACGGGCAAAGAGCTCATCGAGCTGAAGAGCTACCTCCTCTTCGAAGGTCCTGGCGGCGCGCTGGTCTTCGCCATCGGGCTGACCGCGGCGCGCACCGTGACCGTGCACCTGATGCCGTATGACGGCTCCCGTGAGCTGCACGACCGGCACGGGGCGGCGCTCCGGCCCTTCCTGATCGGGAAGAGCATCGTCCGGTTCGCCGATCCGGCGGAGCTGCCGGCGGAGGCGATCGCCGCGATCGCCGACGCGGCGCCCGGCTACCTCCAGCGGGCGGCGGTGACACCGGCGCGGCCGAGGCGCTGGGGAAGGAGGCGCGGGGCGGCTGGGTGAGGATGAGCCAGGCCCGTTCGGGATCATGATCTTGATCTTGCGCCGGTCAGGATGTGACGCGGGTCTCCAGCAGGTGGTCCAGGGCGGCGGCGGCGTCCAGCGGGTGGGTGATCGCGCCCCAGCGGGCGCCGGCCAGGGCGGCCAGGTGCGCGGCCTGCTCGTGGTCGTCGCCGGGCGCCAGGATGATCAGCTCGTCCAGGGACCGGGCGGCCGGCAGCGTGTCGTCCTCGTCGGTGCTGCGGCAGTCAGACAGCAAGATGACCACCCGGCGCCGGGCCCGGGCGAGTGCCAGCTGCTCTCCCGCCGCCTTGAGCGCGTCGCCCAGCCTGGTCACGCCGTGCCCGCGCAGCCGGAGCAGCCGCTCGGACACGGTGGCGGCCTCGGTGTCGCTGACCAGGGGGCGGATCACCTCGACGGTGCCGGCGAAGGACAGCACGGCGTGCTCCTGCGGGGCGCGCAGCGCGCAGGCGGCGGCGATCGTCGCGGCTGCGGCCAGCCGCGCCCCGGTCATCGAGCCCGACCGGTCGACCACGACCGCGAACGCCGTCTGGGCGCGGGCCCACTGCACGGTGACCAGGTCCTCGACCGAGGGCGGCCGGGCCTCGGCGCGGGCCGCGGCGACGCCGTCGATCGAGGCGTCGATGTCCAGGTCACCGTCGACCGCCCCGCGGACGGTCCGCAGCCGGGAGATGCCGCCCGTCACCGGGCGCCCGGCCCGGGCCCGCTCGAGCACGATGCTGGCGGACAGCCGGATCGCGGCGGCGCGCAGGTTCTCGTCGGTCGCCCGGGTCATGGCGGCCAGCAGCTCGAACGCGGCCGGGTCGTCGGCCAGGGCCTGGCTCATCGCCTGCTCGTCCAGGACGCCCACCTCGGGGCTGATCTCGGCGAAACGGGCGTGCTTGGCCAGGTCACGCCGGCCGGTGGTCCCGCCGTCCGGCCGTCCCGTCTTCGACTGAGGGCGCTGGGGCCGCTGCTGGGGCCGCCCGCCGGCCCCGGGAGCGGCCGGCGGGCTGGTCATTCCCCCGGGTCGGTCTCGCCTCCCTGCTGGGCTGCCGCCCGCACCCGCCGGAAGATCTCCTCGATGACCTCGTCGGCGGAACGCTGGCAGGACTCGTGCCGCCGGACCCGCCCGGACAAGGTAGTCAGGGCCGCGTCCAGGCCGGCCTGCCAGTCGTCGGCCGAGACGGCGCGGAGCCCGGCGAGCTCGGGGACCAGCCGGGCGTAGTCGATGGCGCCCCGCACCGAGGCGCCGGAGCGCAGGTCGGGGTGCTCCCGGGTGGCCCGGGTCAGCTCGACCGCCTCGGCGACCAGGGACTGCTTGGCGTTCTCGGCCGAGAGCTGCACGATCTGGCGCTCGTGCTCGGCGTCCTGGTAGCCGACGGCGACCCGGCAGGTCCGGTCGTACAGCGCCATCGACAGCCGCGAGGTGCCCACCGAGTCGTACGGGTTCATGGCCGCGACCAGCCGGAAGCTCTCGTCGGCGGCGATCCGGCCGAGGCGCGGGACGTTGATCTCGCCCTCGGACATGACGGTCAGCAGGACGTTGATGGTCTCTTCGGGGACCCGGTTGAGCTCCTCGACGTACAGCAGGCCGCCCTCGCGCATGGCCCGGACCAGCGGCCCGTCGGAGAAGTTCTCCGCCCGGTAGCCCTGCTCGAGCACCAGCGCCGGGTCGAAGGAGCCGACCAGCCGGGCCGGGGTCAGCTCGGCACTGCCCTCGACGAGCACGAACTCGGTGTGCCGGGACTCCGCGACCTGCCGCAGCAAGGTGGACTTGCCGGTGCCGGGCGGCCCCTCGAGCAGGATGTGGGCGCCAGACGCGAGCGCGGCTCGCACCAGCTCAAGCTCGCGCTGGCGCCCTACGACCTGTTTCGTCATCCGGCCTGTTTCGTCATCTGGGTCCCGGTCAGTGCTCGTGGACCATGACGCCGCGGACGTTCTTGCCGGCCAGCAGGTCGTCGTAGCCCTCGTTGACCTCTTCCAGCTTGTAGGTCCGGGTGATGATCTCGTCGAGCTTGAGGTCGCCGGCCTGGTACAGGCCGAGAATCTTGGGGATGTCGGTGGTCGGGTTGCAGTCGCCGAACAGGCTGCCCTTGATCGACTTGCGGAACAGGGTCAGGATCGACCCCGACACCGTCACGGTCGGGATCTCCAGCTTGTTCAGCCCGGTCACCACGACCGTGCCGCCCTTGCCGATGGCGTTGAAGCCGGCCTCCACGACCTCGGCCGTCATGAGGTCGACGGTGAGGATGGCCGAGTCGGCGAGCTGCCCCCTGGTCATGTCGGTGATGGCGGCCTGGGCCTCTTCCGCGGTGGCGAACGCGTGGGTCGCGCCGAGTTCCATCGCCTTCTCGCGCTTGTTCTCCAGCGGGTCGATGGCGACGACGTTCTTCGCGCCGGCGTAACGGGCGCCCTGCACCGCGTTGATGCCGATGCCGCCGATGCCGAAGATCGCGACCGTGTCGCCGGGGGCGACGTTCGCGGTGTTCACGGCCGAGCCCCAGCCGGTCGGCACGCCGCAGCCGACGAGCACGGCCTTCTCCAGCGGCAGGTCGTCGTCGACCTTGACCACCGAGGTCTGGCTGATCGTGCCGTACTGGCTGAACGTGCCGATCATGCACATGGCGCCGTACTGCCCGCGGGGTCCGGTCATCGGGAAGCGCTCGCCCGGCAGGTAGCCCTCGAGGATCGTAGCGCCCATGTCGCAGATGGACTGGCGGCCGGTGGCGCAGTAGCGGCAGACACCGCAGTTCGGGATGAACGAGCAGACCACCTTGTCGCCGGCCTTGACCCGGGTCACGCCCGCCCCGGTCTCCTCGATGATCCCGGCGCCCTCGTGGCCGAGCACCATCGGCAGCCGGGCCGGCAGGTCGCCGTGCGCGATGTGGATGTCGGAATGGCACAGGCCCGCGTGGGTGTAGCGGATGAGAACCTCGCCGTCCTTGGGGCCATCCAGGTCGAGCTCTTCGATCTCGATGCGCTTACCGGGCTCGTATACGACAGCAGCCTTGGTCTTCATCGACGCTCCTTCGGTTTATGGCTCTTCCCTGGTTCCGGGACGTTACATGGTTTAAATAGTGACATGATCAGGGGGGCTAGACACCAGCCTGGTGGTGCCTGATATCGTGCGGCGGCTCATAAAAAGACGTCTGCCTGCGCTGGTCATGGCAGGTCAGGCAGGACACCCAGACGTGCCCCATCCCCCGGCCTCGTTCGGCTCCCTCACGGGCGGGCGCGCAGATGCATGGCTTCCAGCTGACCTGGGCGCCGCCGGGCCACAGCTGATGGCCGAACGGGCAGAACTCGGGCTTGTTTTCGAAAATTGACACCGGCACGAAAATGATCATCCCCCGATGCGGGACGGGTCATGCCGCCCGTCTCGGTCATGCGGCCGGGGCGTCGGCGAGCAGGAGCTTGATGCGGTCCATCGCGGCCAGCGCGGCGCCGGGCTCGCGGCGGCCGAGGCCGCAGCTGGTGGAGACGTCAACCGGGTGGCCGACGGCGCCCTCGATCATCTCGCGGATCCGGAACTGGACGGCCGCGTCCTGGTCCTCGTGCGCGAAGCCGGCCACGAACCGGACGCCGTGGCCCAGCTTCAGCCCGGCCAGCGGCCGGTAGAAGGCATGGCTGGCCGGCGGCGGGTCGGCGGCGGCGGCCAGCGGGGCGTGCACGTAGCGCAGCGGCCGCCCGGCGGGCCAGCGGCTGACCACCGCGTTGGCCAGCAGGACCAGCGGGGAGGCATCGGGGAGCCGCCCCAGGGCGCGGTGGTTCATGTCGCCGAGGCACAGGTGCAGCCCGAACTGCGACCCCGCGGGCGCCCCCTGGGCCAGCGCCGCGATCCGGCGGGCCAGCGGGCCGGCCACCGCTGGCCGCAGCCCGGACGGCGCGCGCGCCAGCATCACCGACTCCACCGGCACCTCGAGCTGGAACAGCACGTCGTCACCGAACAGCGCGCGGACCTGGTGCATGGTGGACGCCAGGGCCTCGGTGAACGGCCGCCGGTGACGCAGCGGCCCGGCCGGCCCGAAAGTGAACAAGGCCAGGTCGACGTCGCCCGGGATGCCGACCAGGAAGCCCGGTCCCGGGTGGCTGCCGTCGGCCAGCATGGCGCGCTGGGTATCGAACTCGGACATGGCCGCGCGGGCGGCGGCGGTGATGCCCAGGTCCAGCGCCGCTCCGTACAGCCGGTGACCGGACTGGAGGGCGAACCGCGGCGTCTTGTCGTAGCCGGACCAGTCGCCGTCCTTGACCAGGCGCAGGTCGGGGTGGGACCGGAAGCCCTCGATCATGCCGATGACCCAGTTCCGGCGCACGCCGGTCTCGCCGTCGGGCAGGTAGCCGAGGTCCGGGCCGAGCCGGGAGACCGCGAGCCGCATCGCCTCCGCCGCCGAGGCAGCGGGAATGCTGCCGACCAGGTGAGCACGCCTAACCCCCACGCCAACCCCTCCCTGAAACGGCCTGTACTGGCCGGTTCCTGGCATTGCACCACAAATAATCACCATGTGAGAACAGGAAGCTGAAGTTGTCAAGGGGACTACGGTGAAAACCGAAGGAGGGCTGACCTGGTGATATCCACGCGCATCGACTGGGTCCGCGAGCACTGCCGGCTGTTGCAGGCGATCTCGGCGGAATTCACGCGGACCCGCCCGTTCGACGGGCTGACCATCGGCACCGGCATCCACCTGGAGGCCAAGACGGTCGCGCTGCTGCTGACGCTGCGCGACGGAGGAGCCCGGCTGGTCTCGACCGGCAACCTCAACACCACCCAGCCGGACGCCGTCGCCCGGCTCCGGGACGAGGGCGTCACCGTCGTCGGCGAGCCGACCAAGGACAGCCAGCTTCACGCCTCTTACCAGGAGGAGGTGCTGGCCGCGGAGCCTGACCTGATCCTGGACAACGGCGGGGACCTGTTCACCCGGTACCTGGACCGCCCGTACGAGGCGCTGGTGGGCGGGACGGAGGAGACCACCTCGGGCCGGATGCGGCTCGAGCCGCTCCGGGACCGGCTCAGGCTCCCGATCCTGGTCATCAACGACAGTCCGATCAAGCAGTTCGCCGAGAACGAGCACGCCGTCGGCCAGAGCGCGCTCGAGTCCTACCTGCGGATGACCAACCGGGTCACCAACGGCGAGCAGGTCACCGTGTTCGGCTACGGGTCCTGCGGGCGCGGTGTCGCGGCGACCTTCCGGGCGGCCCGCGCCCGGGTCTCGGTCGTCGATGTCGATCCGGTGACCAGGCTCCGGGCGCACCTGGACGGGTTCGGCGCACCGCCGCGCGACGTCGCTATCGCCAGCGCGGACCTCATCATCACCGTGACCGGCGCCCGCGACGTGCTGACCGTCGCGGACCTCCCGCTGCTGCGGGACGGCGTGATCCTGGCCAACTCCGGGCACTTCCCGGCCGAGATCGACGTCCCCGGCCTGGCCGGCGCCCCCTCGGTGACCGGCATCACGGAGTACCCGGACGACCTGCTCACGCTGGAGCTCGCCGACGGCCGGCGGATCCACGTGCTCGCCCGCGGGCACATGTTCAACCTGGCCGGCCCGCGGCCGCTGGGCAACTCCATCGAGTCGATGGACCTGGGCTTCGCGCTGCAGGCCCGCTGCCTGGAGGCGGTCGCCCGCCGCCGCGTCGACGCCGCCAGCTGCGTCGTCCCGGTCCCGCGGGATATCGACGCGGCGGTCGCCCGCGGGTACCTGGACCGGAAGTACCCGGTGGCTTCGTGATGCCCGGCGGCGGGGTATCGCCTGGCCGCCGGGCGTGCCAGGGTGAATTTGTCCGGGAAGTTGTTGGCGATCGGGGGGTGGCCGGCTCATACCAGTGAGCAACCGCGGGCGGGCCCGGAGCCACGCCCGGTACCAGGAGTACGACCATGCGGAACCCGAAGGGCAGGCCAGGCCGGAAGCCGTCGGGCAAGATAACCTCGCGTACCGCCGATGCCGGGGGCACGGCGGCCGGCGACGGTACGGCTGCGGCCGGCGACGCTGGCGGCCAGGCGCGGGCGCCCCGGGCGGAGCCGGGCGCCGATCAGGCCGCCCTGATGGAGGCGATGGCACCCCTCTACCAGGAGCATTACCGGTCACTGGTGCGGCTCGCCGCCTTGCTGGTGTCGGACCTGGCCGCCGCGGAAGAGATCGTGCAGGAGGCCTTCGCCGACGCGCACGGCCGGTGGAGCACGCTGCCCGACCAGGACGCCGCGTTGCGTTACCTGCGCCAGTCGCTGGTCCGCCGGGCCCGGACGATGACGCAGTTCCAGTCGGCCTCGGACCCGCGCGCCGCCGGCCTGCCGGCGAGCGGCCGGGAGGCCATCTTGCTGGCGGCGCTGCGGGCGCTGCCCGCCCGCCAGCGCGAGGTCCTGGTCCTGCGCTACTTCGCCGACCTGCCCGAATCCGAGATCGCCTCGGTGACCGGGACGCGGATCGCCGTCATCAGGAGCTACGCCAGCCGGGGAATGTCGTCCCTGCGCACCGGGCTGCCGGGCAACGTCGCCTGACCGCACGCCATGAGGTGCGGCGCCATGGCCACATGGGTGCGGCTCCATGGGGGTGAAGCATCCGGCGGCTGGCCTGCGGCCGGAGTGCTGGCCTCAGATGCCCCATCCGCGCCACAGCCCCCGCCCGTCCACCCGC
Organism: Streptosporangiaceae bacterium; assembly: GCA_025934635.1. The sequence goes on along the minus strand of JAICWX010000062.1, from coordinate 8,278 downwards.
CCCGCCCCCACCTGGCTCCCGACAGCGGCATTGATGCTCCATCAATGCCGCGTCCACGGCATTGATGCTCCATCGATGCCGTTCGTTACGCCACCCGGGACACCGCTGCCCGGTGACAGGAGAACCACTGACATCACCTGTCCCACGAGCCGGCCCCTCATCGTCCAAGGGCCACATCCGCCATGACATCGCTGGCCCTTGAGGCGCCGCACGGCCAGCGCGATCTAGAAACGAGAATCATTCTCATATAGGTCGCCTGATGTGCCCGGCCGACTATGCACAGAAGAACCCAGGTGTGTCACGCCTGGAAACTCAGCGTGACGCGCCAGTTCAGCGTGACGTGCTAACTCAGCGTGACGTGCCCAGGCAGGACCTCGGACCAGCAGCTCGGAGACTTCGCGGTCCGCGGTGACGACGTTGAGCACCCCGGCTGGCAGGCCGACCGCCTCGGCCGCCTCGGCGATCAGGTACCCCTCCCGCGAGGCCCGCCAAGGGGCGGTATCACCGGATTGCAGGATGGGTGAAGTCGATCACCACCCGGTCCGGGCCGGCCAGCGACGAGATGTGGTAGCCGCCGCGCGCGGCCAGGCCGATGCCGAAGCTGAGGTAGCCCTCGAAGTCACCCGCCGCCTTGACCATCAGCAGCTGCGGGTAGCGCGGCGTGAGCACCGACGGGCCGGTCCAGGTCCGGTGGGCCGGCTGCGGGCAGTTCGCGCTGGCTCCGCGGAAGACCACGTGCAGCCGGGACTTCCCGGCCAGGGAAACCGGCGTGCCCCTCGGGTCGGCGTAGACGGTCGCGACGCGTTCGGCGGTGACCGCCGGGAGGCCGCCGGAGAACTGGAACACGACCCGGTCGTAGCCGCCGTGCTTCCCCGTCCTGACCGCGGTCAGGTAGCTGCCGGGCTGCGCGCACGCGCGGGACGCGTCGTCCAGCTGGGCGGTCCTGCCCGCCGGGGTACTGCTGGCGGCCACGGCCGCCGCGGCTGACCTGGCCGGCGTGGCCGGGCCCGGCGATCCGGCCGGGGCGCTGCCGCACCCGGCCAGGACGGCCAGACCCGCTACGGCCGCAAGTCCCGCGCTGCGCTTGATCCTGGACATGACGCTCCCCCCATCACGAAGCCAGCACCTGCTGGTTCCCTCTCTTAGACTCGCGGGGCGCCACCTGCGGACATGATCGGGAACTCGATTTCGTGTGACATTGGTCACTATTTACCGCTTGCCCGGGCCGCCCGGCGGCCTTGACGCCGCGCGCCGTCGGCGACACGGTTGATCCTTGAGCTGAGTCGCCAGCATTAGGAGCCTGGGTGGAAGACATCACGGTGCCGCAGATCACCGCCGATGACCATGTGCTGGGGCCGTCCGACGCGCCCGTCACGGTCCTGGAGTACGGCGACTACGAATGCCCGTACTGCCGCGGGGCGGCCCGGGACCTCCACCGCATGCTCGACCTGTATCCGGGTTCGATCCGGTTCGTGTTCCGGAACTTTCCCATCCAGCAAATCCACCCGCACGCCGAGCAGGCCGCGGAGGCCGCCGAGGCGGCCGCCGCCCAGGGCAAGTTCTGGGAGATGTACGACCTCCTGCTGCGCCCCTCGTCCGGCCTCGACATGGGCTCCCTGCTGGGATACGCCCAGGACATCGGCCTGGACCTGGACCGGTTCGACAAGGAGGTCAAGGGCGGCGCCTACGCGGCGAAGATCGAGCATGACCTGCAGGAAGGCGTCAGCAACGGCGTCAACGCCACCCCGAAGTTCTACGTCGACGGCCAGCGCATCGACGGCAAGCTCCCGCTGGAAGGCCTCGAGGACGTCATCCGGGCCTCGATCCAGGCCGCCTCGGCCTGAGCCGGCCCGGCCGGATCTGGGGAGTAACGAAAAACGAGCCCTGTGAGCTGATCTCCACGTGCGGGCCAAGACCGCCGGAGAGGACGACCAGCCATGGAAGCCACCACCATCGAGAAGGTCTCGATCATCGTGTCGAAGGGCTCGCTCGAGGGGATCTACCCGGCCCTCATCATGGCCAGCGGAGCACCGGCCGAAGGCATCGAGGCCAACCTGTTCTTCACCTTCTTCGGCCTGGACGCCATCACCAGGAAGCGCCACGAGCACATCAAGGCGGCGAACGGCCATCCCAGCCTGCACCTGGCCGCCATCGTCGGCAGCCTGCCCGGCATGCCCGGGCTGATGACCAGCTACCTGGGGCACAAGATGCCCAGGCTCGACGTCTCGTCGATTCCCGACTTCATCGACATGATCTCGGCCAGCGGCGCCGGGCTCTACGGCTGCCGGTCGTCCTGTGACCTGTTCGGCATCGGCCGGCATGACCTGATCGAGCAGGTCCAGGACATCGTCACGGTCGGCGAGTTCTACGCCATGGCGGCCGGCGGCCAGATCATCTTCACCTGACCGGGGCCGGATCCGCGATGTCCGGCAGCAGGCCGGCCTGGTCGAGTGCGGCCCGTGCCTGCTCGGCGCCTCCCTCGCGCGCGATCAGGTCGTAGTGGGTCGCGGTCAGCCCGCGCAGCGAGCTGAAGTCGCGTTCGCCCCGGGTCGCCAGGTGGGCGGCGAACCCGAAGATGCCGCCCCACAGGACCCCGAGGCCGATACCCGCCGCCACCATGGCCAGCCACGCGTGCCCGGTGGTGAACAGCCCGAACAAGATGCCGATCAGCAGACCGGCCCACAGCCCGCTGGCCGCGCCCGCGGCCGCGGCGCGCCACTTGGTCAGCCGCCCGGTCACCCGCTCGACCAGCCGCAGGTCGGACCCGACGATGTCGAGGTGCTCGACCGGGAAGCCGTCATCGGACAGCCGGTCGACCGCCCGCTGGGCGGAGCCGTAGTCATCGAACCGGGCTACGGTGTTCCACGCGGCCTGGACCGGGTTCACCGTAAGCCTGCCGTACATCATGGCGACGTTCCTTTCGTCTTCGTCCCGGCATCCGCCGGCGACAAGACCAGGATCGGCGCCGCGTGTGCAATGCAGGCGCTACCCGCGTGGAGATGGAATGTAGGTTCGCGGATCCCGGCCCGGGCAGGCCGGCCGGGACCCGCGGATCCTGACCTCAGGCTCCCTCGGCGACCGGGAAGATCTCGTCGGCGACGAGCCCGTGCGCCTCGCGGTGCACGGTGGCGGCCGCGCCGGCGTCCGGGGCGTCGACCAGGCAGAAGATCTTGCCGTGCTCCTGGTCGACCCAGTAGCGCAGGTAATGGACGCCGTGCGCGTCCTGCGCCTGCAGGTCGGCCGCGTGCGCCTTGGCCACGTCGTCCAGCGTGACCGGGCCCCCGATAGTGTGCGTATCCATGAACAGTGCCATGGTCGTCCTCTCTGGTGATGATGGACGGGCTCCCTAGCCCGTCAGGTACAGCCAACCTCACCGGGCCCGGGCGGCACATCGGGCATGATCCCTATCTTGGCGGGATGATCCCTAGCCGCTGGGCCGTGGCGACCGCCCGGGACCGGGTCGGCTCCCGCAGCTTGCGCAGGACGGCCGAGACATGGTGGCCCACGGTCTTCTCGGACAGCACGAGCCGTTCCGCGACCTCGGCATAGGACAGCCCGTCGGCCAGCAGCTCGAGCACCTCGGTCTCGCGGGCGGTGAGCCCGGCCGGGCTGGCGCGGCGGGCCGGCCGGGGGCCGCGGGGCACAGCCAGGCCGCGAGCCCGGCGATCCCGCAGCACGGCGTGACGCACGGCCGGGACATCGAGCGGGCCGAGCAGGTCCAGGCACCGCTGCGCGTCCCTGATCTCGGGGGAAAACGCCAGCGCGTAAGCGGACCACAGCGGGCAGCCCCGCCCTTCCCACTCGGCGGCGGCCGCGCCGTGCTCGCCCGCCAGCATCAGCGCGAACGGTCGCGCCAGCGGCGTGCGCGCGGGCCGGCGTTCCCCGGCCAGGTGCAGCCACCAGCTGAGCTCGCCGAGTTCCCAGGGCTGCGGATGGGCGGCGGCGGCGTCCCAGGCGCGGTCGATCTCGGTCACCAGGTCGCCGGGCCGCCCGGCGATCCACGCCGCCTCGGCGCGCGCCGCGGCCACCGGCACCAGGCGCAGGGACTCCCTCGTCCGGACGGCGATCGCGAGGGCCTCGTCCAGCGTCCCGGTGGCGTCGCGGCCGCGCCTGGCGGCGAGCGCGCCGACCACGGGCAGGGCGCTGACCTGGGTGATCGGCGAGACGGGGCGATGGCGCAGGACGTCATCGAGGTGCCGTTCGGCTAGGGCGTACAGCCCTTGCCCGGCCAGCGAGCGGGCGAGCCAGGCGCTCATGTACCGGCGCCAGGTATCGAGGTCACGGTCGGCGCAGTACGTGATGCCGGCCTGGAGGTGCCGGCTGGCCTCGCTCAGCGACCAGTTGAGGATGTGGATGCTGCCCAGGTTGGTGAAGGCCCGGGCGGCGTGCTCGTGGGCGTCCCCGGCCAGGGCCAGGTCCAGGCTCTGCGTCAGCCGCGTGCTGCCTTCCGCCATGTTGCCGGCGCTCGCCAGCGCCGTGCCCACGTTGTTGAGCGCGTGCATCTCGGCGTCACGGTCGCCGAGACGGCGGGCCAGCTCGATCGCCTGGGTGCCCCAGCGGATGACGGCCTTGAACTCGCCGGCCAGCATGCGCAGCTGAGCCAGGTTGCTGTACGCCATGGCCAGCTCCGGGCCCGGCTCGAGCGGCTCCAGCGTGCTGACCGCCGCGGCGGCGTAGCGCTCGCCGTCCGCGTTCTGCCCCAGCAGCCAGGACAGCCGCGACAGCCGGCGCTGCGACGCGCCGACCTGGCGCCGGTCCTGCTCCTGCTCGTAGATGGCCAGCGCCGCCAGCACGCTGTCCCGGGCCTGCGTGAGCTGGTCGGTCAGGTAGCACTCGTAGGACAGCTGCTGGAGCAGGGCGGCGCGGGCCAGGTCGGGCCGCTCGTGATGCCGCAGCGCCAGCTGGAACTGCTCGGCCGCCTCGCGGTGCGCGCCGAGCCGCGCGGCCCGGGCGGCGGCGAGCGGCGCGTGGCGGGCCACGGCGGCCTGGTCACCGCAGCCGGCGGCGTGGTAGGCCAGCCGCCGGTGGTCCTGCGAGCCGCGCGAGGTCAGCTCGGCCAGGGCCGCGGCGTGCGCCGCGGTGCGCTGCGCCGGGGGCAGGGATCGCTCGACCGCCAGCCGCGCCAGGTCGTGCCGGAACCCCACCGCCTCGGCGTCCGGCACCAGGACGCCGTGCTCCAGGCACTCGTCCACGGCGGTGAGCGGCTGCCCCGACACGGCGGCGAGCAGCTCGGCCCCGGGCCGCCGGCCGAGCACCGACGCCGCGGCGGCGACCTCCCGCCCCGCCCGTGACAGCCGTGACACGCGCGCGAGCACGGCATCGCGGACCGTGGCCGGCACCTGCCCGGATCCGGCCGCGACCACCTCGGTCACGTAGAACGGATTCCCGCCGGTGAGCTGGAATATCTCGCCGGCGTCCAGGGCCGAGCCGGCCTCGCCGAGAAGCTGCCGCACGCCGGCGGCAGTGAGCGCGGGAAGCTGCATCCGGACCACGCCGGATGTCCCCGCGAGATCGCCCATCGCCACGGTCAGCGGGTGTTCCCGGCCCACCTCCTCGGAGCGGAAGGTGGCCAGGACCATCAGCCGGGTCCCGGCCAGCCGGCGGCCCAGGAAGCGCAGGATGTCCAGGGTCGCCTCGTCGGCCCAGTGCACGTCCTCGAGCAGGAGCAGCATCGGGGATACGGACAGCGCGTCGCGCACCTGCCGGAACAGCCGGAGCCTGCTCACGCTGCCCGCGCCGTCGATCGCCGCGGCGAGCTCGGGCAGGGCGTCGAGGATAGGTCCGAGCGCCTCGGCCGTCGTGACGCTGTCGCAGGAGCCGCGCCGGACCGCGGGCCCGGCACCCGCACCGGCCGGCACGGCACCGGCCTGGGCGCCACCGGCCTGGGCACCACCGGCCTGGGCGCCACCGATCAGGGCGGTGGCGAGCGTGGTCTTGCCGACGCCGGCCTCCCCGCCCAGGAACACCAGCCGGCCGGGGCCGGCCAGCGCCTCGCCGAGCAGGCCCTCCAGGGCGGCCAGGAACGCCGTACGCTCGATCAGCACACCAGCCATTTAATCCGGTGCGGCCCGCGAAGTGCGTGCCCGATACTGGACCGCGTGAGGCTGGATGAGAAGTCGTCCGCCGGGTTCGCGGTGATCAGCTGGCACGACCAGCTGCAACTCGCCTGGACCGGCACTGACATGCGCATCACCCTGGCGTCCTCCCCCGACGGCGGTGAGATCACCGCCAAGCAGCGCCTGGACCAGCGGAGCTACACCCAAGAGACGATTTCCACCGGAGATACGTCATCGACCCGCCGCGTCGGGCTGGCTCCGGCGCTCGCCGCCGCCGGGGACCGGCTGTACCTGGCCTGGACGGGCAGCCATGCGGCCCTGAACCTGCTGGCCGCGGAGGCGCCCGCCCAGGCTCCGCTGACGCTGAGGGAACGCAGCGGGCACGCGCCGTCCCTGGCCACCTCGGGGGACGCCGGCCTGGTGCTGGCGTGGACCGGGACCGACCGGCACGTCAACCTGCTCGCCCTGGGCCACGGCCCGTACCCGGCGCCGGGCCCGTCCGGGGCCGCCAAGACCACGCTCGAGCAGGCGCGCAGCACCGACCCGCCCGCGGTGTGCTGCCACCAGGGCAGCCTGGTCCTCGCGTGGACGGGCAGCGATCACTGCGTCAACATCGCGGCCGGCGCCACGGATCCGGCCGGCCCGCCGGTCCGGCTGGACGCGGCGCGGACCCGGCACGCACCCGCGCTCTGCAGTCACCGGGGCGGCCTCGTCCTGGCCTGGACGGGCACCGACCACCGCGTCAACATCCTGACCGGGGCCGAGCAGCCGCTCGGTACGCCGGTCCGGCTGGACGGGGCGCGGACCCGGCACGCACCGGTGCTCTGCAGCCATCAGGGCAGCCTGATCGTCGGCTGGTGCGGCACCGACGGCCGCCTGAACCTGGCCCGCCTGCCCTAGCCGGGTTCTGTCCTAGCCAGGTACCGGCGGCGCGGACAGCGTCCAGACCGTGGTGCGCACCACGTCGCGGCTTTCCAGCGCACCCAGGCCGGGGACGTCGTAGCTGGCCAGGGCGGTCAGCCGGGAGTACGGCAGGTACCGGCGGCCGAGGTCGCCGACCAGGATGCCGGTGCCGCGCCCCTGGCACCGGTCCAGGAACGCCGTCACCTGGCCGGCCAGGTCGTGTTCGTAGAAGGCGTCGGCTACCAGGATCAGGTCGGCGCCGGGCGGCGGCGGGCCGTCCCCGGCCAGGATGTCGGCACAGACGGCCTGGATCGTCACGCCGTTGGCGGCGGCGTTGACGCCGATGGCCGCGACGGCGAGCGGGTCGATGTCGTAGGCGGTCACGGACGCGGCCCCGGCCCGGGCCGCCGCGATAGCCACCAGGCCCGAACCGGAGGCGACGTCGATCACCCGCCGGCCCAGGACCGCCGCCGGGTGATCGAGCAGGTAGCGCGCCAGCGCCTGGCCGCCCGCCCAGGGGAACGCCCAGAACGGCGGGTCCAGGTAGTCCCGGCCGGCCGCCTGCTCGGTCTGCTGCCACATGCTGATCGGGTCACCGGCCTGGTGCAGCCGGATCTCGGGCAGCAGCGGCATGGACCTGAGCTCGGTGCCGGTCCGGATGATCTCCGGTCCGGGCTGGATACGGCCGGTCACGGCCGGCGTCAGGCCGTCCGCGCGGCGCTCGCGGTCCCGCGCCCGGCTGGCTTCTTCCGCGGCGGCGCGGTGCTGGCCCGGACGACCAGCGACGTGGTCAGCTCGACCCGGTTGCTCGAGGTGTCGGCGCGGCCGTCGAGCAGGGCCAGGACGGTGCGCGTGGCCATCGCCGCCATCTGGGCGAGCGGCTGGATGATCGTGGTCATCGGCGGCGACACCCAGCCCGACATCGGCAGGTCGTCGAAGCCGACCACGCTGAGATCGTCGGGGATCCGCAGCCGGTGCAGCCGGGCTGCCTCGTAGACCCCCATGGCCTGCATGTCGCTGCCGGCGAAGATCGCAGTCGGCGGGTCGGCGAGCTCCAGCATGCCGGTCGCCGCGACCAGGGCCGCCCCGAACAGGAAATCCCCCGAGTAGACCAGCGCCGGGTCGGCCGGGATGCCTGCCCGCTCCAGCGCGGCCCGGTACCCGTCCAGCCGGGCCTGGCTGCACAGCAGCGACGGCCGGCCGGTGATGGTCCCGATCCGGCGGTGGCCGATCTCGCTCAGGTGCACGGTGGCCACCAGGCCGCCGGCCCAGTTGGTGGCCCCGATGGACGGGATCCGCGGGTCGGGCTGGCCGACCGG
>JAICWX010000058.1 GCA_025934635.1 Streptosporangiaceae bacterium | reverse complement strand
GTCGGCCAGCCGGACCAGGTACCCGCCGCCGTCCTGGGGCTCGATCGCCCCGTACTCGATAGCAGAGACCTTGGCGCCCACGCTGACCCGGGCGCCCAGCTTGCCCAGCAGGGTCGCGCCGGCGTCGCCGTGCAGTTCGCCCAGCGGGAGGGCGGGGACGCCGATGTCGGCCGCGTTGTTCTTGCCGAGCAGGCCGGTCTTGACCACCACGGCGGCCAGGGCCAGCGAGGCGTCGTCGCCCGCGATGTTCAGGGACGAGACGGAGAACAGGTCCCAGAGCAGGCGGCGGGACCGTTCGGTCTGGCCGCGGGCGGCGAGCCAGTCACCGAAGCGCTGCTGGTCGGTAGCCGGCTTGGCCGGGTCCAGGCGGCGCATCGCCAGGGCGGGGCGGGATACGGACATCCGTTCGGTCAAAGAAAGGAACGGGTACCGGCCGAGAGCCGCCAGCATATGCAGGGGGCCGGGCAGCGCATTCCGGCGGAGCCGGGCTTTGCTCGGCCGTCCATTGGCTCCCGGGGCCAGGACGGTCACGTCGAAGCGGTCCTGCAGGGGCGCGTGGCCGGCCATGCCGAGCTTGTCGAGCAGGCCGCGGTAGGCCGAGCAGCAGCCGAGGAAGATGTGCTGGCCGGTGTCGACGGTCAGGCCGTCCCGGCTGAACGAGCAGGTGGCACCGCCGAGGCGCGGGCGCGCCTCGAGCAGCGTGACGTCGGCGCCCGTCTCGGCGAGCGCGATCGAAGCGGTGATGCCGGCGAGCCCCCCGCCGATCACCGCGACCCGGGGGGTTCGCCCCCCGGTGGCGGAAACAGTACTCATCAGACCCTCCCGGCCAGGGCCTTTACGGCGACCATGGCCTTTTCCCCCGTGGACAAGGACACCCGGCTGCTCAGGACCGCGGCGGGCTGCGCCGCGATCCGCTCGAGGAGCTTGCGGTAGATGCCGGCCATGGCGCCGGTGCAGGCCGCGCTGCGCCGGTCGAGCATGGGCAGCAGCTGCCAGCCGGTGGCGTACCAGTCGCGAGCCCGTTCCGCCTCGAACTCGACCAGCCTGGTGAACTGCGATGGGCTGGGACTGGCCAGGTCCACGTCGAACTTGGCCAGGTCCTCGGCGGGCAGGTAAACCCGCCCGTTGGCGTGATCCTCGCGGATGTCGCGCAGGATGTTGGTCAGCTGCAGGGCTACGCCGAGCCCGTCCGCGATGTCGGACGCCTTCTGCGGGTCGGCGTTGGTGCCGAAGATCCCGAGGGACAGGCGGCCGATCGAGCCGGCCACGCAGCGGCAGTAGTGGTGCAGGTCCTCGAACGTCTCGTAGCTGGTGCCCTTGACGTCCGCTACGCAGCCGTCGATGAGCTCGCCGAAGGCTGGGAGCGGCACCGGGAAGTTGCGCGCGGTGTCGGCTAGGGCGAGCAGGACGGGGTCGCTTTCGCCGGGGCCGGTCTCGCCGATGTTGAGGACGGACTGGCGGGCCTGCTCCAGGTCAGCGATCTTCTGCTCGGGGGGCAGGGTGCCGTCGCCGATGTCGTCGATGCGGCGGGCGAACGCGTAGATGACCGCGAGCCCGCGTCGCTTTGCAGGCGGCAGCAGCCTGATGCCGTAGGCGAAGTTCCTCGCCTGCGTCCAGGTGATCCGCTCGCACTCGCGGTACGCCTCGGTCAGTTCCACGCTTACCTTCCTGTCACATACGCCTTGGCCAGCTCTTTGGCCAGCCTCGGCTTGCGCGGCCGCGGGGTGCCCCGCAGCACGTCGTAGTCCTGCTCCCGGATCGCGGCCAGCGCCGCCCGGCCGCCGGCCAGGTAGCCCGCGACCGCCAGCCGGGCTGCCCCGTGCAGCGTGTGGACCAGCGGCGCGCCCGAGTCGAGCAGCCGTTCGGCCCGGTCCGTCTCGAAGATCATCAGCTGCCGGACGTTCCGGCTTTTACCGGATGCCGCCAGGCTGGGCGCGGCCAGGTCCGCCTCCGTGACGCCGAACCGGTCCAGGTCCTCACCCGGCAGGTAGATCCGGCCTGCGGCCAGGTCCTCGGCCACGTCCTGCCAGTGTTCGGCCAGCTGGAGGGCCGTGCAGATGTTATCGGAGAAGGCGATGCGCCTTGGCGTGGCAACGCCGAAGATGTACAGCACGATCTGGCCGACCGGGTTGGCGGAGAGCTCGCAGTACTGCTCGAGCTCGGGGTAGCTGCGGTAGCGGGTGACCAGCTGGTCCTGCCGGTTGGCCTGGATGAGGTCGAGGAGCGGCTTGGCCGGGACGTCGCACTCGCGGACCGTTTCGGCCATCGCCTGCATGACCGGGGACTGGGGCGTCTTGCCCGAGTAGATGCGGTCGACGTCGGCGGCCAGTTCGTCGAGCAGGCGGAGGCGCAGCTCGGTGAGCTTTTCGCTGGCGTCGGCTTGCGCCTCGCGGGGCTCGTTCGCCTCGCGGGCGTCGTTCGCCTCGCGGGCGTCGTTCGCCTCGCGGGCCTCGTCGCCGAGGTCGTCGGTCAGGCGGGCGAAGAAGTACAGGTTGGTCAGGTGCCGGCGGTGCCGGGCGGGCAGCATCCGCAGCGCGACCGGGAAGTTCTCCCCGGACGCGTTGGCCACCACGTCTTCGGCACGCGTCACCGACGGGCGGACGTGCTCTCGCACGCTCGTCCGTCCGGTACGGCTCGTACTTCGGCTTCCCCCAGTCACGGAGTTATTTTCCAGGGAATGCACAAACAATTGCAAACAATGACGCGTGTGTCAGGTGACGTGGGCGTCGGCGAATGTCAGGCTGGCCCGTTAACTTGACGCCGATCGCCTCGCTGCGCTACGCGCTGGTCACCACATGTTTCGGTTACAGCGATGTTCGCGCAGGTTACACGGGGGAAAAATACTTTGTCTCGCCAACATCGTTATGATATTGAAAATACCTGACGCGTGCGTCAGTAAAGCACCCGGGTGCCCGGTAATGGTATTGATTAGCCGGTTTGAGGATCCGCCGGCCCGGGAAAGCGCGCCGGATGGCGGCGGCGGGCGCGAGGCCCAGCGCGCGGCCCGGAGGCCAGGCAGGCGGCCCGGAGGCCCAGCGCGCGGCGGAGGCCAGGCAGGCGGCCCGGAGGCCCAGCGCGCGGCGGAGGCCAGGCAGGCGGGAAAGAGGCCAGGCGGACGGGTGACGATCTGGGCTGCGAGCCTCAGGCGACGCATCCGCACCACTGCCCCGCTCAGCACCGCGCTCCGTCCCCGGGAAACGACATTGATGCTCCATCGATGTCGTCCCAGCAGCATTGATGCTCCATCGATGTCGTTGGCAGAGTCGCTGGGGCGGGGCGGGGCTGATGCGGGTGGGGACGGTGGGGCGGGTGAGTTGGTGGTGAGGGCAGGTGAGGTGATGGTGAGGGCGGATGAGGTGGTGGTGAGGGCAGGTGAGGTGATAGTGAGGGCGGGTGAGGTGATGGTGAGGGATGGGGTGAGTGAGGGTAAAGGTGGAGCCGTTGAGGGTGGCGCGGTGTTGGTGAGAGGCGTGGGGTGAGGGGCGCGGGTGAGGGGCGCGGGTGAGGGGCGCGGGTGAGGGGCGCGGGTGAGGGGGCGCGGGTGAGGGGGCGCGGGTGAGGGGGCGCGGTGAGGGTTAGGTGCGCCAGAGGAGGACTAGGGCGCAGTCGTCGGAGCCGCCGATCTCGCGTTGCATGGCGGCGACTAGGGCGGGGGCGCCGGCTTTGAAGCCGGCGGACAGGAGGCGTTCGGCCTCGCCGAGCAGGCGGTCGGTGCCGACGTCGATGTCCCGGCCGGGCGCTTCGACCAGGCCGTCGGTGTAGAGCATGAGGGCGTCACCGCGCTGCAGCACGCCGTGCTCGGACTGGGCAGCCGCGCCGTGCAGGTCGGGCACCACGCCGAGGACGATGCCGCGGGCGCGGGTGAGCCGCCAGCGGCCCGACGCCCCGTCGTAGTGCACGGCGGGCGGGTGGCCGGCCGACGCCACCACGTACTCCCCCGTGGCCAGGTCGAGAGACAGGTGCACGGCGGTGACGAAACCCTCGTTGGCAGCGCCCCGGCGCAGGTAGGCGTTGCAGGCGGGGAGGAACTCGTCCCTGGGCACCGAGCCGAGCAGGCCGCCGAATGCGCCGGAGAGCAGCAGCGCCCGGGTGCCCGCGTCGATGCCCTTGCCGGAGACGTCGACCAGGGCGACCTCGAGGATCTTGCCGTCGCTGTAGGAGACGACGAAGTCGCCGCCGAACGAGGAGCCGCCGGCCGGCTTGAGTACCAGCGAGGATCCCCAGCCCTCGCCGAGCTCGGGAAGCTTGCCCTGGGCCCGGATGCGGTCCCGGAGTTCGAGCAGCATCCGGTCGCCGCGCAGGCCCTGGACGCCGAGCTTTTCCCTGGTCCGGGCCAGCACGTCGGCGAAGCCGGCGGTCAGCACGATGGTGGCGACGATGCCGGCCCCGGCCTTGCCGTCAACCACGTCGTAGATCAGCGCGGCCGCGGCGAACCCGAAGTAGATGCGCAGCGCCCGCGGCCACAGCAGCAGGCCGCCCACCAGGATCGGCAAGATGATGACGCCGGGTGAGAACCACCAGGCTGACACGTGCACCGAGGCCACCGCGATGGCGATCGTCAGGACCGAGAGAGTGAACGCCACCCGCCGGTTCCTGGTGATGAATTGCCTGGTCAGCTGCCTGCGCAGGTTCCGCACGAACCGCGGCGCACGCCATCGCCCGGGCCGGGGTGCCCTCGGGGGCGGTGCGCTAACCATGATGCGGGCACTGTATTCCATCCGGGCCGGGGCGGGCTAAATCAGTCGCGCCGGCAGGGCGGGCAGAGGTACTAAGGCATACATGCCTTCCACAGAGTCTGCCAGCAATCGCCCCGGTAGTCCGTATCCGATCAGGCCGATCGAGGAGAGCGAGCTCGACGGCTTCCTCACCGTCGACGAGCACGCCTTCCACGGCTCGCCGATATCCGACGGCGACCGGCGCCTGGTGCTTGAACGGTTCGAGTTCGACCGCTCGCTGGCGGCCTTCGACGGCCCGGCTCAGGTTGGCGTCACCGCGTGCTTCAGCTTCCAGCTGAGCGTGCCGGGCGGCGACGTGCTCCCGGCCGCCGGGGTGACCTTCGTGTCGGTGCTGCCCACGCACCGCCGGCGCGGGATCCTCAACAGCCTGATGCGCCAGCAGCTGGCGGATGTCCGTGACCGGGGCGAGCCGCTGGCGGTCCTGTGGGCGTCGGAGTCGGTGATCTACTCCCGGTACGGCTACGGCCGGGCCAGCTGGTCCTACAACTTCACGCTGAAGCGCGGCGAGGGCACGCTGACCCGGGCGGCGGCCGCCGCCGCGAGCCCGGAGCGCAGCGGCGTCCGGCTCCGGCTGGCCGAGCCGCAGGCCGTGCTGCCCGAGCTGGCCAAGGTCTACGACGCGGTGCTGCCGTCCCGGGCCGGGTTCTTCGCCCGCAGCGACGGGTGGTGGCGGCGGCTGACCTACGACCCGCCGGAGCACCGCGGCGGCTCCGGCCCGCTGCGCTGCCTGCTGGCCGAGGACGACCACGGGCCGCGCGGGTACGCGCTGTACTCGGCCAACGACACCTGGTCGGACTTCCTGCCCGAGAACGTGCTGACCGTCCGCGAGATGATGACCACCGATCCCGCCGCCAGCGGGGCGCTCTACGCCGACCTGCTCAGCCGGGACCTGACCACCGAGTTCCGCGTGCGGACGCGCCCGGTCGACGATCCGCTGCTGTACCAGCTGGCAGACCCCAGGCGGACCCGGCCGTCGATGGTCGACGGCCTGTGGGTACGGCTCATCGACGTGCCCCGGGCGCTGGCCGGGCGCCGGTACGCCAGCCCGGTCGACGTGGTCATCGAGGTGCGGGACGAGCTCCTGCCGGCCAACGCGGGCCGGTGGCGGCTGACCACCGCGCGGGACGGCGATACGGGACAGGGGCTGGCGGCCTCGTGCGAGCCGGCCACCGGGGCAGCCGACCTGGCGCTCGACGTGACCGACCTCGGCGCGGCCTACCTGGGCGGCACCCGGCTGGGCGCGCTGGCGGGGGCGGACCTAGTCACCGAGCTGCGGCCCGGCGCCGTCCGGGCGCTCTCGGCCGCCCTGGCTTGGGATCCCGCTCCCTGGTGCCCGATGGTCTTCTAGTTCTTCCTGATCCGGCTGCGTCTCCAGGTCGCGCTGGCGGCGCAGCGGGGAGAAGAACACCCACCAGCCGGCCGCCCAGCTGCCGGAGTAGGCGATCCACAGCGTGGCGCGCACCCCGGCCAGGGTGCCGAGCGCGCCGCCGATCACGCCGCCGAGCGGGATCGTGCCCCAGACCACCCAGCGGACGGCGGCGTTCATCCGGCCGAGCAGGCGGGGCGGGCAGATCGACTGACGGTAGCTGACCTGCGCCACGTTGTAGACGACCCCGCCGAAGGCGTAGAAGGCCATCCCCGCCGGGAAGGCGGCGACGCGCCAGCCGGGCGCGGCCAGCGGGATGAGCAGCTCGGGGAAGCTCAGCACGAGCAGTGAGTACCAGATGATGCGGGCCGTGCCGATCCGGCGCCCCAGCCGGCCTGCCAGCAGGCCGCCGGCCACCCCGCCCAGGCTGGCCACGGCGATCAGCAGCCCGGTGTGGGCGGGCCGGATGTGCAGGACCCTGATCAGGAAGACGATCTCGAGCGCGGTGCCCATGCTGCCGAACAGGTTCGCGGTCCCGGTGCAGGCCACGATCTTGCGCAGGACCGGGTGTCCCAGCACGAACCGGAGACCCTCGGCGATCTCTTCTCGCAGTGTTGCCCCGGGGGGACGATCCCCCCCAGACCCCCCCTGCTCTTGGGGGGAAACCGTTCCCCCCGAACCCCCTCGGCCCCTCTTCGGGGGGAGGTCTTCGGAGATGTTGATGGCGAGGAGGGAGGCGACGGAGACGGCGTAGGAGAGGGCGTCGACGGTCAGGGCGCGGGCGGCGCCGATCAGGCCCGTCAGGGCGCCGCCGAGGCCGGGGCCGGTGACCTGCGCGAAGGCCTGGGTGGCGCCGAGCTTGCCGTTGCCCTCGACCAGGTGGTCGCGGTCCACGACGACGGGCAGGTAGCTCTGGTAGGCGACGTCGAAGAAGACGGTGGCCACGCCCGCCGTGACCGCGACCGCGTAGAGCTGCCCCAGGGTGAGCCCGCCCAGGACGGCGGCCAGCGGAACCGAGCCGATGATCACCAGCCGGGCGACGTCGCACCAGATCATGAGCCGCCGCTTGGCCCACCGGTCCACCAGCGCCCCGGCCGGCAGGGCGATGAGCGCGAACGCGAGGGTGGACGCCGAGGTGAGCAGGCCGACCTGGAACGTGGTCGCGCGGAGCACCACGACGGCGGTCAGCGGCAGCCCGAGCACGGTGACCGAGGAGCCGACCTCGCTGACCGACTGACCGCTCCACAGCAGCACGAAGTTCCGGTGCCGCCACAGGCTCGTCCCGGTCCGCGCCGTTACCCCAGACTGCACCGCCTTACTGTGCCCGGGCCGCCGGAGATTGTCCAACCGCGACAAGTGGTGCGTTGCCCGCTAAGCGGGTACGACAGGACACAGGAAGGATGATGCCGTGCCGGCCATGAAGCTGACGCCCACCGCCGCGATGCGGGCCCGGGACGTGTCCCGGCCGCGCGAGACGCATGTCACCGAAGCCGAGGCGGCGGAGGCCGCCGAGGAGGAATTCAGGAAGCAGGCAGCGGGTCGCCGGCCTGCTCGTCAGCGGCGGTCATGGCCAGGCGCCCGGCCAAAGCCGGCCAGCTGAGGTCCGGGCGCCCGAGGGGGCCGTCAGTCGAAGATGGGGTCGCGGGTGCGGGACCGCTTCAGCTCGAAGAAACCGTCCGTCCCGGCCACCAGCAGGACGCCGTCCCACAGCCGGGCGGCGGCTTCGCCGCGCGGGATCGGTGACATCACCGGGCCGAACACCGACATGCCGTTGACCGAGATGACCGGGGTGCCGACGTCGTAGCCCACCCGGTTGATGCCCTCGGCGTGCGACGCGCGCAGGGCCTCGTCGTACTCGGCGGAGTCCATCGCGTCGGCCAGGCTGGCCGGCAGGCCGGCCTCGGCCAGCGCGGCGGTGATCGTCTCGCGGTCCTTCGGCGCCTTCTCGTGGTGGAAGCGGTTGCCCAGCGCGGTGTAAAGCGGCAGGAGCGCCTCCGGGCCGTGGGCCTGCTCGGCCGCGATCAGCACCCGGACCGGGCCCCAGCCGGTCGTCAGCAGGTCGCGGTACTGCTGGGACAGGTCGTCCTTGCCGTCATTGAGCACCGACAGGCTCATCACGTGCCAGGTCACCTCGACCGGCCGGACCTGCTGCACCTCGAGCATCCAGCGTGAGGCGATCCAGGCCCACGGGCAGATAGGGTCGAACCAGAAGTCGACGTGCGTCGTATCCTGCGCGGTTGGCTCATGAGAAGTCATGTGCAGTCCTAACCGCAGGCATTTCCGGCGAATTCCGGGCAACCCAGAAGGGGACGATTACCGGTGGCATCGAACCTGACCCGCGACGAGGCGGCGGCGCGCTCGGCGCTCATCACGGTCTCCTGCTATGAAGTGGATCTCGACCTGACCACGCAGGGCGGCGACGACACGACGTTCAGGTCGGTCACCGTCGTCAGGTTCAGCTCGGCCGAGGCGGGCGCGGCTACTCATCTCGACCTGAGCGCGCCCGCCGTCCGCGAGATCACCCTCAACGACGTGCCGGTCGGCTTGGACGCATTCGACGGTGACCGGATCGTGCTGACCGGGCTGGCCGCCGCCAACGTGCTCCGGGTGGTGGCCGACTGCGCCTACTCACGCAGCGGCGAAGGCCTGCACCGGTTCACCGACCCGGCCGACAAGCAGGTCTACCTGTACTCGGACCTGGAGACCTTCGACGCGCACCGGATCTACGCCTGCTTCGACCAGCCGGACATGAAGGCCACGTACCAGCTCCAGGTCACCGCCCCCGAGGGCTGGCAGGTGGTGTCCAACATGGCGCCGGACTCCCACCTTCCGGAGGGCCCCGCCGGCTTCGGGGCGGTCCGCTGGAGCTTCCCGCCCACGCCGGTCATGTCCACCTACATCACCGCGGTCGCAGCCGGGCCCTATCACGTGGTCAGGGACGAGCACGACGGCATCCCGCTCGGCATCTACTGCCGCCAGTCGCTGGCGGAGTACCTCGACGCCGACGAGCTCTTCGAGGTGACGCGGCAGGGCTTCGACTTCTTCCACGGCTCGTTCGGCATCAAGTACCCGTTCGGCAAGTACGACCAGCTCTTCGTGCCCGAATTCAAAGAGGGCGCGATGGAGAACGCGGGCTGCGTCACGTTCCTGGAGAGCTACATCTTCCGGTCCCGGGTCACGGACTTCGCCCACGAGGCGCGGGCCGAGACGATCCTGCACGAGATGGCGCACATGTGGTTCGGCGACCTGGTCACCATGCGCTGGTGGGACGACCTGTGGCTGAACGAGTCGTTCGCCACCTGGGCCGGCACGCTGGCGCAGGCCGAGGGCACCCGGTGGACATCCGCCTGGACCACGTTCGCGCAGCTGTACAAGGCCTGGGCCTACCGGCAGGACCAGCTGCCCTCCACCCACCCGATCGCCGCCGACATTCCCGACATCGCCGCGGTCGAGCTGAACTTCGACGGGATCACCTACGCCAAGGGCGCGGCCGTGCTCAAGCAGCTGGTGGCTTACGTCGGGCGGGAGAATTTCCTGGACGGCGTGCGGAAGTACTTCGCCGCGCACGCCTGGGGCAACGCGACGCTGGCCGACCTGCTGGCCGCGCTGGAGGAGACCTCCGGCCGTGACCTGGCCACCTGGTCGGCGGAGTGGCTGCAGCAGGCCGGGGTAAACACGCTGCGGCCGTCCTACACGGTGGACGCGGACGGCCGGCTCACCGAGTTCGTGGTGGAGCAGGAGGCCGCGGCCACGCACCCGACGCTCCGCTCCCACCGCGTCGCCATCGGCCTGTACGACCGGACCGCGGACGGCATCGTCCGGCGGCACCGGGTCGAAACCGACGTGACCGGGGCGCGCACCGTGATCGCGGAACTGGCCGGCCAGCAGCGTCCCGACCTGGTGCTGGTGAACGACGAGGACCTCACCTACGCCAAGATCCGGCTCGACGAGCACTCGCTGCGCACGCTGGTGGACTCGATCGGGGACTTCACCGATTCGCTGCCCGCGGCGCTGTGCTGGTCCGCCGCCTGGGACATGTGCCGGGACGGCGAGATGGCGGCGCGCGACTACGTGCGCCTGGTCCTGGCGGGCATCTCCTCGGTGGCCGACATCAGCGTGGTGCAGACCCTGCTGCGGCAAGCCAGCCTGGCGGTGCGCCGGCTGGCCGCCCCCGGCTGGCGGGCGACCGGGCTGGCCCTGATCGCCAGCACGCTGCGCGGCCTGCTGAACGGGGCGCCGGCCGGCTCCGACGTCCAGCTCGCCTACGTCCGGGCCTTCACCGGAGTGGCCACCAGCGCGGATGACCTGGCCCTGCTGGCCGGGCTGCTCGACGGCTCGGCGGCCCTTGACGGCCTCGCCGTCGACACCGACCTGCGCTGGACCCTGCTGGCCCGGCTGGTCAGCATGGGCGCCGACGGGTTCGGCGCGGAACGGATCGAGTCCGAACTGGACCGGGACGCCACCGACGCGGGTCAGCGGAACGCCGAGACGTGCCGCGCGGCCATCCCCACCGCCGAAGCCAAGCAGGCGGCCTGGGACACGATGGTCTCCGGCGAGCCGACCCTGGCCACGTTCCGCGCCATCTTGTCCGGTTTCGTCGACTTGGACCACGCGGAGCTGACCGAGCCGTACCGGGAGCAGTACTTCGCCGCGGTCGGGGACGTGTGGCGGGACTGGTCCTCAGCGATGGCGCAGGACTTCGCGGGCGGGATCTACTCCGCCGCTGCGATCTCGGCCGAGACGGTGCGGGCCACCGACGACTACATCGCCGCCGAGAACCCGCCGGACGGGCTGCGCCGGGTGCTCACCGAGGGCCGCGACGACGTGCTGCGGGCCCTGCGCTGCCAGGCCAGGGACGGGCAGGCGGAGCAGGGCTAGGCGTCGACCAGGACGCAGGGGATGCCGGGGTTCTCGTCGATCCAGTAGCTCGCGCAGATGCGGTGGTAGCCGTCGGCGACGATGAGCGGGTGCGTCAGCTCGCTGAGGACACGGCCTCCCGGACGTGCTTGGCCAGCTCGGCGCCCAGCGGGATCTGGACGGTCGTGCCGGCGGCGCGGTCGGTGAGCTCCGCGGTCCCCGAAGCCAGGCCCCGCTTGCCCACGGTAACCCGGAACGGGATGCCGGTCAGCTCGGCGTCGCTGAACTTGACGCCGGCCCGGACGGTGCGGTCGTCCACGATGACCTCGACGCCGGCCTCCAGCAGCGACTGGTAGACCCGCTCCCCTTCGGCCGCCACTTCGGCGTTCTCGGACTGGGCGACGACCACCACGACCTCGAACGGGGCGATCGCGACCGGCCAGATGATGCCCTTTTCGTCGTGGTGGACCTCGACGGCGGTGGCCATGGCGCGCTCGACGCCGATGCCGTAGCAGCCCATGATCGGCTTGGCCGGCTTGCCGTCCGGGCCGGATACCCGGATGTCCATGGCGTCGGAGTACTTGTAGCCGAGCTTGAAGATGTGCCCGACCTCGATGCCCCGCTCGATCTCGAGGCCGTGCCCGCAGTTGACGCACGCGTCGCCGGCCGCTACCTCGCGCAGGTCGGCCCACCGGCCCACGCTGATGTCGCGCTCGACGTCCACGCCGCGCAGGTGGGTGTCGTCGACGTTGGCGCCGGTGAACATCCCGCGCCGGCCGCGCAGCGCCTCGTCCGCGATGACCGGGTGGTTAGTGACGCCGACCGCGCCCAGGCTGCCGGGCAGGGCGCCGAGCGCGGCCTGGATCTCCTCCGGCTGGGCGGGACGGATCGCGACCGCGCCGGTGGCGTCGGCGAGCTTCTGCTCGTTCAGCGCGTGGTCGCCCCGCATAAGGACCAGGGTGAGCACGTCGTCGAGGAAGTAGACGAGGGTCTTGACCTGCCGGTCGGCCGGAGCCTGGTACTGCGAGATGAGATCGTCGATCGTGCGCACGCCGGGGGTGGCGAAGGGCTCGGGGGCGGTGAGAAGCTCCCCCGCCCGTTCGGCGTCAGCTACGGCGGCCAGCTGGGACGCGGCCTTCTCGATGTTCGCGGCGTAACCGCACTCCGGGCAAAGGACGATGAGGTCCTCGCCGGCCGGCGAGGGGCAGACGAACTCGGTGGAGGTCGAGCCGCCCATCGCGCCGCTGGAGGCCGCGACCGGGACGGCGGGGATCGACAGCCGCTCGAAGATCCGCACGTAGGCGTCGCGGTGCTTGGTGAAGGACTGGTCGAGCCCGGCCGCGTCCAGGTCGAAGCTGTAGGAGTCCTTCATGGTGAACTCGCGGGTGCGCATCAGGCCGGCCTTGGGCCGCGGCTCGTCGCGCATCTTGGTCTGGAACTGGTACCACAGCTGCGGCAGCTCGCGGTAGGACTCCAGCTCCGTGGCCAGCACGGAGATGTTCTCCTCGTGGGTCATGGCGAGGACGAGGCCGGCGCCCTTGCGGTCCTTGAGCCGGAACAGCTCGTCGCCCATCAGCTCCCAGCGGCCGCTCTTCTGCCACAGCTCGGCCGGGTGCATGATCGGCATCACGAATTCCTGCGCGCCGATCCGGTCCATCTCCTCGCGGATGATCCCGATCACCTTGAGCCGGACCCGCTGGCCGAGCGGCAGCAGGGAGTAGTGCCCGGCCATCAGCTGGCGGATATAGCCCGCGCGGAGCAGCAGGCGGTGGCTGGGCGCCCCGGCGTCGGCCGGGTCGTCGCGCAGCGTGGGGATGTGCATGTGGGACCAGCGCATGGTGCCGTAGTTTACTGCTTCGGCGGGGGGGTTCGGGGGGGTCGTCACCCCCGGGGACTGGCAGAGCTATGGGTCAGCGCGGACTCGTTGCCAGTGACTCAGCCAGCTCGGTCAGGCTGCGGACGTGCGGGTGGCCGTCCGGCTCGGGGCAGAATCCGTGCGGGTCCATGTGCACCGGCTGCAGCCCGGCCGCGAGCGCGCCGGCCACGTCGTAGCGCAGGCTGTCACCGACGTGCAGGACGGTGCCGTCGGCGGGCACGCCCAGGGCATCCAGGGCGAAGCTGAAGATCCGGGGGTCCGGCTTGGCCACGCCGACCACGGCGGAGTCGACGATGATGCCCATCGGGACGCCCTCGGCTGACCCGGTACCGTCCGGGCCGTCCGGGCCGGACGCGTAGCAGATGCCCTCGCGGCGCAGGTCGCCTTCGACGCTGCCGTCGGAGTTGGAGACGACGCCCATCGGCAGGCCGAGCGCGGCCAGGGCCCGCAGGCCGTCCTTGACCCCGATCCCGGCGTAGGCCCAGCTGCCCGTCCGGGGATGTTCGGCTATCTCGGCGGCGAGCGGCTCGCACTGGCCGGCGGGCACGCCGCACGCGGCGATGTAGGTCACCAGGTAGTCGCGCCACCAGGTGCCCGGGACCGGCGGCTGGGCCTCGGCGTCCTGGGCCGCCATGGCCTGGTAGTGAGCCCGCTCCAGGGTGGCCAGGTCGGGATCCAGGCCGATCGCGCGCAGCCCGGGCCGCACGTGATCGGGCCGGGGAAAGACCATGACGCCGCCGGCGTCGAGCAAGATCGCGCTGACTCCCGAAGCCATGCCCCAACCCTATGCTGCCGCGGCGAGGTGCCCGCCGGGCACCCTCACCAGATCGGCGGGTGCCGGTCCTTCCACGGGCGGGCCCGCTCGAGCTGGGCGGACAGGGAGATCAGGGTGCCCTCGTCGCCCATCCGGCCGGCCAGCATGACGCCGATCGGCAGGCCGTCGGCGCTCCAGTGCAGCGGGACGTTCACGGCCGGCTGGCCGGACACGTTGTAGAGCGCGGTGAACGGGGTGAACAGCTTCTGGCGCTCGAAGTTCTGGGCCGGCTCCACCTCGTCGAACCAGCCGACGGGGCGCGGCGGCAGGGCCAGCGTGGGGGTGAGGACCGCGTCGTAGGCGTTCAGCGTGACGAGCGCAGCCCGGGTCACCGCCTGCAGGTAGCCCTGGGCGAAGAAGAGCTCCGGGGCGCGGACCTGCACGCCGCGCCCGCGCAGGTAGCGGGTCAGCGGGAGGAGCAGTTCCTCCTGCTCCGGGGCGAGCGGGGCCAGCGTGGCGTAGGCGTACCACAGGGTCTCGAAGAACGGGACCACGTCCGGGCCGAGCGGCATGGCGATGTCCTCGACCTCGTGCCCGAGGCTGGCCAGCAGGGCGCTGGCCTCCTCGTAGGCCGCGACGCAGTCCGGGTGGATCTCGGTTCCCTCGACCGGGCTCTGCAGGGTCCGGCCGATCCGCAGCCGGCCCGGCTCCCGGCTGGCGTAGCCGAGGAACGTCTCCCCCGCGGGCAGCGGCGGCTGGGTGTACATGTCGCCGGGGAAGTTCTCCGCCATCACGTCGAGCAGCAGCGCGGCGTCGGCCACGGTGCGCGCCAGCGGGCCGTTGACGCCCAGGCCGGCCAGGTCGGGCACGAGCGGGCCCTCGGAGACCCGGCCGCGGGACGCCTTGATGCCGAACAGGCCGCAGACGCTGGACGGGATGCGGATGGAGCCGCCGCCGTCGCTGCCCTGGGCCGCGGGGGCCAGGCCCGCCGCCACCGCGGCGGCCGCGCCGCCGCTCGACCCGCCCGCGGACCTGGACAGGTCCCACGGCGTGCGGGCCGGCGGCCCGATCTTGGTCTCGGTGTAGCAGGGCAGCCCGAACTCGGGGGTAGCGGTCTTGCCGGTGATGACCGCGCCGGCCCGCCTGAGCAGGACGACCACGTTGTCGTCGGTGTCGGGCACGCTGTTCTCGAAGGCGACCGAGCCGAGCGTCTGCCTGACCCCGGCCACCATGTTCAGGTCCTTGATCGGGATGGGTATCCCGGTCAGCGGCGGCAGCGCCGCCTTGTCCGGCGCCGCGGCTACCGCTTTCTCGGCCTCTCTTGCCTGGTCAGCGGCGAGCTCGGCGGTCACCGTGTAGAACGCGCCGACCTGGTCGTTGAGTTCCTGCGTTCGTTGCAGGTAGTGGTCGGTGACGGCGACCGGCGAAAGCTCGCCCGAGCGGATCGCCGCGGCCAGCTCGATCAGGGTGAGGTCGTGAATCTGGGCCATGCTGGAGATCGTAAACCACGCCGGTCCCAGACGTTTAGCGCGCTATCAGGCAAAATGTCCGGCGGGCAAATCCGGCCCCCCGGGGCCGGGCCGACGGCCGGGTCCGATGATGACGCCCGGGAAGGGACCCGCTATGGTACGGACTGCCGCGGTGATCCCGCCGGTATTCCTTGTTGGCTGTTTACCGACGGCTCTGGCTGCTCGCGCTTATCTGCGGCCGCGGCCAGCCTCAGGGCTAAGTCTCGCTGCGTCACCAGGCTCACAAACAACGCACCGTGAGCACGGCCGGCAGGCGCCCGGCCCGGACGGCCCGATCCCGCGCTGACGTCGGCCGATGAGGCGCGGCGGGGTCAGCATGTGCGTCAACGCGGGCACGTTCGTCATTAATAGAGCGCCGACCTGGCCATTTAGCAGTACGGCCGATACGGGCCAATGTCCGGGACGTCCGGTTATCGAACCGGATGTCCAGCTATAAAACCAGCCGGAGTAGGGCACAATCGTCGTAGTGACGTGCTATGCGCTGAGTCCTAAGGCAGTTACGCTGAGGTGGTGGGTGATACCGGATGGCGTGGCCGAAGCTGAGAAATAAGTCATCACGTTCGGTGATGACGGGTCGTAATCGCAGCGGGGCGACACACGACGGGGCACGATCGCAGGATGTGGTCGCTGGGGAGGTGCCGGGAGGTCCGGATCGCGGGCCGGCCCAGGCCCCGCCGGATGCGCCGGGCGGCGCTTCCGGCCCCGCTGCGTGGCCCGGGGCAGGCGCCACGGGCACATCGGGAACAGCCGAGCTGACCGGGGCCGGGACGGCTGACCACGGCCGGGCTGAGGACGGGCTGCCCGAGGCTGGTCTGCCCGAGGCTGGGCTGCCTGAAGCCGGGGTGCCCGAGACGGAGCTGCCCGAGGCGGAGCTGCCCGAGGTGGAGCTGCCTGAGGCTGGGCTGGCGGAGATGGACGGCACGGCGGACTCGGCGGACCTCCCGCTGTGGGACTGGTCCCCGCCCGGTGCGGGCACCGGCCGGGAGGAGGCGGCGGCCGCCGGGACGGCGGACCCGCCCAAGGCGGAGTGGAAGCTGGTGGTCACCCCGGTCGGGGAGCCGGCCGGAGAACCGCGGCAGCCGGGCATCGGCGAGCGCCGGGGCAACCTGAGCCACCTGGCCGCGAACCCGAGGATGCGGGTCTGGCGGTGGCGGCTCATCGTCGCGGCCGCCGTGATGGCGGGATTCTCGCTCTGGATCTCCTGGAAGCTCGGTCTCACGCTGGCCGCCGTCGTGATCATCGCCGACACCATCTACCGGTCGCGGCGCGGCTACCCGGGCGTCATCCGGATGACCGCCGCCCAGCGGCGGACCCGCCGGCAGCTGGGCAAGCTGGCGCGCGCGGGTTACCGCGCCATGCACGCCAGGCCCATCCCGGAGAGCAAGGAGCAGATCGACCACCTGGTGGTCGGGCCGACCGGCGTCTTCGCCATCGACTCGGAGAACTGGGACAAGCGCATGCCGGTGCGGACCAGGAAGGGCACGCAGCTGTGGCACGGGCCGAAGAGCATGAAGGACCGGCTCCTGCACGCGCAGTGGGAGGCCCAGCGGGCCGCCGACATGCTCTCCGGCGAGGTCGGCAAGCCGGTCTCGGTACGCCCGGTGATGGCGGTCTACGGCCCGAGGATCCCCTGGGACGTGGCCACGATCAGGGATGTCGACGTGTTCAGCGGGCCGCGGCTGCGTAAATACCTGCGCCGCCGGGCCAAGCAAGCCGACGTCCGGCCGCTGACCGACTCCGAGATCGAGAAGATCTACGAGGCCGCGAACAAGGCGTTCCCGCATCTCAGCTCGGTTCGGCGGTGAGCTGGACCGGGCCCGGAGCCCCGGTAGGCTGATTTCCTGCCCGGCCACGCGCAGCTCGGCCGCACAGCATCGAGGCCAGCGAGGCCAGCGCCGCTGGGCCAGCCCACGCTGAGGGGAGATCGGTATGCCGTCGCTTCGGTCCCGGACGGTCACGCACGGCCGGAACATGGCGGGCGCCCGCGCCCTGCTGCGGGCGACCGGGGTAGCCAGGGAAGACATCGGCAAGCCGATCATCGCGGTGGCGAACAGCTTCACCGAGTTCGTGCCGGGGCACGTGCACCTGCGCGAGGTCGGCCAGGTGGTCGCTTCCGCCGTGCGGGACGCCGGGGCGATCCCGCGCGAGTTCAACACGATCGCGGTGGACGACGGCATCGCCATGGGCCACGGCGGCATGCTGTACTCGCTGCCCAGCCGGGAGCTGATCGCCGACTCGGTGGAGTACATGGTGAACGCGCACTGCGCCGACGCCATGATCTGCATCTCGAACTGCGACAAGATCACGCCGGGCATGCTGATCGCCACCATGCGGCTGAACATCCCGACCGTGTTCGTGTCCGGCGGCCCGATGGAGGCCGGCGCGCCGCCCGCGCTGAGCGGCGGCGCCAAGCTCGACCTGATCGACCCGATGATCGCCGCGGCCGATCCGTCGGTCTCCGACGAGCGGCTGCTCGAGATGGAAGAGTCCGCCTGCCCCACCTGCGGGTCCTGCTCCGGCATGTTCACCGCGAACTCGATGAACTGCCTGGCCGAGGCGATCGGCCTGGCGCTGCCGGGGAACGGGACGACGCTGGCCACCCACTCCGCCCGGCGCGGCCTGTTCGAGCGGGCTGGCAGGCTGATCGCCGAGATCACCCGGCAGTACTACGCCGACGAGGACGCCTCGGTGCTGCCCCGGGCGATCGCGAACCGGGACGCGTTCGAGAACGCGATGGCGCTCGACGTCGCCATGGGCGGGTCGACCAACACGATCCTGCACCTGCTGGCCGCGGCCCACGAGGCGGGCGTCAACTTCGGCCTGAAGGAGATCGACGAGCTGTCCCGCCGCGTGCCCTGCCTGTGCAAGGTCGCGCCGAGCAGCTCGTACCACGTCGAGGACGTGCACCGGGCCGGCGGCATCCCGACGATCCTCGGTGAGCTCGACCGCGGCGGGCTGCTCAACCGCGGCGTGCGCACCGTGCACAGCGCGTCGCTGCGGGAGTTCCTCGACGCGTGGGACCTTCGTTCGCCCGCTGTTTCCGCTGAGGCGGTGGAGCTTTACCACGCCGCGCCCGGCGGGGTCCGCACCACCAGGCCGTACGCGCAGTCGAAGCGCTGGGACACGCTGGATCTTGATAGGGCGGCCGGCTGCATCCGGGACATCGAGCACGCCTACACCGCCGACGGCGGGCTGGCCGTGCTGTCCGGGAACCTGGCGCCGGACGGCGCGATCGTCAAGACCGCCGGCGTGCCCGAGGAGATCTGGCAGTTCTCCGGCCCGGCGGTGGTGTTCGAGAGCCAGGAGGATGCGGTCGCCGGGATCCTGGACGGCGCCGTCACGGCGGGCGATGTGGTGGTCATCCGCTACGAGGGCCCGCGCGGCGGCCCTGGCATGCAGGAGATGCTGTACCCGACTTCGTTCCTTAAGGGCAAGGGACTCGGCCGGGCCTGCGCGCTGATCACCGACGGGCGGTTCTCCGGCGGGACCGCGGGCCTGTCGATCTGCCACGTCGCGCCGGAGGCGGCCGGGGGCGGCCCGATCGCGCTGGCCGAGAACGGCGACACCGTGGTGATCGACATCCCGCGGCGCGAGCTGCGGCTCGACGTGCTGGACGCCGAGCTGGCTCGTCGTCGCGCGCGGTTGCTGGATTCCCTGGGCGCTTACCGGCCGGCCGGCCGGCAGCGCCCGGTCAGCGCGGCGCTGCAGGTCTACGCGGCCATGGCCACTTCAGCCGCGACCGGGGCGGCGCGCGACATCACGCTCATCGCCCAGCCCGGCAAATGAGCCCGGCTTCGCCGCCCGAGGTAGCCGCGGGCTTCGTGCGCCCAGCCCGCGCCGGTGACGCGGGCGCCCTGGCCCGGATCCAGGTCGCCGCGTGGCGCCGCAGCTTCGCCGGGATCGTACCGGAGACGCTGCTGACCCAGCTGACCGGCGACGAGGCCGAGGGCGCGTGGCGGGACCGCTGGCGGGAGGCGATTACCAACCCGCCGACGAGCAGGCACCGCGTGCTGGCGGCCGTCACCGGGGCCCCGGAGCGGGAGGTCGCCGGGTTCGCCTCGGTCGGCCCCGCCACCGATAAAGACCGCTGGCCGGGCACCGACGGCGAGGTATACGAGCTGCGCATTTCCCCCGAACGGGTGGGCTGCGGGCACGGCAGCCGGCTCGTGCAAGCGGTGGCGGACACGCTCACCGAGGATGGCTTCCACACCATTTCGATCTGGGCCCTGGAGGCGGACACGGCGCTGACTGGCTTCCTCGAGTCGGCCGGCTGGGCTCTTGACGGTGCCCGGGGCGAGCTCGACGTGGGTACGAGCGTGCCGGTCGTCCGGCTGCATACGGCTATCAGCGGTTGACCTAGGATCTGTGCGTGGCTGAAGCTCGGGAATGGCTGGCGGGGACGCGGCCCAGAACGCTGCCGGCGGCCGTGATGCCGGTGCTGATCGGCTCGGGCGTGGCCCTCGGGTACGACCGGTTCTCCTGGTGGCGGGCGCTGCTGGCACTGGTGGTGGCGCTGGCGCTGCAGGTCGGCGTCAACTACGCCAATGACTACAGCGACGGCGTGCGCGGCTCGGACGAGCGCCGGGTCGGGCCGGTCCGGCTGGTCGCGGCCGGGCTCGCACCGCCTCGGCACGTCCTGCTCGCGGCCTTGGCCTTCTTCTTCGTGGCGGGGGTGGCCGGGCTGGCGCTGGCCGCGGTGACGTCCTGGTGGCTGCTAGCCGTAGGCGCGGCGTGCATCGCGGCGGCCTGGTTCTATACCGGCGGCCCTCGCCCCTACGGGTACAACGGCCTGGGCGAGGTCTTCGTGTTCTTGTGCTTCGGGGTGGTGGCTGTGGCCGGCACCGCGTTCGTGCAGATGAAGACGCTCAGCTGGCTGGGACTGGCCGCCTCGGTGCCGGCCGGGCTGCTGGCCTGCGCGCTGCTCATGGTCAACAACCTGCGCGACATCCGCACCGACACGGTGGCGGGCAAGCGCACGCTCGCGGTCATGCTCGGCGACGCGCGCAGCCGCCTGGCGTACGTGCTGACCCTGCTCGTGCCGTTCGGGGTCGCGGCGCTGCTCGCGTTCTATCGCCCGCTCACCCTCATCACCGCGCTGGCGCTGCCGCTGGCCCGGCCGCCGGTCCGGGCGGTTCGCGCGGGCGCGTCGGGTCCCGCCCTGATCAAGGCGCTCGGCCAGACCGGGCGGCTGCAACTGGCGTTCGGCATCGTGTTCACGATCGGCCTGGCTATCCGGTTCTGAGTCCCGAACCCGGCGTGTTCTTACGCGGCTTGCGGCTTTCCGGCTGCCCGGCTGCCCGGCTTTCCGGCTGCCCGGCTTTCCGGCTGCCCGGCTTTCCGGCTGCCCCGGCTTCCGGCTGCCCCGGCTTCCGGCTGCCCCGGCTTCCGGCTGCCCCGGCTTCCGGCTGCCCCGGCTTCCGGCTGCCCCGGCTTCTGGCGGACGACGTTCCGGCTCCTGGCAGCGAGGTTCCGGCTCCTGGCAGCGACATTGATGCTCCATCGATGTCGCGCTGACGACATTGATGCTCCATCCATGTCGTTTGGCGGGAGCGGGGTAGAGGCCGGGCCGGTGAGGGTGTGAGCAGTGGGGCGGGTGTGGCGGCTGAGAACCGGGATCCGGGCTACCGGGGCGGGCTGCGTATCGGTCCGTCCGGGATCAACCGGGAAACACCGTCCGGGCTGGTGCGTAAGTGGCAGGATAGGGTGGACGGGAACGGTGGGGACGCTGAGGCGGCCAACCACCCGAGCGTGGCCTGGGCCAGGCGCCAGAGGGGTACATTACCGGGTTCAGCCGGGTCCGGATGCGCGATTTCGGCACGCTTGCGCGCCTGGTGAGAGACACTTAATAGGAAATGCGCGGTATCAGCGACACAGTGGCGGCTGGCGCGGTACCCTGCCCGATAATCCCAGGTGATGAGGTGCGGGCGCGGGTGGGTGCCTGAGCCCATGCGTATCCAACGGGAAGGTGCCCAGTTGCAAATCCGGGGAACGTGGTCGGCCGGATCCGGCGACGATCAGGCACGGTTCCTTGCCGACCTGCGTGCGCTGCGCGATTCCGCCGTGATCGGGTACGACGAATTGTCAGCCCGGGCGCATTACCCGAGCGACGTGCTGAAGGAAGCCGAGAACGGCCCTTCCCTGCCCGGCCTGCCAATCCTCAGCGCCTATGTCCGTGCCTGCGAAGGTGATGTCCTGGACTGGGAAGAACGGTGGCGGCGCCTCAACCCCGAGGTGCCCGACGACCCGGATCTCCCGGTCAGGCCCGCCGGTGCGAGCGCGGCCGCCGTGGCGGGTGCTCGCGCCGGAGTTGGCGTCGCGCCGCCCGATGTCTACGACCCGGACCGGATCCGGGCCGCTCTGCGCGGTGACCAGGGACGCACGGAGCAGCCCGGCCGCAAGGCCGATGATCCTGGCAGCGTGACCCCGGCCGCGGCTGATGCCCGCCCGGGCTACGACCCCCCGGAGCCGGACGAAGCCCCCGCCGGCGGGGCAGGCTGGGGTCCCAGCCCGGGCTGGGACGCTGTCCCCGATCCGCACGTTACGTCGGCCAACGGCCACAACTCCGCCCAGCAGGTCAACCGCGGGCCGTTCGACGCCGCCTTCACCACCACCGCGGATGCAGGCGGGGGTACCCCGGCCGAGGAGGATTTCTCCTGGCTGCAGCAAGGGCCGCCGCAGTCGTCGCCCGCCGACAACGAGCCGTCCTCGTGGTCATCCCCGGCCGACAACGAGCCTTCTTCCTGGTCATCGCCCGCTGACCACGAGCCGTCGTCCTGGTCGGCCCGGACGGATTCCGGGCTGGCCTCGCTGCCGGAGGCTGCGTCCGTGGCGCGGGAGCCCGATCTCACCGAGCGGATACCGCGCTATCAGACCGAAGGCCTGACGGCTCCGGAGCGGACCGACTTCTGGTCCAAGCCGACCGCGCCTTCCCCCGCCGCCTCGGTTCCTGCCGAGCTGAGAGCGCCCTCGGCAGCGCGCCCGGAGGAACCGGCGATCACGCGGGCGTCCTGGCCCTCCGCTGCGGAAACGGCCACTCCCCCGGCCACCGAGGCCACGCCCCGGTCCCCGGCCATGGCCGGAACGGCGACGAGCTCAGGGACAGCTGTGAGCTCAGGGACGGCGCAGCCGGCCAGCCCGCAGGGGGCCCCTGCCCCTGGTCAGCCGGCCCACGCCGGCCGGCCGGACCGGTACTTCCCGGTCCGGCTCCTGGTGGTCATCATCATTGCCGCGCTTATCGGCAGCGCGCTCGTCCTGATACTTAAGTGAGGCCCTGACTTCCCGTCTCGGCCCCGTTGGCCGAGGGCGGGTCGTTGTCCTGCGGTGTGCCTGGGACTTCAGCCTCGGACGGGGCCGGGCCGGCCGAGCCGAGCGGATCGGCGAAACTGGTCCCGGGGATGGCGGCGGCCAGCATAGCGCTCAGGGCGTCGACCCCGGCCGGGGCGGTCGCGGCCGGGGCGGTCGCGGCCGGGGCGGTCGCGGCGGGCCGGCCAGCCGGAGCGGCCTCCAGGGCGGCGGGTCCGCTGCCGGCCGGTACCGCAGCGGGCGCATCTCCCACCGGGATGGCGGGCGGCTCCGGCCGGGAGGTCTCCGGCGGCTTCGCTGCCCCGCCCCTCGGCGCACTGTCACTGAGGGCGCTGTCCCTGGGTGCGCTGTCCCTGGGTGCGCTGGTCCTCGGGGCGGGAACGGCGGCCGGGCCGGACGCCGTCTCGCCGCCGCCGAACGCGCTGGCGACCGACCGCAGCGCGGTCGTGACCTCGCTCGGGATGACCCAGAACGTGTTACCCGCGCCCTGCGCTAGCTGCGGCAGGGTCTGCAGGTACTGGTACGCGAGCAGCTTGGGATCGGGGTCGTTCTCGTGCACCGCCTGGAAGACGGCCTCGATGGCCTGGGCCTCGCCTTCCGCGGTCAGGATCTTGGCCTGCCGGACACCCTCGGCGGTCAGGATGGCACTTTGCTTCTCGCCTTCGGCGGTCAAGATCTTGGACTGCCGGACGCCCTCGGCGGTCAGGATCGCGGCGCGCTTCTCGCGCTCGGCGCGCATCTGCTTCTCCATCGCGTCCTTGACCGACTTCGGCGGGTCGATGGCCTTGATCTCCACCCGGGTGACCCGGATGCCCCACTTGCCGGACGCGTCATCCAGCACGCCGCGCAGCAAGGCGTTGATCTTGTCGCGCGAGGTCAGCGTCTGCTCCAGGTCCATCGACCCGATCACGCTGCGCAGCATCGTCGCGGTGATCTGCTCGATCGCCTGGATGTAGTTGACGATCTCGTAGTCCGCCGCCCGCGGGTCCGTCACCTGGAAGAACAGCACCGTGTCGATGAGCACGACCAGGTTGTCCTCGGTGATAACCGGAGCGCCGTTGAACGAGACCACCTGCTCGCGCAGGTCGATCATCGGCTTCACCCGGTCGATCCCGGGAATGACGAAGTTCATCCCCGGCTCGAGCGTCTTGCGGTAACGGCCGAGCCGTTCGACGTTCCGGGCGCGCGCCTGCGGCACGATCCGAATCGAACGCATCACAGTGATAACAACCAGCAACGCGACTACCGCCGCGATGGCTATCTCCGCGATCAACATGACTACTCCCGAGGGTAAACGAGGGCGGTGGCGCCGTCGATCTGCATGACGTCGACCTTGGCGCCAACCGGGATCACCAGCGACTCGTCGTAAGGACGCGAGGACCATTCCTCGCCGCCGATGCGAATCCGCCCGCTGTGCTCGGAGACCTCCTCCAGGACGATCGCCGAGCGACCGACGAGGGCCGCGGTTCCGGTGCGCAGCAGCGGCGGCTGCTTGATATGCCGCATCGCTATCGGCCGGATGAAGCCGATGCCGGCTCCGGCCGCGACGACGAACGCGGCGAGCTCGACCGCCAAGCCGATGTGAAACGTCCCGATGACGGCCGCGACCACCGCCGCGACCGCGATGAGGCCAAAGGCCAGCGTCGTGGTGAGCAATTCGGCCACGCCGAGTACCGCTGCCAAGATGAGCCACACGATCCAGGACATGGCCGCTCCGCCGATTGCTCCTGTTCCGACTGTAACCCCGCCCGCGACCGTCCGCACCACAGGGCCGGCCGGCCGCCCGTCTCAATTGACACAGCGCCTTCGACACTAGGCGCCATCAGGCGGATACCCCGCGATACGCCTGATTGTGTGCAATTAGTGACAATTAGCCGTCTAGGTCATACAGGGGATTTCCATCGACCTACACTCAAGGGGTAAGGGCAAGCGTCCCGCGTTATGGCTGGACAGCAAGGTCCAGGAGGTATCTGGTGGAACGTAGCGACACCGGCCTCGGCCGTGACGCGTACGGTCTGCCGAGACGCGAGCGCGATCGCCGTGGCAACGGTTCTAGACCCTACCCCTCGGACGAGGGTTACCCCGCCCCGGTCGAGGAGGACGCTGCCGCCGGGCCGGGCCTGGCGGCCGACCTCGAAGAGGACGGCTACGGGCAATTGCTGCACCGCCCTGGCGAGGCGCCGCCCCGTTCGCCGCGGCCCCGCGAGCCCGGACGGTCCTACCCGGGTCAGCCGGGTCAGCCCGGCCGGTTCTCGCCGGGAATGCCGCCGAACGGCGGTACAAGCTATGGCGGGCCGCAGGGGGCGGGACCGCGCGGCGGTTCCCCCGGCGGCCCGAACGGCGGTTATCCGAACAGCAACTACGCAGATGGCGGGTACCCCAACGGCGGCTATCCGGAAGGCGGGTACCCCAACGGCGGCCATCCGGAAGGCGGGTACCCCAACGGCGGCCATCCGGAAGGCGGGTACCCCAACGGCGGCTACCCGGGTGGCGGTTACCCCGATGGCGGGGCGCATGGACCGGGGCCGAACGGCGGCCCAGCGAATGCCGCCGGACCGCACGGACCCGGGCCGAATGCCGCCGCGCCGCACGTGCCGGGGCCGAATGGCGGGGCGCCGCACGTGCCGGGGCCGAATGGCGGGGCGCCGCACGTGCCCGGGCCGAATGGCGGGGCACCGAATGAGGGGTTCGCGAACCGGCCGAACGGGTCGATGAACCATGGGGTACCACCGAACGGCGGGCCCAACGGAGGCAGCCGGCTGCCGAACGGGCGGCGCGTGCCGCCGGGAGCGGACCGCCTTTTCCGGCCGTCCGGCCCGAGCGCGCCGGGCGGTACCACGGGCCGTCATCACAGCCCCGCCCGACCGCCTCAGGATCAGTACAGCGACAGCTGGAGCCGACCGTCAGCCGCGCCGCCACCGGGTAACGGCGCGGGCGGTCCTGCTATGGGCGGCCCTGCTATGGGCGGCACTGCTATGGGCGGGCCGGTCGCAGGCGGGCCCGTCACGGGTGGGCCTGCACACGGTGAACAACCGCGCGTAAGACCAGCGCAGGCAGAGCAGGCGCACGGCGGACCAGTGCACGCCGGGCCCGCGCACCCGGGACCGGTTCATTCGGGACCGGTGTCACCAGGGCCAGTACCCCCGGGGCCGTCACATCCAGGGCCCGCACATTCAGGACCAGCACAGCCAGGACCAGCGCATTCAGGACCAGCACATTCAGGGCCAGGGCCTTCAGGCTCGGCGCCTATGGGGCCGCTGCACGGAGGACCGGCGCACGGGGCACCGCCGCACGGAGGACCGGCGCACGGAGGACCGCCGCACGGCAGCCCGACGTCCTACAGCGGGCCGGCGCACGGGGCGCCGCCGATCGGGAGCCCGGCCTCCTACAGCTCCCCCGGGGTGGCTGGGGCGCCGGGACCGTCCGGGCTGTCCGGGGCACCGGGGGGACCGGGCGGTCCGGGTGGACCGCCGCTGCGGGAACCAGGTACTCCGCCGCTGCGGGAGCCGGGTACTCCGCCGCTGCGGGAGCCGGGTGCTCCGCCGCTGCGGGAGCAGGGGCAGCGGCCTCGGTACGAGGCTCCGGACGGACGCGAGCGGCCGGGGACGCCGCCTGAGCCGCCGGGGCCGGTGATCAGGCAGCGTGACACCGCCGTACCGGAGGAGCGGCCGGCCGGCGCCCAGCCGGTGGCGAGCATCGCGCCGGACGACCTGGAGGCGTTCGCCCGGGACCTGCGCGCGCTGCGGGCCAAGGCCGACCTCGAGTACCCGGAGATGGCCGAGACCTCGCACTTCGAGATGAAGACGCTGGCGGCGGCCGCGGGCGGCCTGCGGATGCCTACCCTCCCGGTCGCGATCGCCTTCGTCCGTGCCTGCGACGGGAACGTCGCCGAGTGGGAGGATCGCTGGCAGAAGCTGGCCGAGAAGGTCACCGCGGAGACGGCCAGGAAGCGCAGGAGCGACGGCGAGGACCCGGCCGAGCCGGTGGAGCCCGCGGGCGCGCCTGCCCTGGAGGCGCCGCCGGTCAAGCCCGCCGCTCCCCCGCCGCCCGACGCCGACGGCGGCGAGGTGTACGTCATTACCTCGGCCAAGCCGCGCCCCGAGCCGGGCGGCTGGTAGCCACCTGGCCCGCCAGCAGCGCCGACGCGCCACCGGGACCGGACGGAGGCCTCGATAGGCTCGAGGGTAAGCATCAGCCACGACACGAGTAGGACCGATCAGGCGTGCCCCCTGCGCAGCAACCGGCCGGCGAAGAAAGCAACAGCGGAAGCTGGTCTCCCCCCGTCGACAATCACGTGCACACCCAATGGTCGTGGGACGCGCCGCGCGAGGCCTCCATGGCACGCAGCTGCGAGCAGGCGGTGGCGGCCGGCCTGCCCGGCCTGGCGTTCACCGACCACCTCGACTTCACCACCTGGATCGACGGCGACCAGATCGGCGCGCTGAACCTCGACCCGCACCGGTACAGCCGGATGCACCTGATCGACCTGGACGGCTACTACGCGACCCTGCAGGAGTGCCGGGAGCGGTACCCCGAGCTGCGGATCATGTCCGGCGTCGAGATCGGCGAGGCGCACCTGTGGGGCGCGAGCGCGGCCGCGACGGTGGCCCGGACCGCCCCCGCTGGCCCGGACCGGATCCTCGGCTCGTTGCACGCGATCCCGTGCAACGGCCGGCTGACCGCCGCCGACGACCTGTACCGGCTGATGCCGCCCGAGGAGGTGATGCGCAGCTACCTCGCCGAGCTGCTCCGGCTGGTCGAGGGCAGCGACCTGTTCCAGGTGCTGGCGCATATCGACTTCCCGCGGCGGATGTGGCCATGGTCGGCCGGCCCGTACTCCGAGCAGGCGTTCGAGGCCGAGTACCGGGCCGTGCTGCGGGCCCTGGCGGCCGGTGACCGGGTGCTCGAGGTGAACACCAAGAGCCCGCTGCTCTCGGCCGAGCTGGTGAGCTGGTGGCGGGAGGCCGGCGGCAAGGCGGTCTCGTTCGGCAGCGACGCGCACCAGCCCTGGCGGGTGGGCGACAAGTTCAAGCTGGCCGTGGATATGGTCGAAGCGGCCGGGTTCCGGGCGGGACGCGACCGCTTCGACTTCTGGCGCAGGTAGATCCCCGATTTCTCACTCACCCGGTAAACCGGTGACGGTCCCGGACGCCCGAGCGCCGGAGGAAGGCTCCGGGACCGCCGCCGGTGGTCTAGGTCCAGGTGTCGCCGAAGCGCGCGATCATGTCATCCCAACTTTCGCCCTCGGTGCCGCCGTCAGCGGCGGCACGCCCCTCATGGGCACGGTTCCCCTGGGCGCCCTTCGTGGAAGCGCGGTCCGACCAGCTGCTGGCGTCCTCGTTGTCGAGGGCGGTGCGCGGGGCGGGAATGGACCGGCTCTGGCAGTGCACGGCGAACCGCAACTCTGCGTAGTAGGTCTCCCGGTCGCGCAGTTCGGCACGGGCTTCGGTGTGCGGCGGACGGCCAGTGCCCCCCGTACGGAATGGCAGTTCGGCGGGGTAGTCTCCACCCTCGTTCGCCGGCAGGCCCTCGTCCGGATAGTTGCTGGCCACGACACACACCTCGAATGCGGTCTAACACGGAGCGAAGTTGTTTCGCTACCATTTGTAATGTAACACTACGTGGCGTCCCCAATGCAATGGGTGACAAGGTAACACTTACCTATCTTTCGGGATAGGTCCTACAAAGGGTGACAAATGTGGTTCTGGCGTGACACGTGATACTTGGCGATATCCAAGTGATCGCGAGATGCGGGTAACGGAGCGTGACACGAGCTCGTTCGGGGGAATTCTTGTAATGATTTGATTACTGTCCGCGCATGAGATTACCGGTGATGTCACCGGGCGCGCTGGCTTTCGCCACCGCGGGGGTCAGTGTCCGATTCCCGCCAGTTATGGTCCCCGCGGGCTGGCATTGTGGAAGACGTGAAGGAGAACGAGACGACCGCCCCGGGCGGGGTGGCGGCGCTGGACGACGAGCGGCGCTACCAGGCGGCGGTCAGCAAGGATCCCCGCTTCGACGGCGTGTTCTTCACCGGGGTGACCTCGACCGGCATCTACTGCCGGCCGTCCTGCCCGGCGATCACGCCGAAACGCGAGAACATGCGGTTCTACCGCAGCGCGGCCGCGGCTCAGGAGGCGGGCTTCCGGGCCTGCAAGCGGTGCCGCCCGGACGCCTCCCCCGGGTCGCCCGAGTGGAACATCCGGGCCGACGTGGTCGGGCGGGCCATGCGGCTGATCGCCGACGGCGTGGTCGACCGGGACGGCGTCGAGGGCCTGGCCAGCCGGCTCGGCTACGAGCAGCGCCAGGTCCGCCGCCTGGTCACCGCCGAGCTCGGCGCGGGCCCGCTGGCCATCGCCCGCGCGCAGCGGGCGCAGACCGCGCGCATCCTCACCGAGACCACCGCGCTGCCGCTGTCCGAGATCGCCTTCGCGGCCGGCTTCGCCAGCATCAGGCAGTTCAACGCGACCGTCCGCGAGGTCTTCGCGGTCACGCCGACCCAGCTGCGCGAGGCGCGCGGGAGGCGGGTCGCGCCGACCCGGCGGCTGCCGGCGCGGCCGACAGGCGACCCGGGGGTGCCCGGGCTGATCCGCCTTCGGCTGGCCTACCGGGCGCCGATCGACGGCGAGCGGATGCTGGGCTACCTGGCCGCCCGGGCTATCCCGGGGGTGGAAGAGGTGCGGGACGGCAGCTACCGCCGGACAATCAGCCTGCCGAACGGGGTCGGCATCTTGTCCCTGAGCCTGCTCGCGCCCTCGCCGGGCGGGCACCCGGGCCGGCATCGGCCGGATCCGGGTTACGTCGAGTGCGAGCTCCAGCTCGAGGACCTGCGCGACCTGACGGCCGCGGTGCAGCGCTGCCGGCGCCTGCTCGACCTGGACGCGGACCCCGAGGCCGTCACCGGCTACCTGGCCGCCGACCCGGTACTGGGGCCGCTGGCCACGGCCAACCCGGGGCGGCGCTCGCCCGGCCACGTGGACGGCAGCGAGCTGGCGCTGCGGGCCGTGCTCGGCCAGCAGGTGTCGGTGGCCGCCGCCCGGCGGCTGGGG
The DNA here is from genome assembly GCA_025934635.1 of Streptosporangiaceae bacterium. The sequence goes on along the minus strand of JAICWX010000058.1, from coordinate 7,346 downwards.
GCGCGGCTGACCGCCGCCTACGGCAAGCCGCTGTCGCGGCCGGACGGGCCGCTGACGCACTGCTTCCCGGCCGCCGAGACGCTGGCCGCCGCCGACCCGGGCACGCTGCCGATGCCGCGCAGCCGCGCCCTGGCGCTGACCGGCCTGGCCGCCGCGCTGGCGGGGGGCGAGCTGTCGCTCGACCCGGGCGCCGAGCGGGAGCGGGCCGCCGAGGCGCTGCTGGCGCTGCCGGGTATCGGGCCGTGGACCGTCTCCTATATCCGGATGCGCGCGCTGTCCGACCCGGACGCGTTCCTGCCGACGGACGTCGGCGTGCTCGAGGCGCTGGCCCGGCTGGGTGCGGTACCGGCCGGAACCGGCCCGGCCGCGCGGGCGCGGGCGGCCCGGGCGGCGGCGGCGCTGGCCCAGCGGCTGGCAGAGAACTGGCGGCCGTGGCGCTCCTACGCCGTCCATCACCTGTGGGCGTACCTCGAAGAAGAAAAGGATGCATCATGACCAGCCCGTTCGTGGCGGCCGAACCGGACGCCCCGCGTCTGTACCACATCGCCAGCTCCCCCATCGGCAGGCTGCTGCTGCTCGGCGACGGGCACGCGCTGACCGGCCTGTGGATGATCGACGCCGAGCGGCACACGTCCCGCGCCGTCGACGGGCTGACGTCCAGCCCCGAGTCCTTCCGCGAGGTCGAGGCGCAGCTCGAGGCGTACTTCGCCGGCGACCTGAAGGAGTTCACGGTGCCGCTGGCGCCGAGCGGGTCACCGTTCCAGCTGTCCGTCTGGACCGAGCTGACCAAGATCCCGTACGGGAGCACGGTCACCTACGGCTCCATCGCCCTGGCGCTGGGCAAGCGGCTGGTCGCGTCGCGCGCGGTGGGCCTGGCCAACGGGTCCAACCCGATCTCGGTCATCGTGCCGTGCCACCGGGTAATCGGCAGCGATGGCAGCCTGACTGGTTACGGCGGCGGCCTGGAGCGCAAGGAGTTGCTGTTGAGGCTGGAAGGCGCCGGACCGGTCACGCTATTCTGAGCTGTTCTGTGCTGTTCTGAGGCAAGGAGCCGCCGTCCTCTGCGAAACTTCTGACGTGATGGAACGGCTGCCACGCAAGGCGCGTCCAATCCGCATGATGTCTCCACGCCAGGTTCGCGGAACTGTACTAGCGGTACTGCTGTGCTCGGCACTGGCCGGGTGCGGCTCGGTGGTGGCCTCGGCTCCGGCCGCGGGCTCATCGGCGGCTGCCTCCTCAGCGGGGGCGACGTCATCGGCCTCGTCCTCCTCCGGCGTGGCCACCGGGGCCTCGGCCCCGGCTTCGGCCGGGTCGGCGGCCGGCGCGGTCGCGAACGCGGCGGGCTGCGCGGACGTGACCCAGGCGACGTCGGTCACCGTGCACCGCGTCCTGCACCTGGTGGAGCCGACCAAGCAGGGTGCACTGGCCAAGACCCAGCACGATGCGACTCTCGTGCGCGCGCTGTACAGCCAGCTCTGCGCGGCCATCACCCACCCGGCCAAGCTCAAGGGGACGGTGCGCTGCCCGGCTAACCTCGGGATCTCCTACGCCGGGACGTTCTACGACGGCAGCCGGGCGCTGGCCACGTTCGTCTACGCCGCGAGCGGGTGCCAGACGGCGAGCCTCACCGCGGCCGGCAAGACCAAGATCACGATGATGGTCGGGTCGGCGTCGGCCGCCGCGCCGAAGCTGCAGACTGACCTGGCCAAGGTCCTCGGCCTGCCCTCGCTGGTGATGGCCCAGCCGAAATCCGGCGGCGGGATCCCGCGAGACGGCGGCCCGGTCAGGTAAGCCCGGTCGGGCTGCGGGGCCGGCCGGCTAGATCGGGGGCAGGTTGCCCGACTCGTCGAGATCGAACTCGCCGTCCCTGACCCCCAGGACGAACGCCTCCCACTCCGCCTCGGTGAAGTAGAGCTTGTCACCGTCGGGGTGGGCGGCGTCGTACATCACGTACAGCTTGGCCTCGTCGGCCTTGTGCGGCGCGGCCGAGGTGTCGGTGGTGATGTAGACCTCGACCCGGCTCTCCTCGGAATCGACGCCGCTTCCGCCTCCGCTGGCTAGAACCGCGTCGTCACCCGGTGTGTGCATGCGCCCAGGCTACTACCGGATAGGGTCGGTTCCGTGCCCGATCCTGTCTCTCGTGCCTTTACCCCGGCCGAAGAGGCCGCGTGGTATGCGCAGCTGCCCACGATGTTCGGTGCCGCGGGAGCGTTGTTTACCGACTCCGGCGGGCGAGTGCTCCTGGTCAAGCCGAACTACCGGGACCACTGGTCGCTGCCGGGCGGGATTCTCGAGGACGGCGAGCCGCCGCACGAGGCCTGCCGCCGTGAGGTCCTGGAGGAACTCGGCCTCGACATCACCCCGGGCCGGCTGCTGGTCGTCGGCTGGACCGGGCTCGACGGCAAGCGCCCCCGGCCGGTCCTGCATTTTGTCTTCGACGGCGGCATCCTGGCCGCCGATACGCCCATCCGGCTGCAGGCTGAGGAACTCGACGACTACCGGTTCGTCTCGCTCTGCCAGCTCGACGACTACCTGCCCGCGCTGATCAGCGCGCGGGTCGCGGCCGCGGTGCGCGGTCGGGACGGCTCGGCAACGGCCTACCTGCCCTGGCCCCCGCAGGACGCTTAGCGGGTGGATGACCGGCCAGATTGCCGCGGCCAGGATGACCTCAGCTCGCACTGGCTGGTGATCGGTGAGGCGGCCGGGACTATTGAGGCTGAAGTGCAAATTAGTCCGGTGGATCCGGCTTACGCGGAGGATTTTGACCCCCAGGGGGTACCGGATCCACCGGATAAGCCGGATCCACCGCGCTGGCTGGCCCGGGGCTGGGGCCGGAGCGTGGCTCCCGTGACTCAGTAGCTGGCCGTGAGCGGGCGCTTAGCTGGCCTTGGCTCCGGACCGGACCTGGAGCTGGTCGAGCAGGGTGGCGGTGGCCGCGGCGACGGCGTCCACCGCGTGGCTGAAGGCCTCGGCGTTGTGGCTGGCGGGGGCGCGGAAACCGCTGATCTTCCTGACGTACTGCAGCGCGGCGGCCCGGACGTCGTCGTCGGTTACCTGCTCGGCGTACGGCGGGCGGAGGGTCTTGATGCTTCGGCACATGCTTCCGACCGTACCCTGCGGTTACGACAGGCCGAGCAGGCCCTCCAGGCCCACGGTGAGGCCGGGCGGCAAGGTCGGCAGGCCGCGGACGGCGCGCAGGACCCCGGGCATGAACGAGGCCCGGTCCAGCGAGTCGTGCCTGATCGTCAGCGTCTCGCCGGTGCCGCCGAGGATCACCTCCTGGTGGGCGACCAGGCCGGCTACCCGGACCGAGTGGACGTGCACGTCGTCCACGCTGGCGCCGCGGGAGCCCGGCAGGGCCGACGCGGTGGCGTCCGGGGAGGCGCCGAGGCCGCCCGCGGAGCGGGCCGCGGCGATCATGGAAGCGGTGCGCAGCGCGGTGCCGGAGGGGGCGTCCGCCTTGTTGGCGTGGTGCAGCTCGATGACCTCGGCGGAGTCGAAGAACCGGGCGGCCTGGGCGGCGAACCGCATCATCAAGATGGCGCCGACGGAGAAGTTCGGCACCACCAGGACGCGCACCTTCGGGTGCTCGGGCAGCCAGCCGCGCACCTCGTCCAGGCGCTCCTCGGCGAAGCCGGACGTGCCGACGACCACGTCGACGTCGCGCAGCACGCACCAGTGCAGGTTGGACATGACCACGCCGGGATGGGTGAAGTCGACCACCAGGTCGCACCCGGTCAGCGCATCCAGCGCGTCGCCCTGGTCGACCTCGGCGGCAACCTCCAGATCGGGAGCGTCGTTGATGGTCCGGACCACCTCGCGACCCATCCGCCCGCGCGCACCGAGCACTCCGACCTTGGTCATGACCGTCTCCCGCCACCCTCGAAATGATCGTGTCCAGTTACCCCCCGTCTGGCGGGGGGTAACTGGACACGATACTGCGAACGGCCGCCCGTCAGGCCTGGAAGGCGCTGGCGTCGTCGAAGGGGCCGACGACGGCCAGGGTCTTGGGGCGGATGAGGATCTCGTTCGCGATGGAGCGGATGTCGTCGTGGCTGACGGCATCGATCGCGGCGAGGACCTCGTCGACCGGCTCGAGCCGCGGGTAGACCAGCTCGGACTTGCCGAGCCGGCTCATCCGCGAGGACGGGTCCTCCAGGCTGAGCACGATCGAGCCGCGCACCTGGCCCTTGCCGCGGGTGAGCTCGGCGTCGGTCAGGCCGCCCTCGACCAGCCGGCTGATCTCTTCATTGCAGATGGCCAGGACCTCGTCCGCCTTGGACGGCAGGCAGCCGACGTAGATCCCCCACACGCCGGTGTCGGCGTGCTGGCCGGAGAAGCTGTACACCGAGTAGGCCAGGCCGCGCTTCTCCCGCACCTCCTGGAACAGCCGGGAGGACATGCCGCCGCCGAAGGCCGCGTTGAGCACGCCGAGCGCGAACCGGCGCTCGTCGGTCCGGGCCAGCGCCGGGCAGCCGAGCACCAGGTTGGCCTGCTCGATGCCGCGGGAGACCAGCGTGGTGCCGACGCCGGACGGCTGGCCCGGCTGGTCGCCGCCCAGCCGGGGCGCGGCCGGCTCGGCCGACTGCTCCAGGGCCGGGCCGAAGGCCTGCCGGACCAGTTCCACTACCGTGTCGTGGTCCAGGTTGCCCGCCGCGGCCACCACCAGGTGCTCCGGCGTGTACCGGGCCTGGTAGTGCTCGAAGATCTGGTCCCTGGTGATCGCGTTGATGGAGTCGGTGGTGCCCAGGATCGGCCGGCCCAGCGGGGTGTCGCCGAACAGCTTGGCGGTGAACGCCTCGTGCACGGTGTCCGAGGGGTCGTCCTCGTTCATCGCGATCTCTTCGAGCACGACGTTGCGCTCGGCGTCCACGTCCTTCGGGGCGATCAGCGAGCTGGTCACCATGTCGGACAGGATGTCCACGGCCAGTGGCAGGTCCGCGTCGAGCACCCGTGCGTAGTAGCAGGTGTACTCCTTGGCGGTGAACGCGTTCATCTCCCCGCCGGCCGCATCCATCTCCGCGGAGATCTCCAGCGCGGTGCGCCGGCTGGTGCCCTTGAACAGCAGGTGCTCAAGGTAGTGGGTGGCGCCCGCGTGCGAGAGGTCCTCGTCGCGGGAGCCCACTCCCACCCAGATGCCGAGCGCGACCGAGCGGACCGCGGGCAGGGACTCGGTGACTACCCGGAGTCCGCCGGGAAGGATCGTGCGGCGGACTCCGTACGTGGGTTCGGTAGCCATTTACTCGTGGTGCCCCCGGCTGCGGTGCCGGGTCCGGCGGTGGTCGCCGCCGCCGTCGCCTCGGTCGCCACCTCGGTCGCCACCGCGGTCGCCGCCCCGGGACTCACGGGGGCGGTCGCCGCGGTCACCACCGCGGGAGTCGCCGCCGGACAGGTCTTCGCCCGCCGCCTCGCGCTCCACCACCTCGACCGGGACCAGCGACAGCTTGCCGCGGTCGTCGACCTCGCGGATCTCGACCTGGATCTTGTCGCCGATGTGGACGACCTCGTCGATGTTCTCGATCCGCTTGCCGCCGTGCAGCTTGCGGATCTGGGTGATGTGCAGCAGGCCGTCCTTGCCGGGCAGCAGGCTCACGAACGCGCCGAAGGTCGTGGTCTTGACGACCGTGCCGAGGAACCGCTCGCCGACCTCGGGCATGTGCGGGTTGGCGATCGCGTTGATCGCGGCCCGCGCCGCCTCGGCCGACGGGCCGTCGGTGGCCCCGACGTAGATGGTGCCGTCGTCCTCGATGGTGATCTCGGCGCCGGTGTCGTCCTGGATCGAGTTGATCATCTTGCCCTTCGGGCCGATGACCTCGCCGATCTTGTCCACCGGGACCTTGATCGTGATGATCCGCGGGGCGTAGGCCGACATCTCGCCCGGCTCGGTGATGGCGCCGCGCATGACCTCGAGGATCGTCATCCGGGCCCCGCGGGCCTGCTTCAGCGCCGCGGCCAGGACCGAGGCGGGGATGCCGTCCAGCTTGGTGTCGAGCTGGAGCGCGGTGATGACCTGCTCGGTGCCCGCGACCTTGAAGTCCATGTCGCCGAACGCGTCCTCGGCGCCGAGGATGTCGGTGAGCGTCACGTACTGGTCGCCCTCGTTGATCAGGCCCATCGCGATGCCGGAGACCATGTCCTTCAGCGGCACGCCCGCGTCGAGCAGCGCCATGGTCGAGGCGCAGACCGAGCCCATCGAGGTGGAGCCGTTCGAGCCGATCGCCTCGGAGACCTGGCGGATCGCGTACGGGAACTCCTCCCGGGTGGGCAGCACCGGCAGGAGCGCCCGCTCGGCCAGCGCGCCGTGGCCGATCTCACGCCGCTTGGGCGAGCCGACCCGGCCCGTCTCCCCGGTGGAGTACGGCGGGAAGTTGTAGTTGTGCATGTAGCGCTTGGTGCGGTCCGGGTTGAGCGTGTCGATCATCTGCTCCATCCGGAGCATGTTCAGCGTGGTCACACCCAGGATCTGGGTCTCCCCGCGCTCGAACAGCGCCGACCCGTGCACCCGGGGCAGCACGTGGGTCTGGGCGGACAGCGGCCGGATGTCGGTCAGGCCGCGGCCGTCGATGCGGATGCCGTCGCGGAGGACCCGCTCGCGGACCAGCTTCTTGGTCAGCGACCGGAACGCGGCGCTGATCTCGCTCTCGCGGCCCTCGAACCGCTCGGCCAGCTTCTCCTGGGCCAGCGCCTTGACCCGGTCGGTCTCGGCCTCGCGCTCCTGCTTGGCCGCGATGGTCAGGGCCTGCGCCAGCTCGCTGGAGACCTCGGCGGCCACCGCGTCGTACACGTCCTCGGCGTAGTCGAGGAACACGGGATACTCGGCCGTCGGCTTGGCGGCTTGGTCCGCCAGCTGCTGCTGGGCCTCGCAGAGCACCCGGATGAACGGCTTGGCCGCCTCCAGGCCCTCGGCCACCGTCTCCTCGGTCGGCGCGATCGCGCCGCTGTCCGGGTCCGCGATCAGCTTGAGCGTCTCCGGGGTGGACTCGGCCTCGACCATCATGATGGCCACGTCGCCGTCGTCCAGGCGCCGGCCGGCCACCACCATGTCGAAGGTCGCCTCGGCGAGCTGTTCGTGGGTTGGGAAACCCACCCACTGGCCCTTGATCAGGGCGACCCGCACCCCGCCGATGGGGCCGGAGAACGGCAGGCCCGACAGCTGGGTGGACATGGACGCGGCGTTGATCGCCACCACGTCGTACAGGTGCTGCGGGTCCAGCGCGAGCACGGTCTCGACGATCTGGATCTCGTTGCGCAGGCCCTTGACGAACGACGGGCGCAGCGGCCGGTCGATGAGCCGGCAGGTGAGGATCGCGTCCTCACTGGGACGGCCCTCGCGGCGGAAGAAGGAG
>JAICWX010000250.1 GCA_025934635.1 Streptosporangiaceae bacterium | reverse complement strand
TTCGTTCTCGCCGCCCTGATCTCAGGGATCGCCGGCGTGCTGTTCGCCTCCTGGCAGGTCTCGCTGACCACCAACATCATCAAGGCCGCCAACAGCTACGTGCTGCTGGCGGTGGCCGCGGCGGTCATCGGCGGCACCAGCCTCTTCGGCGGCCGGGGCAAGACCATCCACGGCGTTCTCGGCGGCCTCGTCATCGGCGGCATCTACAACGGCCTCTACCTGCTGGGGGTGTCGAGCCAGTGGATTGACGTGGTGGTCGCCGGGGTGCTGCTCTCGGCGGCGACCATCGACGTCCTCTCGCGCCGGGGTGCGCCGGGCCAGGCGTGACCTCAGCGCGTGACGTAAGAACGTCATCCAAACCGACCGACCCGGGTGCATGTCCTGGCTCAGGTGGGCAGGTACCACCCATGCGCCTCCCCATTCTGTCCTCTGAGGAAATGACCGGTGAGCAACGGGACCTGTACCGGGAGATCCTGGGCGGCCCGCGCGGCCAGGGACCGCGCGCCGTCCTGCTCGGCAGCGGTGCGGGCGGCCTGGCCGGCCCGTTCAACGCGATGCTCTACGCGCCGCCTGTGGGGCACGCCCTGCAAGGCCTCGGCGTGGCCATCAGGTTCGGTACCGAGCTGGCGCCCCGGATCAGGGAGCTGGCCATCCTGGTGGTGGCGCAGGCCTGGAACAGCGCCTACGAGCGCGACTCGCACGAGCTGATCGGGCGGGACGCCGGGCTCACCGAGGCCGAGATCGAGGCGCTGCGCGCCGGCGACGATCCCGGCTTCACCGAGGAGGAAGAGCAGGTCGCCTACACCGTGGCGCGGGCGCTGACCGGCCCGGACGCCGACCTGGACGATAAGGAGTACGACACCGCCGTCGCCGTGCTCGGCGAGCAGGCCCTGGTCGAGCTGTCCAGCCTGGTCGGCTACTACGCCACCCTGGCCCTGCAACTCCGCATCTTCCGCGTCCCCGCCCGTTAGGACCGGGCCGGCGTGCCCGCTGTCGGCCAGGTCGTGGCAGCGGCTAGGATGCGGCAGTGGTATCGGTTTTGTTCGCGCTGCTCACCGCCCTGTTCAACGGGCTGGCCTCGGTGTTGCAGCGGATGGCCGCCTCGACGGCTCCGGCCGCCAAGGCGCTGCACCTGTCCCTGTTCGGCTACCTGATCAGGCACAAGGTCTGGCTGGTCGGCATCGGCATGGTCGTCCTCGCCTCGGTGTGCCAGGCGACCGCGCTGGCCACCGGCCCGGTGGCGCTGGTGCAGCCCATCTTCATCATCGAGCTCCCGTTCACCCTGCTGGTGGCGAGCAAGCTGGCCCACCGCAAGCTGCCGCGGATGACCTGGTACGCCGTCGGCCTGGTCACGGTGGCCCTCGGGGCCGGGCTGGCGGCCGCCCAGCCATCTGGCGGCGGCGACCACGCCAGCATCCGGGTCTGGACGCTGACCCTGATCGTCACGGCCGTCTTCGAGGCGGTCCTCATCGCCGTCGGCGTGCGGGCCGGGGGCAACGCCCGCGCCGCTACCTTCGGCCTGGCCGCCGCCTGCGGCTACGCGCTCACCGCCACGCTGATGAAGAGCGCGGTGTCCACCCTGGACCACCACGGCTTCGTCGCGTTCCTCAGCACCTGGGAGCTGTACGGGACCGCGGTCGCCGGGATCGGCGCGCTGTTCCTGCTGCAGAACGCCCTGCAGGCCGGCTCGCTGGTGGCCGTCCAGCCGCCGCTCACCCTGGGCGACGCGCTGATCAGCGCCTGCTACGGGGTGTCCGTCTTCGGCGAGGATGTGCAGACCGCCGGGTGGCTGCTCGCCGCCGAGATCGTCGCCGTCATCGCCGTGGCCATCGGCTGCATCGAGCTATCCCGCTCGCTCGCCATGGTCCACGTCCCCCAGTCCGCGGAGTTACCCGTATGCCGACGGTTCGCCCGCGTCCAGCCGTCCGTCCTCCCGGCGCTGACCGGTCGTGAACCCGGCGCTGACCGGATCCCTGGCCGCGGTCGGCCTGCTGGCCGGCTGGCCCCAGCGCGCCGCCATCACCCGCCTGTCCGTTCCCCTCGGCCCGCCGTCCCCCGAGACCCGCGCGCAGCTTCCCAATCAGCTGCCTCCCGACGCTCACTCGCCTCCAGGTGCCCCGCCCGCTGAGGCCCGGCCCGGGCCGCCCAGCGTCCGGGCGACTCCACCCGCGCTGGCCGTGGGCTGCGTGACCGCGGTCCTGTTCGGCGCGCTCGCGATCCGCGTCCCGGACGGGCTGGTCCTGGCCGCGGCCTGCTGGCTGTTCGCCTGCGCCGTCCCGCTAGCCTTCATCGACATCGCGGTCAGCCGCCTGCCCGACCCGCTCACCGCGGCCGCCTACGCCGGCACCGCGGTGCTCCTGCTTCTGGCCGCCGCTGCGGGCGGCCCCGGAGCCTCCTGGCCCGCCCTGCTGCGGGCCATGCTCGGCGGCCTCGCCCTGGCCGGCTTCTACCTCCTCCTGCTGGTCATCAGCCCGTCCGGGATGAGCCTGGGCGACATCAAGCTGGCGGCGAGCCTGGGCACGCTACTGGCCGCGTTCGGCTGGCGGGTCCTGATCACCGGCGGCGCGGCCGGCTTCCTGCTCGGCGGCCTGGCCGGCGCCATGCTCCTGGTGACCCGGCGTGCCTCCCGCCGGCAGCTCATCCCGTTCGGCCCCTTCATGATCGCCGGTGCCCTCCTCGCCGTCCTCGCCTCCGTTTAACCCGGCGGATCCACCGCCTAAGTCGGCGATGCCGCCCAGCCGAGGCTAGCTAACCGGCGCGGCTAGCGGATGTAGACGGGTTCGCCGGGGACCCTGACCAGCTTGTGGAAGAAGGCGGCGATGTCCATCGGGATCCGGACGCAGCCGTGCGAGACGGGCGCCAGCGGCACGTCGGTGTCGCCGTGGATGGCGAACGCGGTGCCGATGAAGAACACCGGGTTGTACATCTCGCCCAGCGGCACGTGCACCCAGCCGCGCATGAACACGTTCGTGCGGAAGTTGCCGGTCGGGGTGATCGCGACCCCGCAGCCGCCGCCGGGGGAGCAGTAGGAGTAGTGCCCGCCGGTCGACACGTGGCTGATCAGCTGCACCTTGTTGTCGCGCCACAGGACCAGCGTCTCGCGGGCCAGGCTGACCTCGATCCGGTTGGCCCCGCCGTGCGAGACCAGCGGCCGCGGCGCCTTCGGGTGGGCCAGCCGCCACTTCATGGCCGCCGACACGTAGCTGTGCACCGGCAGCCCCTGCACCTCATAGAAGGCCCACACGGCCTCGAGCGTGCTGGTGCCGAAGTTCCCGTCGATCGCGCCCGGGTAGTACTTCAGCTGGGCCAGCCGGCGCTGCAGCGCCTTGACCGATGCCCCCTTGGAACCAACCTGCAGCGCCCTGGCCGCCGCCGCCGGCATGGCGGGCGCGGACCGGGCTACCGGGGCCGATCGTGCCGCTGGCGCCGCTGGCGAGGCCCAGGCCGCGGTAGGCACGGCCACCCCGATGACCGGCACGAGCAGCAAAGACAACCACAGGCGTCGCATCCCCGACCTCCGAACGAGTCTCGGGGCAGCATGTATTGTCGCCCCGCTGACTGCTAGATACCCCAAGAGTAGATCTTGGTAATCCCTATACCCCACGACCGACATATCTCGATCTGATAGCAGCGTCAGCCAGCGGCGATGACGGCCCGCGGGTAGCGGAGCGAGCCCAGCGCGGGCGTGCTGTCCAGGAACTGGCTGGCCGCCCCGACCGGCGGTCGCGCCCGGATCAGCGGGTCGGTGATCACCCCGGTCAGCGCGGCCGCGAAGCGCCCGGCGTCCAGGACCTGGTACGGCCGGGTGTAGTAAAGCCGGGTCGCCGGGTCGAGCGGCGCGGTCAGCCCCAGCCGGTTGTGCGCCTGCGCGGTGAGCACGAACGCGCGGGCCAGGTGCCGCTCCCGGTCCGGCCACCCGGCCGCGGCCAGCGCCGCCCGCAGCGCCGCCCCCAGCTCACCGCTCCCCGGCGAAGCCGCGAACGCACTGCCCAGCCACTTGCTGTACGGCGGGTAGCGCCGGTTCATCAGCAGCCACAGGCCCATCAGGTCGCGGGCCAGCCGGGCCGTGACCACGGCCGAGCCGAGTTCGTCGCCCGCCTCGGCGCACCGGCCGGGAAACGCCTCCTCCTCCGCGATCCGGCTCCACTGGCAGGCCAGCACGTAGTACCACACGTCCCGCGGATACCAGCTCAGCGCGGACCGGACGCGGGTCAGGTCACCCGTTCGGTCCTCGAAGACCGCCCCGCCGGTCACCTCGGCCAGCCGTTGCCACGGCGCCCCCAGCCAGTCCGGGACGGTCACCCCGGCCCGGGGGTCGAAGCCGAGCTGGACGGCCAGCCAGCCGTCCAGGCCGAAGACCTCCACCCGGTGCCGCACCCCGCTGCCCGGATCGCGCACGACCCCGAACTTCACCCCATGACCACCAAACGAGTCCGGCATCCCCCTCGCCAGCACCTCATCGACATCGCGGCCCAGCCGCCCGGCGTCCTCCCCGCCCAGGAACAGCTGGAGCCGCGGTCCCCAGTCGTGGTCGGTGGAGCGCCCGGTGTCGAAGCCGAGCACTTCCGAGCCGGCCCCGATCAGCGCGGCCGCGTACGGCAGCCCGGGAAACGCCTGGCCGAGCAGCGGGCGCACCACCGCGGCGTAGAACTCGCCCGCCAGCCGCAGCCCCGGTACGAACCCGTCATTCACCCCGCCATGATGCCCCGCTCCCGGCGGGCCGGTCACCCGGTTTTCCGCCGCCGGGCGGCCCGGCCGCCAGCGCGAACACCGTGACCGCGCAGGCGACCAGGGCCAGCGCGCCCAGCCCGTGCGCCCAGGCCGGATCGGCGAAGACCAGCAGCCCGGCCCCCGCGACCAGGGTGACGACGGCGAACGCGGCCTCCAGCCGCGTCCGCCCCGCGCTCCCCGCCCCGGTGGCCCGCCCGGGCCGGGCCGTTTTCGCGGCTCCGGAGGTATCCGGTTCGTTCACCGACTCGGGAGCATCCAGCCGCCCCCGCAGCACCAGCGAGTACAGCAGGGCCAGCGACGGGACCAGCACCACCGCGCCCGCCGCGACGCCCACGATGGTGGCGATCAGCGTCGCCCGTCCCGCCGCGGCCTGCGCCACGGTCAGCCCGGGCAGCAGCCGCGGCTCCTGGGCCGCGGCCCAGCCCGCGATGACCGCGGCCACCGCGAGCGCGGCCGAGGCCCGGGCCGCGCCGAACCGGTCGAGCCACACCAGCACCATGGTCACCACCCCGGCCAGCGCGCTCACGATGACCAGGGCCAGCCCGAGCCCGGAGCTCAGGCCGTGCCACAGCGCCGCCGCCTCGGCCCGTATCACCAGCAGGCCGGCCAGCGCCAGCAGCCCGGCGACCGCGCCCGCGGCCAGCGCGCGGATGCGGAAGTCGCGGGTCAGCGCTTCCTCGGACTGACGGCGGGCGTCGGCGGCCAGGTAGACGGCGGCCAGGTAGCCCGAGAAGGCCACGGCCAGCACCCCGGCCAGCACCGAGACCGGGTTAAGCCAGGACGTGACCAGGTTGCCGCGGGCGTTGCCGACCGGCACCCGCCCGGTCGCGATCGCGCCGATCACCGTGGCCAGCGCGAACGGCGTGAGCACCGAGGACAGCGCGAACAGCCGCTCCACCAGTCGTACGCCCGGCTCCTCGCCCGCATCGAACTGGCTCCGCAGCGCGTACGCGGTGCCCCGGAAGATGATCCCGATCGCGGCGATCAGCAGCGGTACCGCCAGCGTCGAGACGACGGCGCCGAACGCCCCCGGGTAACACGTCCACGTCACCGTCAGCACGAAGATGAGCCAGACGTGGTTGGCCTCCCACACCGGCCCGATGGCGTGCCGGGTGTGGTCGCGGGTCGCCGTCGCCCCGGCCTGCCCGCCGCCGGGTATCAGCGTCCAGATGCCCGCGCCGAAGTCGGCCCCCGACAGCACCGTGTAGGCGGTGATCCCGGCCAGCACGAACACCATCGGCACGTCAGCCAGCATGATCGGCTCCGCTTGTCTCGGGGCTTAGCTCCGGCTCGAGCGGGACCCGGCTGAACCGCCGCAGCAGCCACCACACCGCCCCGCCCAGGCCGAGGTAGACGACCCAGAGCGCGCCGTAGCCGAACGGGATGACGTGCGCCCCGGTGACGGCCGCGTCGACCCGCATCACCTCGTAGACGATCCACGGCTGGCGGCCCACCTCGGTGGTGATCCACCCGGCGATCAGCGCCACCACCGACAGCGGCCCGGCCGCCACCACCGCCCAGCAGAACCAGCGGGCCGTCAGCAGCTGGCTCCGCCGCCAGCGGATAACCAGGTAGACCAGGCCGAGCAGGGCCAGCAGGGTGCCGATGCCGACCATGGTCTGGAAGGCGAACCGGACCACGTTGACCGGCGGCTGGTCGGCCAGCGGGACGATGTTGAGGCCCTTCACCACCGCGTTCGGGTTGTGGAAGGCGAGCAGCGACAGCAGCCGGGGGATCTCGATCCCGTACACCACCGAGTGGCCGTTGTACCAGCCGAGCAGGTGCTCGGCCGCGCCGCGGGTGGTCGTCGCCAGGCCTTCCATCGCGGCCAGCTTGACCGGCTGGGCCTGGCCGACGTCCCGGGCCGCCCAGTCGCCCACCACGACCTGCAGCGGCGCGGCGACGGCGGCCGCGGACAGCGTGATGCCCAGCGCGGTCCGCTCGTACCGGCCCCGGCGCCCGCGCAGGATCGCCCAGGCGTAGGCGCCCGCCATCAGGAACCCGGCCACGATGTAGGCCGCGAAGTACATGTGCACGTACTCGGACCAGAAGAACGGGTTGGCGAACAGCGCCGACCACGGGTGCGCGTCCACCGCCTGCCCGTTGCGCAACGTGAACCCGGTGGGGTGGTTCATCCAGGCGTTGACCGCGATGACGAAGAACGAGCCGGCCACGCCGGCCACCGCGATCGGGATCCCGGACAGGAAGTGCAGCCGCGGGCTGAGCCGGTCCCAGCCGTAGGCGTAGATCCCGATGAAGATGGCCTCGACGAAGAACGAGAACCCCTCCAGCGTGAAGCCGAGCCCGAAGACGTTGCCGAAGTCCTGCATCCACACCGGCCACAGCAGGCCGAGCTCGAAGGACAAGATCGTGCCGGTGACCACCCCCACCGCGAACAGCGCGAGCATGATCTTGGACCAGCGCCGGGCCAGCGTCCGGTACAGCTGGTCGCCGGTGCGCAGGTAGCGCCACTCGGCGAACAGGACCAGGACCGGGAAGGCGATGCCGAAGCACACCAGCGGGATGTGCACGGTCAGCGAGAGCGCCTGCATCTGGCGCGCCTCGAACAGGTAGCGCTGATCGACAGGGCTGGTTCCCAGAGCACTGGCAAGCGACGAGAACATCACGAATCCAGTCAACTACTACAGCTTGTAGGAGATGTAACCGGGGTGCTAGTTAGACGTTATCCCGGGCAGCGCTACCCGCGCACGGCCCGCCGCAGCACCCGGCCCGCCGTAGCGCCGTTCCAGGCCCCGCCGGTCACCACCTCGGTGCCGTTGACCAGCACGCGGTCGATGCCCGCGGGCAGCTGGTTGGACGCGGCGAAGGTGGCCGTGTCCCGGATTTCCCCGGCCCCGAAGACCACCAGGTCGGCCGCGTAGCCCGGCTTCAGGTAGCCGCGCCCGGCCAGGCGGCAGCGGTCGGCGGGCTCCCCGGTCATCTTCCGCACCGCCGTCGCCAGCGTGATCAGCCCGGCGTCGCGGGCGTAGCGGCCGAGCACCCGGGGAAAGGTGCCGTAGAACCGGGGGTGCGGCCGGTCAGCCAGCGCGGCGTGGGCCATCGCCACCCCGTCGGAGCCGACCACGGAGCGCGGGTGACCCAGGAACGCCCGCATGTCCTCCTCGGTCCGGTAGAACATGGCCACCTGGACCGCGTTCCCGTATTCGGTGTACAGCCCGAGCAGCACCGAAGCGGGCGAGCGGCCCGACCCGGACGCCAGTTCCTCGATCGTGTGGCCGGGGGACCCGGTGTCACCGGCGGCGGAGTGGGTGACCAGGACCCGGTCCCACATCCAGGGGATGCCGCCGTACCAGCCCGCCGCCAGGTCGCGCAGCGCCCGTTCCCGGCTGGCCGGGTCGGCCAGCAGCGTCCGGGCCGAGTCCCAGCCGCCCGCGTTCAGCCAGGTGGGCAGGTACTGGGCGATCGAGGACGCGGACGCGTCGTACGGGTAGACGTCGAACCCGATGTCCAGGCCCCCGGCGCCGGCCCGGTCGAACAACTCGAGCATGGCGCCGGCCTGGCCCCAGAACCGCGGGTCGTTGATGGCCAGGTGGGAGAACTCGACCCGGACGCCGCTGCGCCGCCCGACCTCGATCGCCTCTTCGACCGCGGCGCGCTCCTGCCCGGCCACCCCGCGGGCGTGGGTGGCGTACAGCGCGTCGTACCGGGCCGCGACGGCGCCGAGCGCGGCGATCTCCTCCGGCGTGCCGAACATCGACGGCACGTAGGTCAGCCCGGTGCTGAAGCCGAGCGCGCCCTGCTCCAGGCACTCCGCCAGCAGCCGGGCCAGCGCGTCCCGGGAGGACGCCGGATACGAAGCGGCGGCGGGGACCCCGGCCGCGATCCGCAGCGTGCCGTGCCCGGCCAGGCAGCCCACGTTGGCGATCGGCCGCGCGGCCCGGACCGCCTCGGCGTAGCCGTCGAAGTCGTGCCAGCGCAGGTCGGCCTGGTCGGGGCCGAGGTAGGCGAGATGCTCGGCATGCTCGGCCGCGCGGCCGGGAGCCACCGGGAAGGCCGAGAAGCCGCAGTTGCCGGTGACCTCGGTGGTGACGCCCTGGCAGATCTTGTTGACGCCCGCCGACGGCCGGGTCAGCGTGACGTCGGAGTGGGTGTGGATGTCGATGAACCCCGGCGCCACCACCTGCCCGGCGGCGTCGATCCGCCGGGCCGCCGTAGCGGCGGGGAACTGGCCGATCGCGGCGATGACGCCGCCGGTGACCGCGACGTCGGCCGGGTAGCCCGGGGCGCCCGAGCCGTCCAGCACGGTCCCCCCGCTGACGACCAGGTCGAAGGCCATCAGGACGTCAGCGGGACCGCGGGCTCGGCCCGTGGTGGTTCAGGCCGGGCGCCGCCGAGTGAGAACACCTCGCCCAGCGAGGTGCAGATGGACACCAGCTCGGCCCCCATCACCTTGACCAGCTGGTCGTCCACCCGCCACTTGGGGCCCGAGATGCTGAGCGCGCCGACCGGCCGGCCGTCCAGGCCCGGGATGGCGCTGGCCACGCAGACCGAGCCGATCTCGTTCTCCTCGTGGTCGACCGCGTACCCGCACTGCCGGATGGCGGTGAACTGCCGGAGCAGGGCCGGGACGGCGGTGATCGTGCTCGGCGTGGCCGGGACCAGCTCGACCGTCGACAAGATGGCCCGGGCCTCCCGGTCCGGCAGCGCGGCCAGGATGGCCTTGCCCAGCGCGGTGGAGTGCAGGTGGTCGCGGCTGCCGACCGGGATCTCGGTGCGCAGCCGATGCCCGCTCTGCAGCACGTCCAGGTAGAGGATCTGGCCGCCGGTCATGATGGCCAGGTTGATGGTCTCGCCGTAGCTGGCGGCCAGGCCGGTCATGAACGGCCGGACCAGGGACACCAGGCCGGCCTCGCTGCCGGCCGCCGAGCCGAGCGCCATCGCCGCGCTGCCCACCTGGTACCGCGTCCCGTCCGCGTCCCGGGCGACGTAGTCCCGGCTCTGCAGGGTGTTCAGCAGCCGGTACACGGTGGGCTTGGCCACCCCGGTCCGCTTGCTGATGTCGGCGGCCGTCAGCGGGCCCGCGGCCAGGCACTCCAGCAGGTCGAGCGCCTTGTGCAGCACCGCCACCTGGCCGGCCGGGGAGTTACGAGGTTCAGTAGTCACGCGAGTCCGTTCATCTCTGCCCGATCAGCTGCGGCCGGATCATGCCGTACCGGTCCCCGGGCAGGTCGAGCCGCCGCAGGTTGGCCGTGCACACGCCGGGCGCGTCGACCTCGATCACCTGGCTCGCGTACTCGCCGTAGGCGGCCCGCCAGGCAATGGCGGACTTCACCACCAGCGCCCGGCAGTGCCGCGGCGACACGCCCACCGAGAGCAGCTGCTGGGCGTCGAACGGCATGACCCGCCGCTCGGTCAGCAGCAGGGTGTTCCCGCTCACATCGAGCACGACGCTGCGCCCCATCCGGGTGGTGATTCCCGTCGCGTAACTGCCACGGTGAACGTACGTTCCGTCGCTGACCAACCTTACGGTTCCGGTGACCGCAATGGGCGGTCCATGACGTTCATCCGTGTGCCCGCCGACCTCCACCGTCAGCCGGGTGCCGATGCCGGCCTCGACGGCCCGGGCCACCGCGGCCGGGTCGGCGATCACCACCGCCAGGCCGGTGCCCCGCTGGGCCAGCCACTCGGCCAGGATCGCGGTGCCGTCGCCGGGCCCGCCGCCGCCGACGTTGTCGGCCGAGTCGACCAGCACCACCGGCCCGGGGCCGTCCGCCGTCAGGGCCAGCCGGACCGCCTCGGCCACCGGGTAGGCGGCGTAGCTGAAGTCCTCGCCGCGAGCCGCGATGTCGTCCGCCACCGCGGTCGCGGCCTGGCTCGCGGCGTCCGGGTCCGGGCCCGAGGTCACCACCGACAGGCCCATGCAGTCCACGTCCGCGTACGGGAACCCGGGCGTGACCGTGACGGTCACGCCGGCCGCGGACTCGACGTCGTGGACGTGCTTCATGATGGCCCGCATCGGCTCGGTGTCGGTGTACTGGACCTGGGGCGGGGTGATCAGCCCCACCTTCCGGTGCACGTTGCGGCGGCGCTGCCCGGTCCGCAGGATCGCGTCGAGCACCCCGGCCGCCTCCACGCCCCGGTCGTACATGTCCACGTGCGGGTAGGTGTCGTAGCCGAGCAGCGCGTCGGCGTGGGCGGTCATCGCGTCGCCGGTGTTGGCGTGGAAGTCCAGCGTCACGACCACCGGCACGTCCGGGCCGAGCGCGGCCGCCAGCCGGGTCAGCACCTCGCCGTCCGCGTCCGGGCTCTGGCCGGTGGCCATCGCGCCGTGCAGGCACAGCAGCACCCCGTCCGGGCGGCCGCCGCTGGTCAGCCCGCCGATTAGCTGGCTCGTCAGCGACTCGAAGGCGGCGTGGTCCACCAGCCCGGCCGGCAGCGCGGCGGCGAACAGCGACGGCACCGGCTCCCAGTCCCGCGCCGCGCAGCCGGTCAGGAACCCGCCGATCTCGGACCGGGTCGAGCGCCAGTCCAGCAGGTCGGCGCCGGCCGCGAACTGGTAGGCGCGGAAGTCGGCGAGCGTCGTGGGATCCGCGACGAAGGTGTTGGTCTCGTGGAAAATGCCGCCGACCGCGATGCGCATGCCCGGCCCGCCTCCTTGCTCAGTTGCCCTGAACCATTAATCCGTATCGTGAAACTGAGTGATGCATCAATCGTTGGCAGAACGGCCGGAATCCACCTCCGGCCAGCCCGGCCACACGTCCGCGCTGCAAGCGTGATGTCGCAGCTAGAACCCGGCGGTAACGGTTTGATTCCGCTCGATATGACCCTTGACGTCCTTGTCCGCATCGAACAATAATCAGTCCGCATTGTGGAGTCAATGGGAAGCCAGCCCTCCGCCCGGCGATGCCGGGCCGACCCGAAAGGCCGCCTGATGCCGACGCCGCCCCCGCCCGCCCCCGGCCGGACCTCGCAGGACCTGGCCGCGCGGGCGTCACGGGTGCTGCCGGGCGGGGCCAACAGCAACTTCCGGCTGGCCTCGGCGGCCAGGTTCTGGGCCTCGGGATCCGGCTCCCGGCTCACCGACGTGGACGGGAACCAGGTCATCGACTACGCCCTGGGCATGGGCACCGCCATCCTCGGCCACTCACCGCGCAAAGTGCTGGACCGGGTATCCGCCGCCCAGCAGCTGCTGCAGTGCCCGGCGGGCCAGCAGGAGGCCGAGGTCGAGCTGGCCGAGCGGATCGTCGACCTGGTCCCGTCGGCCGAACGGGTGCGGCTGGGCTGCACCGGTACCGAGATGGTGCAGCTCGCCCTGCGGGTCGCCCGCGCGGTCACCGGGCGCCGCCTGATCGTCAAGTTCGAGGGGCATTACCACGGCTGGCTGGACAGCATCTTCTCCGGCACCACCGAACTGCCCGCCGCGGGCACCGTGGCCGCGGTACCCCAGACCGCCGGGCAGGACGCGGCCGCCCTGGAGAACCTGGCCGTGCTGCCCTGGAACGACCTCGAGGTACTGGCGAGCTTCCTGGCCAGCCGCGGCCGTGAAATAGCCGCGCTGATCATGGAACCGGTGCTCTGCAACACCGGCGTGATCGTGCCCGGGGACGGCTACCTGGAAGCCGCCCGCAAGCTGTGCGACCAGCACGGCATCGTGCTGATCTTCGACGAGGTGATCACCGGGTTCCGGCTGCACGCCGGCGGAGCCCAGGCCCGGCTCGGGGTCACCCCCGACCTCACCGTCCTCGGCAAGGCGCTCGGGGCCGGGTTCGCGATCGCCGCCCTGGCCGGGCGGGCCGACCTGATGGGATCCATCGGCGGCGGCCCGGCGCCGCGGAGCGTCATGCACGGCGGAACCTACAACGCCAGCGCGCCCGCGGTCGCGGCCGCGCTGGCGGCCCTCGAAGAGATGAGCGGCCAGCGGTTCTACCCCCGCCTCGAGGCCGCCGCCCGGCGGCTCGCGGACGGGCTGGCCGAGGCCGCTCACCAGGCCGGCGGCGCCGGCGGCGCGATGGTCGTGTCGTCAGCCGGCCCGGTCGTGAACACCACCTTCTCCCCGCCGCAGCCGATCACCGACTTCCGCACCTACCAGGCGAGCGACCTGGACCGCCAGCGCTCGTTCATGGCGGCCCTCGAAGCCGAGGGCGTGCGGCTGACCAGCCGCGGGACGTGGTTCGT
>JAICWX010000018.1 GCA_025934635.1 Streptosporangiaceae bacterium | reverse complement strand
GTCGCGTGCCGGATCTGGGCCAGGTGCCGGAGCTTGACCCCGGGATCGTGTCCGCGGGCTTCGAACCGGTGGTCGCAGTTCTCGGTGGTGAGGGCTTCCAGTTCGACGATCAGGTCCGGGCCTGGTCCGGGGGTATGCAGGATCCAGGTGCCGTAACCGCCGGTCGGTCCGTCGCGGCAGATGGGGGTGAAGGAGAACCCGGAGCCATCCCGGATTCCGGTCCGGCCAGGCGGTGGTCCGGGGCCGTCCCGTTTCCCGGGTCTGCTGTGGTTGCCGTGTCTGGGGTGGTTCTTGGGTGCTGGCCGGGCGCATCCGTGGTGGGTGGCGTGGCCGTCGGTGTCGGTGAAGGTGACGCACCAGGTGGTTTTGGGGTTGGCGGCGGCGGCGCGGGCCAGGTCGCGGGCGAGCCAGGGGTCGACGGGCCCGAAGCCGGACAGGTCGCCGGGCCGGTCGGCCAGGTCCTGGGTGGTGGCCAGGGGGACGGTGAGGTTGACGTTCGCGGCGAACCCGCCGGAGCTGCCGGGGATCGGGCCGGTCCCGGGCTGGGCCGGGCCGGCCTGGGCGTCGTTGCCCTGCCCGCGGATGCCGGGGCGGGAGTCGCGGCTGAGGATCAGGTCGATCAGGGCGCGGCCGCGGAGCTGGTCCAGCTCGCCCTCTACCCCGGAGGTGCGGAGCTGGCGGGCCCACCAGGTGATCCGCTGCCCGGCCGCGATCACGTCGGCCGGGGGCAGTTCCCGTCCGGCCAGGGCGGCGTTGCCGGAGTCCTCGGCCCACTGCTCGACCCGGGCGTCGCGGGCGGCGGCCTCCCGCCGCTCCTTGACCTTCTTCGGCGCGACGTCCATGACAGCCCGCCTGATCGCCTCCCGCAGGGAGCCGGGGGTGAGCCGCCCGGCCCGCCCCAGCACCTGCTCCTCCGCCGCGCGCGCTTCGCCGGCATCGAGCAGGGCGGTGGCGGTGGCGATGATCCGTGCCTTGACGGGGGTGATGATCCCGTCGAGCAGGGCGGCGCGGGTGCCGGGCAGCTTGCCGTCCAGCGCCTCGGCCACGCTGGCCAGCCCGTCCGCGGCCCGCCGGGACTCCGCCAGCACGTGGGCGATCTCATCCGCGAGGTAGTCCTCATCACGCGATCCGGCCGGGCGGCCTGAGGCGGGCAGCCCGGGGACGGCCCGGCGGCGCCGCAGCTCGGTGATCGCGGCCAGCACCCGCGCGTGCGCGTGCGACCCGAGCCGGTCCCAGGCGCACAGGGCCCCGATCAGCTCATCATCGGACGCGCCCGGGTAGGTGTCGTCCGGGCCGGCTGCGGCGTCGGCCAGCAGCGCGAGATCTGGGCAGGCGGGCATGACATCCAGGCACTGCCCGGTCCCGAACGCCGCCGCCCGGCTGGACGACTCGCCAGCCAGCAGCCCCGCCGACCCCGGCTGACCGGGACCTCGCCGCCGCGCCGCCGCAGCCGCCGCCTGCGCGGCCAGTGCATCCGCCACCCCTGCCGGGTCCGCCTCGTCCTCCGCGCTCGTTGCCTGCCCCGCGGCCAGCGCGGCGAACCGGACCGCCGCAGCGATCTCCGCCAGCTCGGCGTCCGTCAGGTCCAGCGCACCGGGATCCAGGTAGTCCTCTTCATCCGGGAACTCATCCGGATCGGTCCCCTCGGCGGGCTCGCATTCCAGCTGCGCCTGCCACTCCTCGGCCGACATCGGATCCGGGCAAGTGATGACAGGCTCCCAGCCCGGGCGGGGTTCGTCCCGTCCGGGGTCCGCAGGAACCGGCCTATCACGCATACGCCAACTCCGTTCCGGAGAAGGATCTTTGTATAGAACATAATAACGAGTTCATCAGTATTCTGCAACGCAATTTGGCAGCCAGGAATAAAAATACAGACAAGAATTCGAACATAAGTGAAGGCTGATTAACAGCTTGCGAGGGAGCAGTACCAGTTCGCCTGGGATTAGAGAGGCATTCGGGAGAGGGCTGCAGCCGGGAGCCGCTGCGAACCGCGAATTGCGTGTGCGAGGCACAAGGCGAAGACAACAGGCCCGGGCCGGAGCGCGGCCGGGGTCATGGCAGCATGGCGAAATGAAGGCGCTGCGCACTCCGGACGAACGTTTCGCCGACCTGCCTGGCTTCGGGTACCCGCCGCGGTACGCCGACGTCGACGGCCTCCGGCTGGCCTACGTGGAGAGCGGCCCGGCCGACGGGGAACCGGTCCTGCTGCTGCATGGGGAGCCAAGCTGGTCGTTCCTCTACCGCAAGGTCATGCCGGTGCTGGCGGAGGCGGGGCTGCGGGCCATCGCGGCGGATCTCGCCGGGTTCGGCCGCTCGGACAAGCCCGCCGAGGTCAGCGACCACAGCTTCGCACGGCACGTGGAATGGATGCGCGCCCTCGCGTTCGACCATCTCGGCCTGAGCGGACTGACCCTCGTGGGCCAGGACTGGGGTGGCCTGATCGGGCTGCGGCTGGTGGCGGAGCATCCGGACCGGTTCGCCCGCGTGGTGGCGGCCAATACCGGGCTGCCTACCGGTGACGTGCCGATGCCCGACGTCTGGCTGCGCTTCCGCGAGGTCGTCCGCAGCGCTCCGGAGCTGAGTGTGTCCCGCCTGGTGCAATCGGGCTGCCAGACCGAGTTGCCGGCGGAGGTCTTGGCCGCCTACGAGGCGCCGTTCCCCGATCCTTCCTATGCCGCCGCGGTCCGGGCGATGCCCGGGCTGGTCCCGACCACCCCCGATGATCCGGCCTCGGAGGCTAACCGGGCGGCCTGGCGCCAGCTGGCCGCCTGGGACAAGCCGTTCCTGGTGGCGTTTAGCGACCGTGACCCGATCACCGGCGCGATGGCTCCCGTGCTGAAGGACACGGTTCCCGGCGCGGCAGGTCTCGAGCATCCGGTGATCGAAGGGGCCGGGCACTTCCTGCAGGAGGACGCGGGCGAACGCCTCGGCGCCGTCATCGCCGATTTTGCCCGCACTCATCCGGCGAGGTAAGTGAGGTAACCGTGTCCGCTGAGCCAATCGTGCTCGGCCCGATCGCGCCTGACGGCGAGGAAATGCTGGTGCCAGCCAACAGCGGCGACTGGTGGATGGCATGGCACCCGCCCGCCGGCGCCCCGCCGGGTCAGCCGCACGGGGCCAATGCCTTCTGCCTCGCCCGCGACGGCGCCGTGGTCCTGATCAGCCCGGACGGAGAGCGCTGGGGGTGGCCCGGTGGCCGCACCGAGCCGGGTGAGTCGTGGGAACAGACGCTCTGCCGGGAGATTGCCGAGGAAGCATGCGCGACCGTAACCGCGGCCCGGCTGCTCGGGTTCGTCCGGTCACGATGCACGAGCGGCCACGAAGAGGGCCTGGTGCTGGTCCGCTCGATCTGGCTGGCCGAGGTCACCGTGCTGCCGTGGCAGCCGGCCCACGAGATCCCGTTCCGGCGGACGGTACCCCGGGCCGAACTGGCCCGGCACCTGTGGATGGAGCCGGGCGCCGCGCCGGTCTACGCCCGCGCGGCGCGGGAAGCCGGCCTAACTAAGGAGAACAAACCATGACCGAGAACACGACCGCGACCGAGACTGACGTCATCACCAAGCTCAGCCCCCGATCGGTGGCCGACACGGCCGCGAAGCTCACCGGGCTGATCGACGCGAAGGGGATGCGGCTCTTCGCGCTCATCGACCAGCGCGAGGAGGCCCAGCGAGCCGGGCTAGAACTGCGCGAGACCATCCTGGTGATCTTCGGTAGCCCGGCGGCGGGCACCCCGGTGATGGCGGCCTCGCCGCTGGCCGCCCTCGACCTGCCGCTCAAGGTCCTGGTGTGGGATGACGAGGGGCAGACCAAGGTGTCGTACTACGCGCCGGACGCGCTCGCCGCCCGCCATCATCTCGGCCCCGAGCTAGCGCCGAACCTGGCCGGCATCAACGCGATCACCGACGCCCTGGTGGCACCGTAGCCGGCCGCCGGCGAGCTGCTCGGCCGGGGTGACCGTGGCCACGTAGTTGTCGTCGCCAGTAGCAGCCACCCAGGTGTTCAGGCCCGGCCGGATCCCGGCCGCGGCCAGCACCGCGAACAGGGACGGCCTGACCTCGGTGTGGGTCTGCACCCCACTCGGGCCGCCAAACGACACCGTGAGCGTCTCGGACGGCAGCCGGCCAGCCGGGCCGCGCTGGGGGTCACCTGGCGGTGTCCGTCGATCACCAAGACGGCGAGGAGAACACCGCCCAGCTGGCCGGCGAGGACCCGGACGCCAACCTGTACCCGGCCCCGAGCTAAGCCTCGGTGTCCAGGGGCTTGAGCAGCTCGGCGTCCCCGGCGGTGTCGTCGGCGTCCAGCGGCTCGGGCGCGGCCGGCAGGACCTGCTCCACGTAGTCGCGGGCCGCGGCGGTGGTACCGACGTCGCGGCCCGCCACCTCGGACATGTACCAGCGGTGCTCGAGCACCTCGTGGAAGACCTCGGCCGGCGGGAGCCGCCCGGCCAGCTCCGCCGGGATCGCGGCGATCACCGGGTCGTAGACCTCCTCGAGCCACCGGTTGGCCGCCACCACCTCGGACACCGGCCGTCCCTGCTTCTGCTCCAGCCAGGCGCGGAAGCCCGCCATGTCGTTGAGCAGCCGCCGGGCCTGGTTCTCCCCGGCGTCGATCCCGGTGCGCAGGAACAGCTTCCTCGAGTCGTGCCCCGATTCGGCCACCCGGGTCTTCAGCCGCAGCTTGTTGCCCTCGCCGGTGCTGATCAGCTCCACCTCGTCGGCGTCGAAGCCGAGCTCGTTGAGCCGGCGCAGGCGCTCCGCGATCCGGTACCGCTGCTCCTCGGGGCGCAGGATCTCCTCGCGGGTCAGTTCCTGCCACAGCGACTCGTACCGGCGCCCGAGCTCCTCGGCGATCTCCAGCGGGTCCACGTCGGCCGGGAGCAGCTCGCCCGCCTGCAGGTCGGACAGCTCGCCGTACACCCGCTCGACGGCCAGCTCCAGGTCCCACTGGCGCTGCCCGTCGGTCAGCTCCGGGTGCTGCTCGCTGGTCTCCGCGTCGACCAGGTAAGCCTCCAGCGTGCCCGCGTCATGCCGGAACAGCGTGTTGGACAGCGAGCAGTCACCCCAGAAGAACCCGGACAAGTGCAGCCGGACCAGCAGCTCGACCAGCGCGTCGAGCAGCCCGTCGGTGGGATGCAGGCCGCGCGGGGCGGAGAAGACGGCCCGGTAGGTGGTCGCGTAGGACAAGAACTTGGTGACCAGGATCGCGTCGCTGTCTTCCGGCCGGGTGCCCGGCGGCCCGAGGTTGACCGCGATCCCGACCGCCTCGACCGCGGGGATGCTCAGCTCGCCCAGCGACCGGAGCAGCCGGTACTCGCGCCGGGCCAGCCGCTCGCTGAGTTCCTTGAGGGCGTACAGGGTGCCGTCGTCGTAGACGAACCGGACCACGTGCCGCGAGATGCCCCGCTGCCTGATCTCGACCAGCCGCTCGTCCTTCCAGTCCGCCAGCGGCTGCGTCCAGGGCAGGGTGAGCAGGCCGGCCGCGTGGTCGGCGGGAGGCGAGAAGACGAACCGCATAAAACATCATTACCCCGAACGAGCCAGCCGTCGCGCCTCAGTCACCATCGCGCTCGAGCTGACCGGGCGCCATGTTGGCGCCGCTGATGACGACGGCCACGTGCTCGCCCGGCCGGGGCTTGTACGCCCCGGCCAGCAGGGCCGCGATCCCGACGGAGGCGGCAGGCTCGGCGGCGATCCTGGCCGTCTGCCACAGGGCCCGCTGGGCGGTCACGATCGCGGTGTCGTCGACCAGCACGACATCCTCGACGTAGGCCTGGGTGATCGGGAAGACCAGCTCGCCGACCCGCCGCGGGGCCAGCGCGTCGGCCGCGATGCCCTCGGCCGGGGCGTCGGCCGGCCGGCCCTCGGCCCGGGCCCGGGTCAGCGTGGGGGCGCCGTCCGGTTCCACCCCGATGACCCGCGTCTTCGGGTTCGTGCCGCCGAACCAGGCGGCGATGCCCCCGATCAGCCCGCCGCCGCCGACCGGGACCAGCACGGTGTCGATGTTCTCCGCCTGGCCGGCTAGCTCCAGGGCCAGGGTGCCCTGGCCGAGCAGGGTCTCCCGCTGATCGAAGGCGTGCACGCTCAGCGCGCCCGAGCTGTTCACCCAGTCCTGCGCGGCGGCCAGCGCGTCGGCGTAGCGGTCGCCGGTCACCACCAGGTCGGCGCCGAGCTGCCGGATCCGCTCCATCTTGGCGGGAGCCGACACGGTCGGAACGAAGATCCTGGCTGGCGCCTTCCGCCGGTTCGCGGCATAGGCCACGGCCACGCCGTGGTTGCCGCCGGAGGCCGCCACGACCCCGGCGGGCGGCACGTCCCGCAGCAGCAGGTTCGCGAACGCCCCGCGGGCCTTGAACGACCCGGCGCACTGCAGCTGCTCCAGCTTGAGCGTGACCGACGGCAGTTCGCCGAGCTCGAGCTGGATCACCGGCGTGCGCCGGATGAAGGGGCGGATCGTGTCGTAGGTAGCTGAGATCTCGTCGCGGGTTATCACGTCAGGCAGACTAGCTGTCATGACTGAGCACACGCATGACCACGACGATCACTCGGCCTGCGCGGTGGCGCACAGTCCCGCGGCCCCGCGGGCTTCCGCGGCGGAGCGGACGCTGGTCGCGGTGTTCGCCTCGCCGGTGGCCGGCTACCTGCTGAGGTACGCCGCCGATGCGGGGTTCCGCGGGCTGCTGCTCGAGCCCGACGAGGCGCGCGCGGCCGGCGCGACCACGCTCGGGTTCCCGATGCTGACCGCCATACCGGATGACCTCGACGACACTGCCGACGTCGTCGTCACCGACCACCACCGGCCCGAGCTCGGCGTCATGCTCCGCGACGCGCTGGCCACCAAGGCCCGGTGGATCGGGATCATCGGCAAGCCGGGGATCGTCGGGCCGCACGTGGCCATGCTCACCGAGCTCGGCGTCCCGGACGGGGAGATCGCCCGCGTGCACCGGCCGATCGGGCTCAACATCGGCTCGCGGATCCCGCCCGAAATCGCCATCTCGACCCTGGCCGGCCTGCTCGCGGACCGCAATGACCGTCCCGGCGGGTTCGATTTCTGAACATCCGGCTCGTTTCACGGGCATACCTGCCCGCTTCGCCCGGTTAACCGGATAACGGGGGGCCACTGGCGTACGGGAGGCGTGCTTGGCCCGGGCGTTCGTCCGGCATCGGGGGCTTATCGCGTTCGCGGCGGGCGGCGCGATGGCGGAAACCGCCCTGCTCTCGTTCCTGGCGCCCAGCGCCCGGCCCCTCGCGCCGCAGGTCACCGCGCTCCCTCCGCTCGCGGCGTTCCACGACCTGCGCTGGCTGTTCGCCTTCAACCAGTCCTGGCTCGGCTTCGCCGGCGTGCTCGTGCTGCTGATCGCGGCCCGCTCGGTGGTGGACGCGGTGCTGGTCATGCTGGCCTGGCCGCGCGAGACGGCCCTGCCGCGGCCGCGTTTCCTGACCTCGCTGCTGTCCTGCGCGGTGCTCACCGTGCTGGTCGGGCTGGTGATGTCGCCGGTCGTCACGCTGATGTTCGGGGTGGCCCTGCTGCCGTTCTCCTGGCCCTACCTGGCCGCGGTGCCGATCCTGCTCGGCACCGCGGTGGCGCTGAGCCAGGGCGGCGTGGGCCAGGCCTGGTGGCGGCAGCTGCCGCCGGCCCGCACCGCCGCCTGGGTGCTCACCACCTTCGGCGCCCTGTCGCTGGCCTCGGCGCTGATGACGCACCTCGACACGGCCGGGATCATCGCGGTGGCCGGGCTGGCCGGCATCGTCGACGCGCGGGCCTGGTACGGGCTGACGGCGGCGGCGGTCCGCGCCGCGGTGGAAAGGCCGCCCCACCCGTGGCACTGGCGGGCCGCGCTATGGCGGCTCCGGCTGGCCCTGCGGCACCGGACCAGCTGGATGCCGATGGCGCCGCTGGCGGCGGTGATGGTGCTCGTCCTGGTGGTGGGCGCGGCCCGGCTGGCCTTCACCGGCACCGTGGACTTCGACCCCGGCACCAGCGCCGTGATCGCCGGCCCGGCCGCCGCGCGAGCGGCCACTGTCCCGTCGGCCCCCAAGGTCGTCAGCCACCCGGCGGGCCAGGCCGGTAAAACCAAGGGCGCCGTGCTCGTGGTCGCCGGCTTCGGGTCGACCTGCTGCCACAGCGCGAACGCCCTGCGCCGCGCTGAACCAAACCTCCTGGTCCGCCAGTTCTCCTATCACGGCCTGAACGCCGCCAGGCAGCCGATCGCGTACGGACGGGCGGGAAACCTCTCCATCCAGGTCATCGGCGACCGGCTAGCCACCCAGGTCGAGGCGCTGTCCCGGCAGGCCGGCCGGCCGGTGGACATCGTGGCGGAAAGCGAGGGCACCCTCGGCCTGTACGCGATGCTGGCCCGGCATCCACACGTGCCGCTGGGGTCGGTGGTCCTGCTCAGCCCGATCATCGAGCCCGGCCAGTTCGGCCAGGCCGGGGGAACCGTACCCGGCGCCGCCCTGACCACCCTGAACAACCTGGTCGGCGGCATGTCACCGTACGGAAGCTCGGGGGCGCAGGCGCTGATCGACTCGGTGAGCGAGGTCGGCGCCAGCTACTTCGCCCAGGTCAGCCACAACCGCGGCCTGCCCTGGCTGGCGGTCGTGCCGCTCGCCGACGCGGTCACCCTGCCCGCCTGCCCCTGGCCGCGGAACGTGATCTTCATCGACGCGCTGCACGGCGGCCTGCTCGGCGATGGCCCGGTGCAGCGCATCGTCGAGACTTTCCTGGCCACCGGCGCACCGCCCGACCGGGACCTGAACGAGCTGGCCGGCAGCACGCAGCGGGACCTGCGCAACGCGGCCCGGCTGATCTCGGGCGCGGCCGCCGCCTGGCGGATGCCCCAGCTCCAGTCGGCCTGCCCGTCCTGAGCATGCCCGCCGTGAGCCTGCTACGCTGTCGCCTGTGACGCGAACAACTCGCCTTCAGTGGTGGCGCCGCCAGTAGGCGGCTTGCCTGATCGCGCTCAGACTCAGAAGCGACCGCCCGGGGAATCGGCGGTCGCTTCTTGCCTTCCGGCCGGTGTCCCGGGCCTGAACCCGAGGGGCCACCGTGGACGCCCAGTGCCTGGAAATGATGACGACCGGCGGCGTGCGGATCACCCGCACCGCCGCGCCGTTCGATCCCGCCGAGCTCGAACGGATCGCGGCGGCGGCCGATGAGCGTCGCGGCGGGGTGATGAGCTCGGGCATGGAGTACCCCGGGCGGTACAGCCGCTGGGTCATGGCCTACGCCGACCCGTGCGCCGAGATCACCGCCACCGGCCGGCGCCTCACCGCGCGGCCGCTGAACGACCGCGGCCGCGTGCTGATGCCGGTGATCCGGGCGGCCATGGAGCGAGCCGGGACCCTGACGCAGCCGGCGGGCGACGACATCTGCGTGTTCATCCCCGAAGGCGACCGGGAGTTCACCGAGGAGGAGCGCAGCCGCAGGCCGACGGTGTTCACCGCGCTGCGGGAGATCACCGCGGCGTTCGGCTGCGAGGACCCGCACCTGGGGCTGTACGGGGCGTTCGGCTACGACCTGGCGTTCCAGTTCGAGCCGGTCCGGCCGCGGCTGGACCGCCCGGCGAGCCAGCGGGACCTGGTCCTGCACCTGCCGGACGAGATCTGGATCATGGACCGGATGCGGGAGGAGGCGGTCAGGTACTCCTACGAGTTCGCGGTGGGCGGCGTGTCCACCGCCGGGCTCGACCGCGCGACCGCACGCACCGGACCGGAGCATGACGGCCAGCCCGTTCGGGAGCCGGAACTGCCGGAACCGCCGCGGCCGGGCAGCTATGCGCGGGTCGTGGCGGAAGCCAGGGAGCGGTTCGCCTGCGGGGACCTGTTCGAGGTGGTGCCGAGCCACGTGTTCCACGGGCGGTGCGCGTCGCCGGCCGCCTTCTACGAGCTGCTCCGGCAGCGCAACCCGGCCCCGTACGAGTTCCTGTTCAACCTGGGCGCGGGGGAGTACCTGGTCGGCGCGTCGCCCGAGATGTACGTCCGGGTCACCGGGGACCGGGTGGAGACCTGCCCGATCGCCGGCACGATCGCCCGCGGCGCGGACACCCTGGAGGACGCGGCCAACATCGCCACCCTGCTCGGCTCGGCCAAGGAGGAATCCGAGCTGACCATGTGCACCGACGTGGACCGCAACGACAAGGCGCGGGTGTGCGTGCCCGGCTCGGTCCAGGTGATCGGCCGCCGGCAGATCGAGATGTACAGCCGCCTCATCCACACCGTCGACCACATCGAGGGCCGGCTCCGGCCCGGCTTCGACGCGTTCGACGCCTTCCTCACCCACATGTGGGCGGTCACGGTGACCGGGGCCCCGAAGACCTGGGCCATGCAGTTCATCGAGGACCACGAGGCGACCCCGCGCCGCTGGTACGGCGGCGCGGTCGGCAAGATCGGCTTCGACGGGTCCATGAACACCGGGCTCACCCTGCGCACCGCGCACATCACCGGCGGGATCGCCGCGGTGCGGGCCGGCGCGACGCTGCTCTACGACTCGGTACCCGAGGCCGAGGAGAAGGAGACCCACATCAAGGCGCGCGCCCTGATCGAGACGCTGAACGAGGCCAGCCGCGGCGGGCGGGCGGGGGCGGCCGAGGCGCGCCCGGCGCCGGTGTCGGCATCCGGGGACTATGCCCAGCGGGTGCTCCTGGTCGACCACCAGGACTCGTTCGTGCACACGCTCGGCGACTATTTCCGGCAGCAGGGCGCCGAGGTGACCACGCTGCGGTTCGGGTTCGCGCCCGAGCTGCTGGATTCGTACGCGCCGGACCTGGTCGTCATGTCGCCCGGCCCGGGCCGGCCCGCCGACTTCGGCTGCGCGGCCCTGCTCGACGAGGTGTACGCGCGGCACCTGCCGGTCTTCGGCGTATGCCTGGGCCTGCAGGCCATGGTCGAGCACGTCGGCGGGGTCCTGTCGCTGCTGCCCGAGCCCGCGCACGGCAAGCCGGGCCTGGTGCGGGTGTCCGGGGGAGCGCTGCTGGCCGGCCTGCCCGCCGAGTTCACCGCGGGGCGGTACCACAGCCTGTACGCGCCGGCCGGCGAGGTCCGCGGCGGGTTCGCGGTGACCGCCGCGACCCTGGACGGCGTGGTGATGGCGATCGAGGACCCCGCCGCGGCCCGCTGGGGGGTCCAGTTCCACCCGGAGTCGATCCTGACCGCCTCCGGCCGGGCCGGGCACCAGATCATCGGCAACGTCCTTGAACTGTGCCGGGCCCGGGAGCGTGTCATTTCCTGACCTGACTCCGGCGCTGTTGTTACTGTGCTGGCTATGAGGAGCGTGGAACCCGAGGTTTTCCTGGTCGCCCGGCCTTCGGTCGACTACGACGCGATCGCCGCCTACCTGCACGAGGTGGGCGGCGAGAGCTGGCTCGAGCGGGTCGACCGCGGCCAGCTCGAGGCCCAGGACCTGGCCGAGTTCGCTGGGAAAATGTGTTATCGCTCCTGGGAACCCGGCTTGAACCCAAATGTCCGGAAGGTCCGCGACGATCAATACGAATACCTGCAGAACATTCTGAAACAGCAGCATGGCTCGGTCCTCGAGCACGCCAGCTTCAGCTTCGTGCTGCACAACGTCTCGCGTGTTTTTACTCATGAGCTGGCCCGGCATCGCCCGGGGACGGCGATTTCGCAGGAGTCGCTGCGCTATGTGCGGCTCGACGAACTGCCCTTCTGGTTCCCGGACTGGGCCACCGAAGACCCCGAGCTGATGAAGCGGGCCACCGCCCTGCTGACCGAGCTCGAGCAGTTCCAGCAGTGGATGGCCGGGCACTTCGGGCTGGACGAAGACGACACCAAGATGCACGAGAAGAAGGCCAAGACCTCGTTCATGCGCCGGTTCGCGCCCGAGGGCCTGGCCACCGGGCTGGTCTGGACGGCGAACATCCGGACCCTGCGGCACACCATCGAGGCGCGCACCGACCAGGGCGCCGAAGAGGAGATCCGCCTGGTGTTCGGCAAGATCGGCGCGCTGATGCGGGCCGAGGCGCCGGCCTTGTTCGGGGACTACACGGTGACCGATCAGGGCACCTGGGTTCCCGGCTGGCGGAAGGTCTAGGGCCGCGCCGTGCCGGACGTCACCGTCGGAACAACCGCCGCCTACCTGGCGGTCCCCGTCACGCCGGGCCCGTGGCCGGGCGTGGTGGTGATCCACGAGGCGTTCGGGCTGAACGCCGACATCCGCGGGCACGCCGACCGGCTGGCCGGGGTCGGTTACCTGGCCCTGGCGCCTGACCTGCTGGAAGGCAAGTCCTGGCTGCGCTGCATCCGCGCCATGTTCCGCCAGATAGCCGCCGGGTCTGGTCCGGCCTTCGAGCTCCTCGACGCGAGCCGCGGCTGGCTGGCCGCGCGCCCGGACTGCACCGGCCAGACCGGGGTGATCGGGTTCTGCATGGGCGGCGGCTTCGCGCTGATGTGCGCCCCGCGTGACGGGTACTCCGCCGCGGCCGTCAATTACGGCGTGGTCCCGTCCGACGCCGAGCACGCGCTGTCCGGCTCGTGCCCGGTGGTCGGGAGCTACGGCGGCCGGGACATGATGGGCGTGTCCCATCCGGAGCGCCTCAAGGCCGCCCTGACTGCGCTGGACGTTCCGCACGACGTGAAGGTGTACCCGGAGGCCGGTCACGGTTTCATGAGCCCCCGCCCGGCTCCGCTGAAGCCGCTGACCGCGCTGGCCCGGCTGAAATATGACCAGGCGGCGGCCGAGGACGCCTGGCAGCGGATCTTCGCGTTCTTGGGGACGTACCTGCGGGACTAGGGCCGGCCGTCCGGGGGGCCCGGGGTGACCCTGGGGTCCAGGTCGTAGTGGATGAGGTGGCGGGGGACGCCGCGTTCCATCAGCGTCCGGGCCGTCCTGACGATCATGTGGTCGGGGCCGCTGATGTAGATGTCCCGGTCCGCGCAGGTCGCCTTGGCGGCTAGCTCGGGGACGGTGCCGTACATGACGTCATGGGCGGGCTCGTCCGATACCGCCGGGATGACCTGGAGCCACGGGTAGGCCTGCTCCATTTCCCGCAGGGCACGCAGGTCGTACAGGTCCTGGTGGCGGCGGGCGCCGTGGTAGAGGACGATCTCGCGGTGCCGGCCGGGACCGGGCGCGCTGATGAGAGCCTCGATGACGGCCTTGACCGGGGCCAGCCCGGTGCCGCCGGCCAGGCAGAGCACGTCCCGGCCCGACTGCGTGTCAGCGATCATGGCGCCGGCCGGGGCGCCGAGCACGAGCGGGTCACCCTGCTTGAGCTGGTGCACGAGCACCGGGCTGACCAGGCCGCCGGGGACGGCCCGCACATGCAGGCGGATCAGCCCGTCCGGGCCCGGCGCGTTGGCGACCGAGTAGGTGCGCCATAGCCGCGGCCAGTGCGGTGTCTGCACGCTGATGTGCTGGCCGGGAAGGTAGGTCAGCGGCTGCTCGGGCTGCAGCGTCAGCACCGCGATGTCGGGCCCGCGCAGTTCCATCCCCGTCACGGTGGCGATCCACCACGCGGGGGACTGCGCCTCGTCGTCCTTGGCGGCGTCGATCATGACGCCGGCGGCGTGGTTGAACGCGGTCTCCCAGGCGTGCCTGGCGGTCTCGTTCCAGCTCGGCGCGGCGAACCGCTGCAGCGTGGCGATGAGCGCGCGCCTGATTACTTCGTAATGGCGCTCGCGGACGCCGAATTTCCGGTGCGCACGGCCAAGCTCGCGAAGGTAAGGTACCAGCCGGTCGCGCTCCTCCGGGCTCTCCTGAGCTGCGGCGATCTGGCTCAGGGCGGCGTAGAACCGGCGGCGCTGCACGTCCATGGCGGCCGGGAACATGGCCCGGATCTCGGTGTCCATGGTGAACAGTTGCGCGTAGAAGTATGTCATTGCCGCATCAGCGACGGGCTCGAGCAGCCAGAATGAGACCTGTGCGGGATTTCGGGCGGCATCGTCGGGTCTGGCAGGCGCCGGGTGGCCTTCAGCCGGGCTAGCGGGCCTCCCAGCCGGACGGGCCGCTTCGTTACCTGCAGACATCACCACACTCACAGTGTCGCATCAGCAGCAGAACGTTACAATCGATTTCCGGCAAGTCCGGTTTAACGGGCGCAGGAGATTTCACAGTGGGCAGGCCTGACGTGTGCGTGATGGGCCATTATGGGCAGGGAACCTTAGCGCGGGAGGACGGATGGGCCGGCCGATTATCGGCATCACCGGGGAACTCGAGGCTGCCCGGTGGGGTAACTGGATTCGTGAGGCCGTCGTCTCGCCGGTGAGCTACACGCGAGCCGTCGAGCGGGCCGGGGGAACGCCGGTGATCTTGCCGCCGGTGCCCGCGGGTTCGGTGCCCGTGCTGATAGCGGGGCTCAGCGGCC
Organism: Streptosporangiaceae bacterium; assembly: GCA_025934635.1. The sequence goes on along the minus strand of JAICWX010000018.1, from coordinate 37,323 downwards.
TGGTGCTCACCGGCGGCCGGGATATCGATCCCTCGCTCTACGACGAGGCGCCGCACGCGCAGACCGACATCCCCGACCACCGGCGGGACCGGTTCGAGCTGATCCTCACCCGGGCCGCCATCGACGCCGACCTCCCCTTCCTCGCCATCGGCCGCGGCCTGCACATCCTCAACGTGGCCCGCGGCGGCACCATCACCCAGCACCTGCCCGACCGCCTCGGCAACGAGAGCCACAAGCCCGACCCGGTCAAGATGACCACCCACGACCTGCAGATCGCCGCGGCCAGCAAGCTCAGCGGCGTCCTCGGCGAGACGGCCCAGGTACCCGCGGCCCACCACCAGGCGATCAACCGGATCGGCACCGACCTGCTCACCGTGGCCTGGACCCCGGACCAGGTGGTGGAGGCGCTCGAGGTGCAGGGGCACCGGTGGGGGCTGGGCGTGCAGTGGAACCCGGAGGACGGCGACGACCTCCGGCTGTTCGAGGCACTGATCGCGGTGTCCAAGACCGCCCAGGCCGCGGCCCCGGCCCCGGCCGAGGTGAACACCCGTTCCTCCAAGCGCAAGCGCCACGCCGCCCGCTCCTCCTAAGCTGACCCGTTCGCTGCGGCCAGCCGTCTCCTTAGCGTGGCCGTTCTCTCCCTAAGCTGGCTCGTCCCGTGCTCGCCGGGCCGGCCCGGCGGCCGTGCACGCGGGCCCGCACGGGCGGACGGCCCCGGTCCAGCCCCGGCGGCGCAGGAACGTGCCGACCTCGGCGGCTGTCCGGCAGCGATGCTCGGTGACATCGGGCCAGCCGAACCTCAGCGTCCGCGCTCCCTGCATGGAGGTGACGTTGTCCCGCCGGGTGTCACGCCAGCGGCCCTCGGCCGGGTGCGCCGCGGTCCCGTCGAGTTCCACGCACAGCCCGTACTCCTCGTACAGGTTGTCCAGGTAGCGCAGGCCGCTGCCGTGCCTGCGCCGAGCCTGCCGCCGGGCCGCCGGCAGCCCGTGAGCCCGCTCCACCCCGCGGACATAGCGGCGCTCCAGCGGCGAGTGGACACCGCCGGCGGCATCCTCCAGGGCCGCCGTAACCCAGTCGCGCCAGCGCATCCGCGAGCGCGCGCTGAGCGCCTGGCCGAGCATCTCCGGCGTGGTCAGGCGCCGCCCCACCGCGGCCGAGATCCAGCCGTAAGCGTCGTCAAAGCTCCGCGCGGCGCCGACCAGGTCGAGCACGGTGTCCTCCACCGACGTCCGCGGCAACTGCCACGGCGGCTGCCACTGCGCCACCAGCCCCCGCCCCCGGTGGATCACAATCCCGCGGATCGGGCCAACCTGGCCCGGCTTCCGGTGCGCGGGGACGCTGACGTGGATCTTCGAGCTGGACGTGTCCGTGAGACCGTGAATCTCGGCGGCAGTCTCATGGCTGAGGGCCGCGCCAGGCCCGGCTCGCAGGACCGCTGCCCACAGCCGCGCTTCCCGTGAAGGGACACCGGAGAAGGTGGCATAGGCTCCGCGCTGAATGCGCTGCCACGATCCGCTCCGGAGCCGTCTGTCGATGGCCCTCTCCGACCAGCCTGCGTCTTGCGCTTGTTGCCGCGAGACGACACCGGCCTGAGCGTTCAGCAAGCTTAGCCAGCAATAGTCCCCTTCGATCTCCATCCCTCCAGGCTGGACCGACTCGCCCGCTAGGCGCTACACCGGCCGCAAACCTGTGGATAACTGAGCTGATCGCATCATCGTGTCGATTTACCCCCCACTTTCCTGGGGGTAAATCGACACGATCACGGGAATGGCGGCGCCGGAGTGAGGCGCGGGATGTGAGAGGGGCTTGTGCGGTGCGAGGTGCCTAAGAGGTAGGCGTGAGGGGCGTGGCCCGGGCGGTTTGTGCGGCGGAGACGCTAGATCGGGGGTGAGTAATTACTGACCCAGTGGACCTGGAGCCAGGCCATGAAGGCGGACCAGGCGCCGGTCACCTCGAGCAGGCCGACGCAGACCAGCATGGCACCGCCGATCCGGGTGACCAGGCGGGCCCGGCGGCGGAAGAACGCCGAGGCGCGCATCGCCACCTGAAAGCCGAACGACACCAGCAGGAACGGGATCCCCAGGCCGAGGGCGTAGACGAAGGCGAGCAGGGCGCCGCGGGAGACCGTCCCGGTGGAGGCGGACAGCGCCAGCACGGCGGTCAGCGTCGGCCCGATGCAGGGGGTCCAGCCGAGCCCGAACATCACGCCCAGCAGCGGCGCCCCGGCCAGGCCCGCCTTCGGCCGCGCCGCGGGGCGCACGATGCGGCCCGCGAACGAGAACCGGTCGAGCACCCCGGCGAACAGCAGGCCGAGGACGACGGTGACGCCGCCGAGGATCTGCGTCAGCAGCCGGGCGTGCCCGGTCAGCAGGTGCCCGAGGCCGCCGAGGGCCGCACCGTACGCCACGAAGACGAGCGAGAACCCGAGCACGAACAGCGCCGTCCCGGCGACCACCCGGCCCCGGGCCGGCACCGGGGCGGTGGCGGCGAGCGGCGGAGCGGCGACCGCGACCGCGGACCCGTCCGCAACGGCCGCCGTGGCAGCCGGGCCGGCCGGAGCCGGAGCCGCGGCCGCCGGAGCGGAAGACCCGCCGGCCCCGGCCATGCCGGTGACGAAGGACAGGTACCCGGGCACCAGCGGCAGGCAGCACGGGGACAGGAAGGTGACCGCCCCGGCCGCCGCGGCCACCGGCAGCGCCAGGAGCAGCGGGCCAGAGGTCACCAGTTGCCCTACTCCGCTCACTGTTACCTCCGCGCACGGTCAGTCCAAGACGTACAACATTCACTATGCCATGCCCGCCCCGGCCGCCGTAGGCCGACTACTACATCACGTAGTGGACCATCCGGGGCCAGAACACCGACCGGAGCCGCTAGGGTTGGCGAGGTGAGATCGGTCCTCACCCGTCCGCGCACGCCCGCCGGGGAAAACGACGCACCCCGCCGCTGGCTGCTGCCCGCAGGCCTAGGCGCGTTCGCGCTGGCCCTCGGGCTCTACGTGATCTACATGGTCATCCACCCCAAGAGCTTCACCATGGACCCGGTGGACCTGGCCGTGTACCGGTCCGGCGGGCTCATCGTCCGCCACGTCAGGCCGCTGTTCGACCCGCGCCTGTCCGCGCCGCTCTACGACTGGGTGGGATACGGCAAGCTGCACCTGCCGTTCACCTACACGCCGTTCGCGGCCGTCACGTTCGCCCTCATATCGTTCGTGCCGTGGTGGCTGTCCCAGAACCTGTCGGTCGCGGTGGACATCCTCACCCTGCTGACCTCGCTGTGGCTCATCCTCGGCGGCCTGGGCTACCGCAAGGACCGGACCCGGCTCGGCGGTACCCTGCTCGCCGCCGCCGCCGTCTTCTGGACCGAGCCCGTGCTCCGCACCATGTACCTGGGCCAGGTCAACCTGGTCCTGATGGCGCTGATCATCTGGGACCTGTGCCAGCCGGACACCGGTAAGAGCCGCTGGTGGAAGGGGTTCGGCACCGGCGTCGCGGCCGGCATCAAGCTGGTCCCGCTGATCTTCATCCCGTACCTGCTGCTGGCCGGGAAGTTCCGGCAGGCCGCGATGGCCTGCGCGGGCTTCGCGTTCACCATCGCGGCCGGCTTCGCCATCCTGCCGGCCGACTCGCGCACCTGGTGGTTCGACGGCCTGTTCTTCCAGGGCAAGCGGACCGGCTTCACCGGCTGGGCCGGCAACCAGTCGCTCGACGGCCTCATCACCCGGCTGACCGGCAGCATCAACGGCGCCAAGCCGTCCTGGCTGGCGGCCGCCGTCGTGGTCGGCGCCGTCGGGGTGATCGCCGCCGCGCTGCTCGACCGCAAGGGATACCCGGTGCCGGGGCTGCTGACGGCCGCGCTGACCGGGCTGCTCGTCTCGCCCATCAGCTGGGACCACCACTGGGTCTGGATCGCGCCCGGCGCGCTGGTCGCCGCGCACTACGCGATCCGGGCGGTCCGGCGCGGCGACCGGAAGTCCGCCTGGGGCCTCGGGGCACTGGCGGTCGGCCTGCCCGTCTGGTTCGGTGCCTGGCCGGCCCGGCTGTTCACGGCCAAGCTCCACCTCGGCAACGATTCCCTCGGCCTGCTCTGGATCCCGCCGAACACCAACCCCATCTACTACCAGTGGTACGGGGACCGGCCCTCCTTCACCGAGTACCACTGGCACTTCGGGGCCCTCATCGCCGGCGACGCCTTCGTCCTGGCCGGCCTGGGCCTGCTCGGGCTGCTGGTCGCGATGTCGCTGCTGCTCTCACGCGGCACCGGGAATCAAGGCACTAAGGAGCAAAACGATGAGCCTGGGAGAGCTCAGGGAAGTCTGCGCGGACGTCTACGCCTACCTGCAGCCTGACGGCAGCTGGTACCTCAACAACACCGGCTTCCTGGTCAGCCGGGACGGCGTGATCAGCGTCGACACCACCTCCACCGAGGCGCGCACCCGCGCCTACCTGGCCGCCATCGGGAGCGTCACCGACAAGCCCGTGCGCACGCTGGTCAACACCCATCACCACGGCGACCACACGCACGGCAACTACCTGATGAGCGGCGCCACCATCGTCGGCCACGCCAAGTGCCGCGAGGCCATCGGTGAGTCCCTGATGCCGCCCCCGCCCGGCATCTGGACGGAGGTGGACTGGGGGCACCTCGAGCCGGCCCCGCCGTTCCTGACCTATACCGACGGCGTCACCTTGTGGTCCGGCGACCTGCGCTGCGAGGTCCGCTACGTCGGCACCCCGGCGCACACCACCAACGACTCGATCGTCTGGATCCCCGAGCGCGAGGTCGTGTTCGCCGGCGACCTGCTGTTCAACGGCGGTACCCCGTTCGCGCTGATGGGCTCGATCAGCGGCTGGATCGAGGTGCTCGAGACCGTGCTGCGCCCGCTCGGCGCCCGCACCCTGGTCCCCGGCCACGGCCCGGTCTGCGGCCCCGAGGTCATCGACGACCAGCTCGCCTACCTGCGCTTCATCCAGCGCGCCGCCGAGCAGGCCAAGGCGGCCGGCCTGCCGCCGCTGGAGGCCGCACGCCAGCTCGACCTGGGTGAGTTCCGAGGTCTCCTCGATGCCGAACGGGTGGTGGGAAACCTCCATCGCGCCTACCTCGAGCTGGACGGGACCGAGCGCGGGGCCCCGGCCGATCTCGCCCGCGCCCTCGGCGACATGGTCGCCTACAACGGCGGCCAGCCCCTGACCTGCCACGCATGAACGAACAGGTCGCTGCCCTCCTGCGCGAGTACGCGGAGCTGACAGTGATCACCGGCGGCGACGTGTTCCGGGTCAGGAACTACGAGAAGGCGGCTCGTTCGATCCGCGGCTGGCCGGCCGACATCGGCCAGCTCGACCTCAGGGCCCTGCGCGCCATCCCCGGCGTCGGCGCCTCGATCGCGGCCAAGATCGCCGAGTTCAACTCCACCGGCGCCATCACGGCGCTGGAGGAACTGCGGGCCAAGATCCCGCCCGGCGTCCTCGAGCTGACCCGGGTGCCCGGCCTCGGCCCCAAGCGGGCGCTGCAGCTCAGCCATGAGCTCGGCGTCCAGTCGGTGGACGACCTGGCGGCGGCGATCAAGGCGGGCCGGCTGGACGGCCTGGCCGGGTTCGGGGCCAAGAGCGAAGAGCGGATCGCGGCCGGCATCGAGGTGTACCGGCAGGGCCGCGAGCGGGTCCTGCTCGACGTGGCGCTGCGCACCGCGGCCGCCATGGTGGACGCGCTCACCCCGCTCAGCCAGCGCTGCACCTACGCGGGCTCGCTGCGCCGGTGGCGGGAGACCATCGGCGACATCGACATCCTCGCCGCGGCTGACGACTCGGCGCCGCTGATGGCGGCGTTCTCCGCCGGGCAGGACATCGTGGGCAGCGGCCCGGCCAAGACCACGATCCGGACCGCCAGCGGCCTGACGGCCGACCTGCGGGTGGTGCCGCTCGACGCCTGGGGCGCGGCGCTGCAGTACTTCACCGGCTCGGCCGCGCACAACGTCGCCATCAGGCAGATCGCGATCAGGCAGAAGCTGAAGCTGTCCGAGTACGGCCTGTTCCACGCGGACACCGATGAATTGATCGTTTCGCGGACCGAGGAGGAGGTCTACGCGCGGCTCGGGCTGGCATGGATACCCCCGGCCCTGCGCGAGGACCGCGGGGAAATCGAGGCGGCGGCACAAGGGCGGATACCCTCACTCGTTCGGGACAATGATCTTCGGGGTGACCTGCACACCCATACCGACCTCACCGACGGGGTGGCCTCGCTCGAGCAGATGGTGGCGGCGGCGGAACGCCGCGGCTACGAGTACTACGCCGTCACCGACCACGCGCCCGACCTGGTCATGCAGCGGATGACCAACGAGAAGATGCTGGCCCAGCGGGACCGGGTGCGGGCCCTCGGCGCTGGGCTGGAACTGCTGCACGGCACCGAGCTCAACATCGGCCCGGACGGCTCGGTGGACTGGGACGCCGGCTTCCTGGCCGGATTCGACATCTGCGTCGCCTCGGTCCACTCGCACTTCGAGCAGCCACGGGCCGAGATGACCCGGCGATTCATCACGGCCTGCGAGAACCCGCACGTCAACGTCATCGGCCACCCCACCGCCCGGCGGATGGGCAAGCGGCCGCCGGTCGACGTGGACTTCGGTGAGCTGTTCGGGGCCTGCGCCCGGACCGGCACCGCGCTGGAGATCAACGCCTCCCCGCAGCGGCTCGACCTGCCGTCGGATCACATCCGCGCGGCCCGCGACGCCGGGGTCAAGTTCGCCATCGACAGCGACGCGCATTCGGTGTCCGATCTGGGCAACATGCCGTACGGCGCCGGTACCGCGCAGCGCGGCTGGCTCACCCCGGACGACGTGATCAACACCTGGCCGCTGGGGCGGCTGCGCGTTTTCCTCCGCAAAGACCGGTGAGAATCGGCGCGCTCACCGGTCTATATGGACATGAGCACGCCAACGGGCGCCACGGGGCTTCTCGCCGGCGCGATCAGCTACGCGCTCGGCGCGTGCGCGCTGATCGGGCCGGCCGAGCTGGAACTGCCCACGCCGTGTCCCGACTGGAACCTGGCCATGCTGCTCGCCCACCTGGGCAATTCCATGGCCGACCTGGAGACGGCCATCCGCACCGGGTGCCTGGACCCGGATGATCCGCCCGGGCCGGCCGGGGACGACCTGGTCGAGGAACTGCGCGAGCGGGCGGCCCGACTGCTGTGCGCCGCCTACGGCTACGCGGGCCCGGAGCGCTTCGTGACCATCGGCGGCCTGCCGATGCCGGCCGGCCTGGTGGCCTGCACCGGCGCCGTGGAGATCGCGGTGCACGGCTGGGACGTGACAGCGGCCCGCGCCCGGGGCGGGTGTTACAGCGGCCCGCCGATCCCGGCTCCCCTGGCCACCCGGCTGCTGCGGATCTGCCCGCTGCTCGTGGCCGGCCGCGAGGGCCTGTTCGCCGTCCCGGTCGAGGTTCCGGCCCAGGCCAGCCCGGGGGACCAGCTGGTCAGCTACCTCGGGAGGTACCCGTCGGAGCATTAGTTACTGGCGGGTAATATTGCCGGGGTAACGTTCTCGCAGCCAGGGAGGCCTCCGTGCCCCGCACCGCACGCGACGTCGTTTTCGTCGACGGCGTCCGCACCCCGTTCGGGAAGGCCGGGCCGAACGGCCTGTTCGCCGAGACCAGGGCCGACGACATGATCGTCAGCGTGATCCGCGAGCTGATCCGGCGCAACCCCGCGCTGCCGCCCGGGCGGATCGGCGAGGTGGCCATCGCCGCGACCACCCAGACCGGCGACCAGGGCCTGACCATCGGGCGCAGCGCCGCGGTGCTGGCCGGCCTGCCGAAGACGGTGCCCGGCTACGCCATCGACCGGATGTGCGCCGGCGCGATGACCGCCGTGACCACGGCCGCCGGGTCGATCGCGCTCGGCGCCACCGACACGGCCATCGCGGGCGGCGTCGAGCACATGGGCCACCACCCGATGGGCTCCGGCGTCGACCCGAACCCCCGGTTCATCTCCGAGCGCCTGGTGGACCCGTCGGCGCTGGTGATGGGGTCGACGGCGGAGAACCTGCACGACCGGTTCCCGGCCGTCACCCGGGCCCGCGCCGACGCGTACGCCCTGGCCAGCCAGCGCAAGGTGGCGGCCGCCTACGCGGCGGGACGGATCCAGCCTGACCTGGTGCCGGTCGCGATCCGCAGTGCCGGGCAGGGCTGGGGGCTGGCTACCAAGGACGAGCCGCCGCGCCCGGACACCACGCCGGCGGCGCTGGCCGGGCTGAAGACGCCGTTCCGCCCGCACGGCCGGGTCACCGCGGGCAACTCCGCCGGGCTCAACGACGGCGCCGCCGGCTGCGTCATCGCGGCTGCCGACGTCGCTGCGCAGCTCGGGCTTGAGCAGCGGATGCGGCTGGTCGACTTCTCCTTCGCCGGGGTGGACCCCGAGGTGATGGGCATCGGGCCCATCCCGGCCACCGAGGCCGTGCTGAACCGCAACGACCTCACCATCGACGACATCGGCCTGATCGAGATCAACGAGGCGTTCGCGGTGCAGGTGCTGGCCTTCCTGGATCATTTCAAGATCGCCGACGACGATCCGCGGGTGAACCCGTGGGGCGGCGCGATCGCGCTCGGCCATCCGCTCGCCAGCTCCGGCGTGCGGCTCATGACCCAGCTGGCCCGCCAGTTCGCTTCGTCGCCCGGCACCCGCTACGGCCTGACCACCATGTGCGTGGGGATGGGCATGGGCGGCACCGTCCTGTGGGAGAACCTCCATGCCTGACATGCCCCTGCTTGCCGCGCTGTTCCCCGGCGAAGTGGTCACCCGGGCCCTGGTCCGCGACGTCGAGCTGCCGTACGGCGCGGGCCTGATGGCCCTGATCACGCTGGACAACGGGCATGACCACACCCGGCCGGAGACGTTCGGCCCGGCCGGGCTGGCCGCACTGCGCGGCGCGCTCGACGCGGTGGCCGCCCGGGTGTCCCGCGGCGAGGTCACCGCGGTCGGCGTTACCGGCAAGCCGTTCATCTTCGCGGTCGGCGCGGACCTGACCGGGGCCGCGCTGATCGGCACGCGGGAGGAGGCGCTGGCCGTCGGCCGGCTCGGGCACCAGGTGTTCCGCCGCCTGGGCGAGCTCGGCGTGCCGTCGTTCGCGTTCGTGAACGGCGCCGCCCTCGGCGGCGGCCTGGAGCTCGCGCTGCACTGCTCGTACCGGTCCATGTCCTCCGGCGTCACGGCGGTCGCGTTCCCCGAGTGCTTCCTGGGCCTGCTCCCCGGCTGGGGCGGCACCTACCTGCTGCCGCGGCTGGCCGGCCCGGCCGCGGCGCTGAAGGTCATCGTCGAGAACCCGCTCAGCCAGAACCGCATGCTGCGCGCCGCCGAGGCGTTCTCGCTCGGCATCGCCGACGCGCTGTTCGAGCCGGCCGACTTCCTGGCCGAATCGCTGCGCTGGGCGGCCCGGGTGCTGACCGGTGCGGTCGAGGTGCCGAGGGCGGATCCGTTCGCCGAAAACTGGGACGACGCCGTCGCGGCGGCCCGGGTCTTCGCCGACGGCAAGCTGCACCGCGCCGCTCCCGCACCGTACCGGGCCATCGACCTGGTCGCCGCGGCCCGCGGCCGGACGCGCGACGAGGGCTTCGCCGCCGAGGACGACGCGCTCGCGGACCTGCTGGTCAGCGACGAGCTGCGGGCCGGGCTGTACGCCTTCGACCTGACCCAGAAGCGGGCCCGGCATGCGGCCGGCGCCCCGGAGGCGGCGCTGGCCCGGCCGGTGACCAAGGTCGGGGTGGTGGGCGCCGGGCTGATGGCGGCGCAGATCGCGCTGCTGTTCGCCCGGCGGCTCGAGGTGCCGGTGGTGCTCACCGACCTGGACCAGGCCCGGCTCGACGCCGGGGTCGGGCACGTGCACGGCGAGATCGCCCGGCTCCGCGATCGCGGCCGCCTGTCCGCCGACGCGGCGGCCAGGCTGGCCGGCCTGGTCTCGGGGTCGCTGACCAAGGACGCGTTCGCCGACGCCGACTTCGTGATCGAGGCCGTGTTCGAGGAGCTGCCGGTCAAGCAGCGGGTGTTCGCCGAGGTGGAGGCGGTGGTCCGGCCGGACTGCGTGCTGGCCACCAACACCTCGTCCCTGTCGGTCACGGCGATGGCCGCCGGCCTGGCGCATCCGGAGCGGGTCGCCGGGTTCCACTTCTTCAACCCGGTGGCCATGATGCCGCTGGTCGAGGTGGTCCGGGGCACGGCCACCGACGACGCGTCGGCCGCCACGGCGCTGGCCGTGGGCCAGGCCCTGAAGAAGAACTGCGTGCTGGTCAAGGACGCGCCCGCCTTCGTGGTGAACCGCCTGCTGACCCGGTTCCTCGGCGAGATCCTCGGCTGCGTCGACGAGGGCACGCCATTCGCGGTGGCCGAGCACGCCCCCGACCCGCTGGGCCTGCCCATGTCCCCGTTCTTCCTGCTGCAGCTGGTCGGCCCGGCGGTCGCGCTGCACGTGGGGGAGACGCTGGCCGCCGCCTACCCGGACCGGTTCGGCGTCTCGCCCAAGCTGCGTGCCCTGGTCGCCGCGGGCAAGACCGCGGTCTACCAGCCGGATCTCACAGTCGACGAGTCGGTCGCGGCGCTCCTGGCCGGCGGTGACCGCCCGTCGACCGCGGAGGAGGTCAGGGCGCGCGCGCTCGAGGCGCTGGCCGACGAGATCAAGGTGATGCTCGACGAGGGCGTCGTGGCCGCGGCCGAGGACATCGACCTGTGCCTGCTCCTGGGCGCCGGCTGGCCGTTCCACCTCGGCGGGATCACGCCCTACCTGGACCGGTCGGGGATCGCGGAGAAGGTGACGGGCACCAGGTTCCGCCGGTAGGCCTGGCCAGCCTCGGCCCGGTCGGCCTCGGCGTCCTGACCGGGGAGCTGGCTAAAGCCTGAGCGCGGGGCCGCTCAGGCTGACCGGTGATCGACGATGCGGCGCATCTTGCCGACCGACCGCTCGATGGAATCCGGGGCCAGCACGCTGGTCGTGACGGTGACGCCGATCGTCGCCTTGACCCGCGCCGACAGCGTGGCGCCGGCCTCGGCCGCGGCGGCCTGCGCTGTCCCGGGGCGGTGCTCCACGTGGACCGCCATCTCGTCCATCCGGCCGGCCCGGGTCAGGTGCAGCTGGAAGTGCGGAGACAGGACCGGGATGCCCATGATGAGCTCCTCGATCTGCGTCGGGAACAGGTTGACCCCGCGCAGGATGATCATGTCGTCGGTGCGGCCGGTGATCTTCTGCATCCGCCGCATGGTGCGGGCCGTGCCCGGCAGCAGCCGGGTCAGGTCGCGGGTCCGGTAGCGGATGACCGGCATGGCCTGCTTGGTCAGCGAGGTGAAGACGAGCTCGCCTTCCTCGCCTTCGGGCAGCACCTCACCGGTGAGCGGGTCGATCACCTCGGGATAGAAGTGGTCCTCCCAGATGTGCAGGCCGTCCTTGGTCTCCACGCACTCCTGCGCCACGCCCGGGCCGATCACCTCGGACAGGCCGTAGATGTCGGTGGCGTCGAGGCCGGCCCTGGCCTCCATCTCGGCCCGCATCTCGTTGGTCCACGGCTCGGCGCCGAAGATGCCGAACCGCAGCGAGCAGGCGGCCGGGTCGAGGCCCTGGCGTTCCATCTCGTCCGCGATCGCCAGCATGTACGACGGCGTCACCATGATGATGTCCGGCCGGAAGTCCCTGATCAGGGTGACCTGCCGCTCGGTCATCCCGCCGGAGACCGGGACCACGGTGCAGCCGAGGCGCTCGCCGCCGTAGTGCGCCCCGAGCCCGCCGGTGAACAGCCCGTAGCCGTAGGCGTTATGCAGCACGTGCCCCGGCCGGCCGCCCGCCGCCCGGATCGACCGGGCCATCACCGTGGCCCACACGTCGATGTCGTCGCGGGTGTACCCCACCACCGTGGGCCGCCCGGTGGTGCCCGAGCTGGCGTGCACCCGGACGACCTGCTCGCGGGGGACCGCGAACATGCCGAACGGGTAGTTCTCCCGCAGGTCGGCCTTGCTGGTCAGCGGGTACCGGGCCAGGTCGGCCAGGTCCTTACAGTCATCGGGATGCACCCCGGCCGCGTCGAAGGCGGCCCGGTAGTGCGGCACGTTGGCGTAGGCATGCCGCAGCGACCAGCGCAGGCGCTCCAGCTGCAGCGCCTGCAGCTCGTCGGCCGAGGCCCGCTCGATGGGCTCGAGGTCACCGCCCGGCGAGGCGAGATCCGGCATCGGAGGCTCCTGACTGGCTAGGCGTCGTAGTCGACGACAACGGCGGGGGAGGCGGGCAGGGACTGGCAGGTGAGAACGTAGCCGGCGTCGAGTTCTTCCTGCTCCAGGGCGTAGTTACGGCGCATCGTCACCTCGCCCTCGACGAGCAGGGCGCGGCAGGTGCCGCACACCCCGCCCTTGCAGGCGAACGGCAGGTCCGGACGGACCCGCTGGGCGCCGTCGAGCACCGGGGTGCCCGCCGGGACGGTCGTGGTGCTGCGGCGGCCGTCGAGCAGCACGGTCACCTCGGCGCCGGGGCCCGCGGCCTGCTCGGCGTGGGTGGCTTGGACAGGCGGGGCGTCCTCGACGTAGAACAGCTCGCGGTGGATCCGCCGCCGCGGCACGCCGAGCTCGGTGAGCAGCGCGATCGCGTCCTCGACCATGCCAAACGGCCCGCACAGCCACCAGTGGTCCACGGCGGCCACGTCGACGGTGACCGGCAGCAGCGCGCGGAGCTTGGCGGCATCGAGCCGGCCGTTGAACAGCTCGACCTCCTGCGGCTCGCGGCTGAGCACGTGGACCAGGCAGATCCGGTCGGGATAGGCGTCCTTGAGGTCGGCGATCTCGTCGGCGAACATGACCGAGTCGCTGCGGCGGTTTCCGTAGAGCAGCGTGACATCGGATCCGGCCTGCGCGGCCAGGATGGAGCCGGCGATGGACAGCACCGGCGTGATCCCGCTGCCCGCGGCGATCAGCACGTGCCGCCCGGGGACGTCGAGCTCCGGGGTGAACGAGCCGGACGGCTCCTGCACCTCGATCACGTCGCCCGGCCGGACCTGACGCACCAGCCAGCCGGACACCGCCCCGCCCGCCACCTCCCGGACGCCGATGCGCGGTGCGCGGCCGCGGACGGCACAGATGGAGTACGACCGGCGCTCGCCGTCCCGCCGGACCGTCAGCGACTGCCCGGGGGCGAAAGTGAACCGCCCGGCCAGGGACGGCGGCACGTCGAACGTCACCGCGGCGGAGTCGTCGGTGAGCGGGTCAACCCGCGCCACGGTGAGCGGGTGGAACTCGGTCCGGGAACCCGCCATCTAGATCTCCTTCACGTACTCGAACGGCTCGCCGCAGTTCCCGCAGCGGAACAGCGCCTTGCACGCGGTCCCGCTGAACGCGGCGGTCTGGGCCGTGCTGTCCGAGCCGCACTGCGGGCACGTCACCGGGGCGCGGCGGGCCGGGCTCAGGACCAGGGGGACGGGTCCGGTACGGCGTGCCGCCGGGTGCGGCGGGGCAATGCCCGCTTCGCTGAGCTTGCGGCGGCCCTCGGCGGTGATCCAGTCGCTGCTCCACGGCGGAGCCAGCTCGGTGCGCACGGCGACCTCGGCAAAACCGGCCGCCGACAGGCGGCGCCGCAGGTCAAGCGCGATCTCGCGCAGGGCCGGGCAGCCCGAATAGGTGGGAGTGATCGTGACCACCAGGCTCCCGCCGTCCCCAGCGGCGACATCGCGCAGGATGCCCAGGTCGGCCACGGTCACCATGGGCAGCTCGGGATCGGGGACGGACGCGGCGGCCGCGCGCGCGGCGGCCAGGTCCGGATCGGCCCGCGTCACCATGTGGCGTCCGGATGCGCGCGGGCCAGGCTCTGCAGTTCGGCCAGCAGGTAGCCGAACGCCTCGGTGTGCACGCCGTCGCGCCCGGACCGGCCCGCCACCCGGGCCAGCGGGGGTGCCTGCGGGCGGTTAAGCGTGGCCTCGGCCAGCACCGCATCGACCACCGCACCGACCTCGTCGTGCATCCCGGCCGGGTCCGCCGCCACCCTGGGCAGCCGGGCGGAGACCGGGTCGGGCTGGAACAGCTCGCCGGCCAGCGGCCAGATGACCTCGAGGGCCGCCTGCATCCTGGCGTGGGACAGCGGAGTGCCGTCGCCCAGCCTGATCACCCACTGGGCCGCGTAGTCCCGGTGGTAGGCGAGCTCGCGGGCGCTCTTGGCCGCGATGGCCGCGAGCACCGGGTCGGCCGAGCCGGCCAGGCGGCCGCACAGCGCCAGCCGCCAGGCCGAGAACACCAGCAGGCGGCCCGTCAGCTCGGCGAAGTCGGCGTCGAGGTGCTCGGCCAGCCGGACGTTGCGGAACTCGTGCTCGTCGCGGAAGAAGGCCAGCCGGTCCTCGCTGCGCCCGGTCCCGCCGGTCGCGGCCCCCTCGGCCTGGCCCGCCCGGGCCAGCAGCATCCGCGCCTGGCCGAGCAGGTCCAGCGCGATGTTGGCCAGCGCCGTCTCCTCCTCGAGCTCGGGCATCCGGGTCATCCACTGCTGCAGCCGGTGCGAGTAGATCAGCGCGTCGTCGCCCAGCATCAGGCAGTAGGCGGCCAGTGCGGACGCGTCGACGCCGGGCGGCACCGACGGGTCGACCCCCTCCAGCGGGTCGGTGAACCCGGTGCCGAACGCCCACCGGTGATCCTCGGTCTCCTCGCCCAGGCTCTGGTAGACGGCGAACTCGTCCTCGCTCACCGGGGCCCCCTAGATGTGCGGGACATCGTCGGGGATGTCGTAGAACGTCGGGTGCCGGTAGACCTTGTCGCCGGACGGCGCGAAGAACGGGTCCTTCTCGTCCGGGCTGGACGCGGTGATGTCGGCCGCCGCGACGACCCAGATGCTGACCCCCTCGTTCCGGCGGGTGTAAAGGTCGCGGGCGTGATGCAGGGCCATCTGCGGGTCGGCCGCGTGCAGCGACCCGACGTGCACGTGGTTGAGCCCGCGCTTGCCGCGCAGGAACACCTCGTACAGCGGCCAGTCCGATCGGACCGGGGCTGGGTCTGGCCGGACCGGCACGTCGCTGACCGGCACGGCGCCGTGGCCGCCCTCGGCCGAGAAGTCGCTCACCGCCCGTGCTCCCTGGCTGCGTAGGCCCGGGCCGCCTCGCGGACCCAGGCGCCGTCGTCGTGGGCCGCCCGGCGGCGGGCGATCCGCTGCGCGTTGCACGGGCCGTGGCCGGAGACCACGGCCTTGAACTCGTCCCAGTCAACCGGGCCGAAGTCGTAGTGCCCGCGTTCGTCGTTCCAGCGCAGGTCAGGGTCGGGCAGGGTGACGCCGAGCTTGTCCGCCTGCGGCACGGTCATGTCCACGAACCGCTGCCGCAGCTCGTCGTTGGTGTGCCGCTTGATGCCCCACCGCATGGACTGCTCGGTATTGGGCGACGCGTCATCCGGCGGCCCGAACATCATCAGCGACGGCCACCAGAACCGGTTCGTCGCGTCCTGCACCATCTCCCGCTGGGCCTGCGTGCCGCGCATCATCGTCAGCAGCAGTTCGTACCCCTGCCGCTGGTGGAACGACTCCTCCTTGCAGATCCGCACCATGGCCCGGGCGTAGGGGCCGTAGGAGGAACGGCACAGCGGTACCTGGTTGCAGATGGCCGCGCCGTCGACCAGCCAGCCGATCACGCCCACGTCGGCGTAGCTCAGCGTCGGGTAGTTGAAGATCGAGGAGTACTTCTGCCGGCCGCTGATCAGCTTCTCGGTCAGGTCGGCCCGGTCCGCGCCCAGGGTCTCGGCCGCCGAGTAGAGGTACATGCCGTGACCGGCTTCGTCCTGCACCTTGGCGATGAGGATGGCCTTGCGGCGCAGCGACGGGGCCCGGGTGATCCAGTTGCCCTCCGGCTGCATGCCGATGATCTCGGAGTGGGCGTGCTGGGCGATCTGGCGGGTCATCGTCGCCCGGTACTTGTCCGGCACCCAGTCCCGCGGCTCGAGGCGCCGGCCGCGTTCCAGCGTCCGGTCGAAGTGAGCCCGGAGCTCCGCCGGCTCGGTAACTCCTGGCTCGGTCATCGCTGCCATCGCCACCATCCTGTTCCTTCCCGCCCGCTCGTCGTATTATATACCGGACGTTCGGTCTGTAAAAGAGGAGGTGCGACGGTGCCGCAGCTGCCCGCCGCCGAAGCGATGATGGCCAGGGACGAGGCGTCCCGCGGCCTCGGCATCGAGCTCATCGAGCAGGGCGAGGGCCGGGCGGTGACCCGCATGACCGTGCGCGAGGACATGCTGAACGGGCACGCCATGGCCCACGGCGGCCTGATCTTCACGCTGGCCGACACGGCGTTCGCCTGTGCCTGCAACAGTTTCGGCCCGGTGACGGTGGCCGCCTCGGCCGACATCGTCTTCGTCGCGCCGGCCCGCGGCGGGGACGTCCTGCTGGCCGAGGCGGTGCTGCGGACCCGGTTCGGGCGGGCCGGGCTGTACGACGTGACCGTGCGGCGGGGCGGCGACGTGATCGCGGAGTTCCGCGGCCGCAGCCACCAGCTCGGCGGGCACCAGCCGGGCAGCCCGCAGCCGGGGCCGGCCTCGTGAGCGCCGTCCCCGCGGCGGGCAACGGGGAAGGCCGCCGCCGCGGCCGGCCGGGCTATGACCTGGCGACCTTGCTGCCGGTGGCGGCCGAGCTGTTCAACGAGCGCGGCTACGACGGCACCAGCATGCGGGACCTGGCGGCCCGGCTCGGCATCGCCAAGTCGGCCATCTACCACCACGTCGCGGGCAAGGAGGAACTGCTCCGGCTGGCCCTGGACCGGGCGCTCGGCGGCCTGTCGGTGGTGACGGTCCGGGCCCGCGCGCTGCCCGCCCCGGCCATCGAGCGGCTGGAGTACCTGGTCCGCGGCAGCATCGAGGTCCTCCAGGCTGAATCGCCCTACGTCACCCTGCTGCTGCGGGTGCGCGGCAACACCGACGTCGAGCGGGCCGCACTCGACCAGCGGCGCGCCTTCGACCGGTTCGTGGCCGAGCTGGTGGCCGAGGCCGTCCGGGACGGCGACATCCGGCCCGACGCCGACGCGATGCTCACCGCCCGGCTGCTGTTCGGCCTGGTCAACTCCATCGTCGAGTGGTACCGGCCGGACCGCGGCGCGGCCTCGCTGGCCGACCAGGTGTGCGCGATAGCCTTCGACGGCCTGCGTCCCCGGCGCGGGACGGCCAGGCCGCGCTGACCGGCCAGCCGGCCGCTGGCGGTCAGTAGCGGATCGCGATCTCGCGGCCCTGGCCGTCCCGCTGCGGCCGGGCGGGCAGCAGCACGGCCTGGCCGGCCGCGATGCGCCCGGCGCTCCAGGCCACGGCGGCCGCGTCCAGGGTGTCCGTGACCGGTGCCCGCGGAACCGGCGGCAGGACGATGCCGGCCCGGCTCAGCAGCACGCGGCGCTGGTCGCGGCCGGCCCCGGTGTGCTTGCTGTGCGCCAGCGGCGCGCCCGCCATGGCGCCGAAGGCCAGCTCCGGATGCACCTCGTACAGCGGGTGGCCGCAGGTTTCGCGGTACCGGCCGGCCTCCATCAGCTTGGCCCGCAAGCCCCAGGCCTGGATGCTGAAGCCCTGGCCGGTCAGCTCGCGGCAGCGCTGGCTGGCGGCCTGGTAGCTGGCCTGCTCCCAGACCGCCCGCGGCGGGATGGCGAAGACCGAGCTGCGCCGGGGACCCAGCAGGCCGCGGGCGGCGAGATCCGCCTGGCGCCAGCCCGACTCGAGCAGGCCCAGCGGCATGTCGATCCCGGTCACCGTGCCCCTGCCCGTGGCGGTGCCGGTCTCCGTGCCCGGGCCGAGCAGCCCGGTCAGGGTCTCATGCACCCGGACCACGGCCGGGCCGGGACCGTCCAGGGTGACCGCGACCCAGCCGCGACGGCAGGCGTCCACCCCGGTGACCCGCATGCGCCTACACTGACACATTTTTTCGTTTTCCTGGCACTTTCTCCCGCGGGGCTTCCGCGCGCCGGCCCGCGGAGCCGCTAGGGTTTGCTCGTGGCCGAGGGCACCAGCGGCGTCACTGGTAACCGGGCGGCGACGGCCAGGGGCCGCCTGCCCGGGCCGCCGCTGCTGCGCGTCCCGGCCTTCCCGGCCGGCCCGGTCCTGATCCGCTGTACCGCCGCCGACGCCCTGTCGAACCTGGTTGCCGTGCTTGAGCTGGCCGCCGACGGGCGGCTGCGCTGCGCCGCGGCTACCAGGCGGCCGCTGGCCGCGACGATCCGGCTGGTCGACGACGCGCTGGTGGCCGGGGACTACTACGGTGACCCCGAGAGCGATCCCGGCGAAGACGGCGAGCCCATCGCGGCGTTCGCGTGGCCGATGCTGCTGCAGGCCGGCGGACTGGCCCGGCTGACCGGATCCGTGCTCGAGCTGACCCCGCGCGGCCAGGCCGCCCTGGCCCGGCCCTGCTACGGGTGCGTCGGCGACCTGTGGGACCGGTGGCGCGCGAGCGTCTCGCACGACGAGTTCTCCCGGGTCGAGGCGATCAGGGGCCAGCGGAAAACCGGCACCCTGACCCCCGCCGCCAGCCGCCGCGCCGCGGTGACGGCCGGCCTCGCCGCGCTCGAGCCCGGCACCTGGACCGACGTCGACGCCTTGTTCGCGATCCTGCGCACGCAGGCCGCCCCGCTCGCGGTGTCCGCCGGCCCGCTCGCCCGCTGGCGGCTCTACCTGGAAGATCCCCGCCACGGGTCGCTCGGCCCGGCCGGCTGGAAGGCCTGGGACATCATCGAGGGCCGGTACGCGCTGTGCGTGCTGTTCGAGTACGCGGCCACCCTCGGCGTGGTCGACGTCGCCTACGCCGGCCCGCGGAACGCCCGCGGCGACTACCGCGAGCTGTGGGGCGCGGATCACCGCGACAGCCTGTCCCGCTACGACGGCCTCGCCGCCGTCAGGGTCAGCGAGCTGGGCGCCGCGATCCTGCACGACCCCGGCACCCTGGATGACCTCGGGCTGCCGCGGCCCGGGCCGGCTCCCTGACCGCCGGCCTGACCTCAGGCGCGGCCGCAGTCAGATGACCGTTCACCCGGGCCGTGCCCGCATGCTGTCATGGACGGGTGAGCACCGGGAACCACGGAGGCACCATGAGACGGATCTGGCTGGCCCTGGCGGCCTGCCTGGCACTGGTCCTGGCGAGCGCGGCGGCCGCGTCGGCGGCCCCGGCCGCGCCGGCCGCTGAGCGGGCGCCGGCCGGTGACGCGCCGCCGGGGTTCTGGTGGGGGACGGACAGCTTCCCGGTGACGGTGCCCGGCAGCGCGCCGTACAGCATGCCGTTCCTGGGCGGTGCCTACGGCGGCTACATCGGCATGACCGGCAACTGGGCCTACTGGCTGGGCTGCAAGGGCCAGGAGCACTTCATCGCCAACTCGGCGGCCAACGCCGCCCAGGCGCATGCCAACTTCACGACCTTCCACCGCGGCGTCGGACGCGGCGCGTACTGGTTCATGGGCGGCCCGGGCGTCGACCCGCACTGGAACGGGACGGCCGCCGAGGCCGCCAAGTGGGGCGCGCAGCAGGCGGCCCGCGCGCTGGCCGACATCGCCGGCGGGGGCGGCGTCGACTACCCGGTCGTCTGGATGGACATCGAGATCCCCGGCATCGGGCCCGCCACCGACAACGGCTGGAACACCGTGTACACCTCGCCGTGCAGCGGAAAGGTGAAGCAGCAGCACATCGCGGCGAGCATCGACCGAGCAGACTTCAACGGCTTCTTCGACTACGTCAGCGCGCATTCGAAGTACCGGCCCGGTGTCTACTCCGCCGTCGTGGTGTGGAATTCGATCTTCGGCAGCAACAGCGCCAGCCCGGGCAGCCCGGGCTACATCCCCCATACCGACGAGTGGACGTACGAGCCGGAGACCACCAACTACCGCGGCAACGCCCCGACCGGCTTCTGCCTGAAGTCGGGCGCGTGCGCGCAGTTCTTCGGCGGAGTCACCCGCGCGAGCGGCAATGCCCTCATGTGGCAGTGGTCCGGCGGCGGCGGGGTCACCAACGGCATCGGCGGCTTCAACGGCGACCTCGACCAGATCGACGGCGCCCGCCAGAGCTGAGTACCGGGACCGGCCCCGGGGCCAGGACCGGGGTCCGGGCTAGGGAGATCACGGGCGTTAAGGAGCCCGCTCGTGCCTTCTACTGGAAGGCACGAGCCACAGGAGGCATCAATGAGACGGATCTGGCTGGCCCTGGCGGCCTGCCTGGCGCTGGTCCTGGCGGGCGGCGCGGTCGCATCGGCAGCGCCGGCTGCACTGAAGGCACCGGCTGCCAAGCAGCTGCCGGCGGGCGACGCGCCGCCGGGATTCTGGTGGGGGACCGACAGCTGGCCGGTCACGGTGTCCGGTAAGGCGCCGTACAGCATGCCGCGGCTGGGCGGCGCCTACGGCGGCTACATCGGCATGACCGGCAACTGGGCCTACTGGCTGGGCTGCAAGGGCCAGGAGCACTTCATCGCCTTCGCCGCGGCCAACGCCAGGCAGGCGCACACGGATTTCGTCACCTATCACCGGGGCATAGGCGACGGCGTCTACTGGTTCATGGGCGGCCCGGGCGTGGACCCGCACTACAACGGGACGGCCGCCGAGGCCAGCGCGTGGGGCGCGCGGCAGGCGGCGCGGGCACTGGGTGACATCGCCAACGGGCCCCTCGACTACCCCGTGGTCTGGGCGGACATCGAGCTGCCCGGCATCGGGCCCGCCACCGACAACGGCTGGAACACCGTCTACACCTCGCCGTGCAGCGGCGCCGTCAGGACCCGCGGTATTCCGGCCGCGGTGGACCGGGCCGACTTCAACGGGTTCGCCGCGTACGTCCGGGCGCACTCGAAGTACAAGGTCGGGGTCTACTCCTCGGCCGGGGTCTGGACGTCGATCTTCGGCACCGGGAGCGCCGCCTCGATCCCGAACACCTACGAGTGGACCTACGAACCCGAGACGACGAACTTCGGCAACGCCCCGACCGGCTGGTGCCTGCAGTCCGGCGGGTGCGCGCAGTTCTTCGGCGGACAGACCAGCTCCAGCCGGTTCGCGCTGATGTGGCAGTGGTCCGGCGGCGGCGGCGTGAGCAACGGCGTCGGCGACTTCGACCAGGTCGACGGCGCCCGCCAGGGCTGATGATCTCAGCGGGCGACGACGGGCCGGCGGTCAGGAGCGCCGGCCCGTCAGGACCTGGCCGGTCAGGAACCGGGCGGGGTCAGCCGGCGATCAGGGGCTCGAGCAGGATGTCCGGGTGCTCGCGCTGGACCTGGGCGAGCCGCCACTTGTCGCTGAGCAGGGCGAGCAGGGCGCCGTCGTCGCGCCGGGTGAGCACCTCGACCGAGCGCTGTCCGGCCAGCGCGCGGGCGCCGTCGGCGTCGGTGCGCCGGGCCATGCTGTAGTCCAGGTGGTCGAGCTCGGCCCGTGAGCCGAACTCGTGCTCGAGCCGGTGCAGGACCACGTCGAACTGCAGCGGCCCGACGGCGGCCAGCACCGGGGCCTGGTCGCCGCGCAGGTCGGAGGACAGGACCTGGATGACGCCCTCGGTGTCCAGCTGCTCGATGCCGCGGCGGAACTGCTTGGCCTTGCCGGCATCCTTGCCGCGCACCACCGCGAAATGCTCGGGGGCGAAGCTCGGGATGGGCGGGAACTCGACCGGGGCCTCGCCTGCGTACAGGGTGTCGCCGGGCCGCAGCGCGGTGGCGTTGACCAGCCCGATCACGTCCCCGGGGAAGGCCTCCTCGACGGTCTCCCGGTCCTGGCCGAACATCGACTGCGCGTACTTCGTCGCGAACGGGCGCCCGGTGGCGGCGTGGGTCAGCACCATGCCGCGCTCGAACCGGCCGGAGCACACCCGCACGAATGCCATCCGGTCCCGGTGGGCCGGGTCCATGTTGGCCTGCACCTTGAACACCAGCCCGGAGAACGGGGCGCCGACCGGCCGGGGCTCGCCCTTGATGTCGTCCCGGGGGGACGGCGCGGGGGCGTACGCGGTTACCGCGTCCAGCAGCCTGCGGACCCCGAAGTTCGGCAGCGCGGCCCCGAACAAGACCGGGCTCGTCACCCCGCCCAGGAAGGTCTCCATGTCGACGGCGGTGCCGTAGACCTCGTCGAGCAGCGCGAGTTCCTCTTCCGCGGCGGCGTACGCGGCGCCGTCGCGGGCCTGCGCCGCCGCGGGGTCCAGGACCGTCTCCAGGGCCCGCCCGGCCCCGCCGGGCGTCCGCTCGAAGGTCACGTACTCCCCGGAGGCCCGCTCGATCAGCCCGCGGAAGTCGCCGGCCACCCCGACCGGCCAGTTCACCGGCGCCGGGTGCAGCCCGATCCGCTGCTCGATCTCGTCGAGCAGCTCGAGGGGCTCCCGGCCGGGACGGTCCCACTTGTTCACGAACGTGATCACCGGCACGCCCCGGCTGCGGCAGACGTCGAACAGCTTCAGCGTCTGCGGCTCCAGGCCCTTGGCCGAGTCGAGCAGCATGATCGCGCAGTCCACCGCGGACAGCACCCGGTAGGTGTCCTCGGAGAAGTCGGCGTGGCCCGGGGTGTCCAGCAGGTTGAGCACCGTGGCGCCGTAATCGAAGCGAAGCGCCGCCGAGGTGATCGAGATGCCGCGGGCACGCTCCATCGCCATCCAGTCGGAGGTCACGCCCCGGCGGCCCGCCTTGCCGTGCACCGCGCCGGCCTGCGTGATCGCCGACGCGTGCAGCGCCAGCGCCTCGGTGAGGGTGGACTTGCCCGCGTCGGGATGGCTGATGACGGCGAACGCGCGGCGCCTGCCCGCTTCGGCGAGCACCCTGGGGTCGGCCGCCCGCGGAGGCGCCCCCGTTTCCGCGATAGTCATTTCCTCCAGGATACTGGGTCCGTGGACCGGGTCCTGACGATCCCGAACGGGATCAGCGCACTGCGGCTAGTCGGCGTGCCGCTATTCCTGTGGCTGGTGCTGGGCCCGCGGAGCGCGACCGCCGACTACTGGGCGGTGGGCGTGCTCATGGCGGCGGGCATTTCCGACTGGCTGGACGGCAAGATCGCCCGCGCGCTCAACCAGACCAGCCGGCTCGGCCAGCTGCTGGACCCGGCCGCGGACCGGCTGTACATCGCGGCCACCATCGTCGCGCTGGCGGTACGGGACGTCATCCCGTGGTGGCTGGTCGCCGTCCTGGCCCTGCGCGAGATCACCGTCGGCGCCGCGCTCGCGACGCTGCGGCGGCGGGCCGGATTCGGCACCCTCCAGGTCAGCTTCGTCGGCAAGGCCGCCACTCTTTGCTTGCTTTATGCGTTTCCCTTGCTTTTTCTTGGTGATCACCCCGGGTGGGGCGGGACGCTGGCCCGGATACTAGGCTGGACCTTTGCGACCTGGGGAACTGTCCTGTACTGGTGGGCCGCGATGCTGTACCTGAGTCAGGTCAAGAGCCTGATAGGTGACACTGCGAGTTCGTTAGGTGACAACACGCGTCCTTGATTCCGCCCGTGACGGGGTGCACATAATGGCGGAAACCGGAAAGGAGCCGCAAAGCCATTGAAGGCCGTCGTCATGGCAGGGGGCGAGGGGACGCGCCTGCGGCCCATGACCGCGAACCAGCCCAAGCCGCTGCTTCC
Organism: Streptosporangiaceae bacterium; assembly: GCA_025934635.1. Next base: position 13,819 of record JAICWX010000018.1, on the reverse strand, counting down.
CGTGGCCAACCGCCCGATCATGGAGCACGTACTGCGGCTGCTCAAGCGGCACGGGTTCGACGAGACGGTCGTGACCGTCCAGTTCCTCGCCGCCCTCGTCCGGAACTACTTCGGCGACGGCGAGGAGTTCGGGATGAGCCTGCAGTACGCCACCGAGGAGATGCCGCTCGGGACCGCGGGCAGCGTGCGGAACGCCGGGGAGGCACTGCGGGACGAGCCCTTCCTCGTCATCTCCGGCGATGCCCTCACCGACATGGACCTCACTGACCTGGTCCGCTTCCACAAGGACAAGGGCGCGCTGGTCACGGTGGCGCTGGCCAAGGTGCCGGACCCGCTCGAGTTCGGCATCGTGATCACCCAGGAAGACGGCCAGGTCCAGCGGTTCCTGGAGAAGCCCACCTGGGGCCAGGTGTTCTCGGACACGGTCAACACCGGCCTGTACGTGATGGAGCCCGAGGTCCTCGCCGAGGTGCCGCCGGGCGAGGCGGTGGACTGGTCCGGTGACGTCTTCCCGAAGCTGCTCGCCCGCGGGGCGCCGCTGTACGGCTATGTCTCGGACAGCTACTGGGAGGACGTCGGCACCCACGAGAGCTACCTCAAGGCCCAGGCCGACGTGCTGGCCCGGCGGGTCCAGACCGACATCGCCGGCTTCGAGGTCTCACCCGGCGTGTGGGTCGCCCCCGGCGCCGAGGTCGACACCGACGCGGTCCTCACCGGCCCGCTGTGCATCGGCGACTACGCCAAGATCGAGGCGGGCGCGCACCTGCGCGAGTACACCGTGATCGGCAGCAACGTGGTGGTCAAGGAGGGCGCCTTCCTGCACCGCGCCGTGGTGCACAACAACGTCTACGTCGGCCAGGGCGTGACCCTGCGCGGCTGCGTGATCGGGAAGAACACCGACGTGATGCGGCTGGCCAGGATCGAGGAAGGCGCCGTCGTCGGTGATGAGTGCGTGATCGAGCCCGAGGCCTACCTGTCCGCCGGGGTGAAGGTCTACCCGTTCAAGACCATCGAGGCCGGCGCGGTGGTCAACACCAGCGTCATCTGGGAATCCCGGGGCCAGCGCACGCTGTTCGGCCCGCGCGGCGTGTCCGGCCTGGTCAACGTGGAGGTCACCCCGGAGCTCGCGGTCCGGCTGGCCAGTGCGTACGCCACCATGCTGCGCAAGGGCTCTACCGTCACCACCTCCCGGGACGTGTCCCGGGCCGCCCGCACGCTCAAGCGGGCCGTGCAGGGCGCGCTCAACGCCAGCGCCATCAACGTGGTGGACCTGGAGGCGCAGCCGCTGCCGGTGGCCAGGTACGAGACCGCCAGGGACCACTACAGCGGCGGGATCGCGCTGCGCACCACGCCGGGGGACCCGCAGTCGGTCGACATCATCTTCCTGGACGAGCGGGGCGCCGAGCTGTCCCAGGCCGACCAGCGCAAGCTGGAGCGGGTCTTCTCCCGGCAGGAGTTCCGGCGGGCCTTCCCCGGCGAGATCGCCGAGCTCAGCTACCCGCCCCGGGTCGTGGAGTCCTACACCCGGGAACTGATCCGCTGCATCGACATGAGCGGTGTGCGCGAGGCCGGCCTCAAGGTGGTGGCGGACTGCGCGGGCGGCACCGCGTCGCTGGTGCTGCCCAGCCTGCTGGGCACTATCGGGGTGGACGTGCACACCCTGAATAACCGGCTGGACGAGGTGTCGCCGACCGAGACCATCGCGCAGCAGCGCGCGGGCCTGCAGCGGCTGGCCGACGTGGTGTCCTCGTCCCGGGCCGCGTTCGGCGTCAGGTTCGACCCGGTGGGGGAGCGGATTCAGCTCGTGGACGAGAAGGGCGAGCTGGTCAGCGAGGACCGCGCGCTGCTGGCGGTGCTCGACCTGGTCGCCGCCGAGCGCAAGCGGGGCCGCGTCGCGCTGCCGGTGACCACGACCCGGGTGGCCGAGCAGGTGTGCCGGTTCCACGGCGTCCAGGTGGAATGGACGCCCACCACCATGCACGCGCTGACGCTGGCCGCGGCCCAGGATGACGTGATCTTCGCGGCCGACGGCCACGGCGGGTTCGTGGTGCCGGAGTGCGCCCGGACCATCGACGGCATCGCGGCCTTCGTCCGGCTGCTGGGCCTGGTCGCGCGGACCCGGCTGACACTGAGCCAGATCGACGCCAGGATCCCGGTCGCGCACCTGTTCCGCCGGTCCGTCCCCACGCCCTGGGCGGCCAAGGGCGGTGTCATGCGCATGGTGATCGAAGCGGCCGGCGACCACGAGATCGACACCACCGACGGCGTGCGGGTGATCGAGCGTGACCGCGGCTGGGTGCTCGTGCTGCCCGACCCGGCCGATGCGGTCACCAACTTGTGGGCGGAGGGAAGCGACGCCGACACCGCCCAGCTGCTCCTCGAGGAGTGGGCTACGGTAGTTGAGCAGGCAGGACGCTGAGAAGAGCTCCCCGGCCAGGGGCTGGCGGTAACCTTACGGTGTCCTGGATACTGCGGTTAGGTCCCCGGATATTCACGCCGCGGCCAGGTAAGCTGTGTCCTCACGCGAGCGAAAGACCCGACCCACGCGTTTTTCGCGGATGTGAAAGAATCGCGCGCATTGCGATTCGCCCGGCGGCCGCCGCCCGCCGGGACGGACCCGGCGACGGGCCCGGGCAGGGCAAGAGTGCATGGCGCGGGTGCACGGCGGAGGTGATTCAGCGGTGTGGCGGAAGCGTCGCGGCGAAAATGGCCGACGCGGACGGCGCGGGCTGTTCGCGTGGCGCATAGACCGTCCTGCCCCCTCTCGCGTACCGTGGGCTGAATCGCTCGAAGACGATGACCGGTACGACCAGGGGAGGCCGAGCGGAGCCATGCCACGCGTCTACTGCGCCCGGTGCGGCCGGCCGAACCCCGACGGGGCCAGGTTCTGCTCGTACTGCGGGACCCAGCTGAGCGCGCCGGTGCCGCCCGGATCGGGGATGCCGGCCGGCCCGGCCGGTCCCGGCGAGCGGCCGGGCGAGACCACGTCGACGATTTCACTGGGCCGGACCGACGATGATCTCGGCGAGGACCTGTTCCCGGACTCCGCGGCGTTCGGCGCGCTGCCGCCGGGCAGCGCGCTGCTCCTGGTCATGCGCGGTCCCAACGCGGGCAGCCGGTTCCGGCTCGACGGCGAGCTGACCACGGCCGGCCGCCATCCGGACAGCCACATCTTCCTCGATGACGTGACCGTGTCCCGGCGGCACGCCGAGTTCTACCGCCATGGCGCCAGGTTCACCGTCCGCGACGTCGGCAGCCTCAACGGCACCTACGTGAACCGGGAGCGCATCGAGGAGGCCGAGCTGGCCGGCGGGGACGAGGTGCAGATCGGCAAGTTCCGGCTGCTGTTCCTGACCAGCCAGGACATCGGGCCGGACCCGAGGACGCCATCGGCCGACCGGCGCGGCAGAGGCGCCCAGGACTATGCGTAAGCTCGTGCGGGCCCAGGTCTGCCCGGCACGCGGGGACGCCGCGTGAATGCCCAGGAGGGCGGTCAGTTCGGCATTGGCGAGGTACTCGCCCAGCTGCGGCCGGAATTCCCTGACATCAGCACGTCCAAGATCCGTTTCCTGGAGGCGGAGGGCCTGATCGAGCCGGCCCGGTCGCGGTCGGGCTACCGGCGGTTCTCCGCCGCTGACATCGAGCGGCTGCGGTACATCCTGACGATGCAGCGGGATTCCTACCTGCCGCTGCGGGTGATCAGGGAACGGCTGGCCGACGACGCCGAGGCGCCCGGGGGCGAGCCGGCCACGGGCCGGGCGGCCGCCGACATGACCCGCCGCCAGCTGCTGGACGCGGCCGAGATCAGCGACGCGGAGCTGACCGAGCTCGAGGATTACGGCCTGATCCGCCGGATGGGCCGCCAGTACGGCGCCGACGCGCTCGCGGTGGCCCGGGCGGTCGCCGCGCTGCGCCAGTACGGCGTGCAGGCCAGGCACCTGCGCGCGGTCAAGGCGGCCGCCGACCGCGAGGCCAACCTGGTCGAGCAGGTCGTGGCGCCCCAGCTGCGGCAGCGCGGCGCCGGCGCGCGCGACGCGGCGGCCCGGACGGCCTGGCAGATCGCCGACCTCACCCTGCGGCTGCACGCGACGCTGATGGAGTCCGCGCTGGCCGAGGCCGGGCTGGCCTCGGCTCCGCTGCACGCCCGTGTCCTGGAACTCGAAACCCTGAGCGCGGCCGGTTCCGGGACCGTTCAGGATGCCGCCCGGCACGCCGCCGTGCCTGTCAGCGGGCCCGCCGCCGGGGGGCTGCGCTCGGCCTCCGGTCGATTACGGGTGTACCTTGGCAAAGGGAGTGGTGGCCAGCAGAGGTTCCCCAGGCACGTGAGGACGGAGCTGTAGTGCGGCAGATGGAGGTCATCGGCGTCCGGGTCGAGATGCCATCGAACAGCCCCATCGTCTTGCTGAAAGAGGCGCAGGGGGATCGGTACCTGCCGATCTGGATCGGGGCGGTCGAGGCGACGGCGATCGCCTTCGCCCAGCAGGGCATGGTTTCGCTTCGTCCGCTCACGCACGATCTTTTCCGTGACGTGCTCGAAGTGCTGAACGTCCAGCTGCGCACGGTGAACATCACCGCGCTGCGGGACGGGATCTTCTACGCGGACCTGGTCTTCTCCAACGGGGCCGAGGTGAGCGCGCGCCCGTCGGACTCGATCGCGCTGGCGCTGCGCACCGGCGCGCAGATCTTCGCCAGTGACGAGATCCTGGACGAGGCGGGCGTGGCCATCCCCGATGAGCAGGAAGACGAAGTCGAGAAGTTCCGGGAGTTTCTCGACACGATCTCGCCCGAGGACTTCGGCCGCGCCACCTGACGGGCGGTCTGCCTAACATGGCACCGGGTCGCCCGAATGTCGCGACGCGCCGCCTGGGGTCGTTGACGCCGCTGCCTGGGCGGCTTACGGTGCGAGTACCGTGGGTAGTCAGCTCCCGTGGAGGTGGGCGTGGCGGTAACCAGGGGTAACGACGGAGACAGGGTGCCCGGCACCAGTGCCTCCGCCGGCGGCCCGCAGGGCACGCTGTTCGACGACAGCGAGATCCCCGGCCTGCCCGGCGACCCCGGCGTCCCGGCCCAGACCGAGGTTTCCGCCCAGTCCGGATCGGCTCCCGATGAGGTCGGCTACCGCGGGCCGACGGCCTGCTCCGCGGCCGGGATCACCTACCGCCAGCTCGACTACTGGGCCCGGACCGGGCTGGTCGAGCCGAGCGTCCGCGCGGCCCACGGCTCCGGCTCCCAGCGGCTGTACAGCTTCCGCGACATCTTGGTGCTCAAGGTGGTCAAGCGGCTGCTCGATACCGGGATCTCGCTGCAGCAGATCCGGGCCGCGGTCCAGCACCTGCGCGACCGGGGCAGCGCCGACCTGGCCCAGGTGACGCTGATGAGCGACGGGGTCAGCGTCTACGAGTGCACCTCCGCCGACGAGGTGGTCGACCTGCTGCAAGGCGGCCAGGGCGTATTCGGGATCGCGCTCGGCCGCGTCTGGCGCGAGGTGGAGGGCGACCTGGCCGTGCTGCCCGCCGTCCGGGCCGAAGACGGCCTCGTCGCGGTACCGCCGGGCGGCACCAGCTTCACCGACGACCTGGCCAAGCGCCGCCTGCGCCGCACCAGCTGAGCCGCTCAGGGCCCGGACGGGACGCCGGACGAGCAGATCGCGCCGGCGGATTTATCGGGCGGGCCGCGCCAATGGGCAGAAATCGTCCGCGTCGGCAAACGCAAGTCTTCCGAGACCACTGTGATCGAACTACTATCTGATTTACCACCCGGCTCAGCGGCGGTCACGAGGTCCGGGATAGTAGCGGTTTCAGGGCGGGAAAGCGCTGGGGGGATGATGGCTGCGGATGCGTATGCGCGGCGGTCGCAGGAGGCGGCGACGCGGGCCGGGAACCCGGCGCGGGAGGCTGGGAACCCGGCCCCGCCGGGCGGCGGCGACCTGACCCAGGACCTGCTGGTGTCGGACTGGTGGACCGACGCCATGGTCGCGGCGGCCGGGATCCCCGTGGTGGATGTGCCGCTCGTGACCGTCGGCGGCGGCATGGGGAGCTTCGTCACGGTCGACTACCTGCGGATTGCCGGGGTCACGACCGACCGGATCCGGGTGCTGTCGGACATCGACGTGCCCTGGCGGACGTATGAGTACCTGACCCGCGTGTCCCAGATTCCCCGGACGGAGCGCATCCGCTCCGACTCCGCGTCACGGCCGGACAATATCTGGGGTTTTCCTTCCTATGCGCTGGCCGAGGCGTTCCGTGACCGGAGCCTCAAGCCGCTGCTGCAGGTGCTCGCCGAGCCGATCTGGGCCGACTTCTACACCCCGCGGGCCGGCCAGGTATTCGCCGGGCTCGAGCGTGAGGCGAACCGGATCAGCTACGCCGACATGCTGGTCAAGGGCCAGGTCCGGATGGTACGCCGCCGCCGCGGCGGCGGCTACTTCACGATCTTGACGCCGCCGGACGCGACACCGGCCCGCCGGGTCGCCTACCGTTCGCAGTTCGTGCACCTGGCGGTGGGGTACCCGGGCCTGAAGTTCCTGCCCGAGCTGCAGAGCTTCCGCACCGAGAACCAGGACTTCTACCACGTGGTCAGCGCCTATGAAGACCACGAGCACGTCTACGACCGGCTGCGCGTCAAGCCCGGGGTCGTGCTGGTCCGCGGGGGCGGGGTCGTGTCCTCGCGGGTGCTGCAGCGCCTGATGGATGACCGGGCCCGCTTCGGGCTGTCCACCGAGATCGTGCACCTGTTCCGCACGTACGTGTCCGGCTCCCACGGGACCGGGCCCTGGATGCGCCGCAAGGGCGGCAACGGATTCGCGTATCAGGGGTTCAACTACCCGAAGTCGGTATGGGGCGGGCAGCTGAAGGCGAAAATGCGCCGCCTCGAGGGCGATCAGCGGGCCGCGGCGTACAAGCTCATGGGCGGCACGAACACGCCCTGGCGCAGGCGCTGGCAGCAGCAGATGAACGAAGGGCGGGCGGCCGGCTGGTACCACGTGCTCGAGGGCACGGCCGATCAGATGAAGATCCGCGCCGACGGGATGGTTGTCACGCAGGTCAGGACGCCGCAGGGACTGACTGAGATCGCGGCCGATTTCGTCATCGACTGCACCGGCCTCGAGGCCGATATCTCCGAGCACCGGGTGCTAGCCGACCTGCTCGAACACTCCGGTGCCGGGCGCAATCCGGTCGGCCGCCTCGACGTCGAGCGCACCTTCGAGCTGCGCGGCGCCAGAAGCGGAACCGGAGTTGCCTACGCATCCGGGGCCAGCACGCTGGGCGGCTACTTCCCCGGCGTGGACACCTTCCTCGGCCTGCAGATAGCGGCCCAGGAGATTGCCGACGACCTGGCCCGCCACGGATTCTGCCGGAAGATCGGGCCGGGCCGTTCCGTGCGGCAGTGGCTGCGCTGGGTCGCGGGCCGGCAACCGTAACTCCTCCACCTCCCAGCGCGTTCCGACAGCTACCGACATGGACAGGTGCTCAGTTGGTTCCTACCTTGACTGGCCGCGTACAGACCCGGATCTTCCTCCTGGCGATCGTCGGCGGCCTCATCACCGCGGTGATCGTCCCGGCCTTGCCCGGCGGCGCCCCGCTCGGCGACAAGTACCAGGACGGTTTCCTGGTGCTGCTCAGCGTCGCGGTGCTCGGCGTGCTGTGGGAACTCGTCTATCACTTCCTGATGCAATGGCGCTGGGAGAAGGACTGGCCCACGCTGTTCGGGCTGGCGACAGCGGTTCCGGAAGGCCTCCTGGTCTGGCTCATGCTGCGGGCCGGGGCGATACCGGGGCTGGCCGGCACCGTGGGCGGAGCCGCGTTCGCCATCCAGTTCATCGCGGTCTGGCTGGGGGTCTGGCTGGCGGCCATCGGCCCGATGCGGGTCCCGTTCATCCGGTGGCGGTTCTACGGCGGGAGGCTATTGTGAGCGGCGGACACCGTGTCCTGCCCGGTTTGTGGCCGATCCAGGGAAACGGCGTGCTGGCCCGGCAGGGTGACCTCGTGCTGCTCGTTCATCCCGCCGGCGGGGCGTTCACTGACCGGCTGCTCGACCTGCTGGCTGATGCGGCCCAGGCCGGCCAGAGCGGCCGCGGTTTCGCCGATCTCATCTCGGCCGAGCTCGAGTCCCGCGCGGCGGCAGGCCCCGCGGGCGGCGAGCACGGCCAGGCGGCCGTCGCCTTCGGGCCGGCCGGCCGCGGGACCGTCGTCACCGTCTACGGCACGGGCTGGGCCGAGGTCACCACCACCCATGGCGTGCAGCGGATCACGACCGGGCAGCCCCGCGGCCAGCTGCGCTGCGTCCTGCCCGCCGAGGTGATCACGCTCCGGGCCGGGGTCAGCGCCGCCCGCGATGATGTCGTTACCGATCCCTACCTGCGCCTGGCCGACGGCGTGGTCCGGGCCGTTGCCCTGGTCTACACGCCTGACGGCGCCAGGGCCGCGACGGGCGGGCGGGCGGCCTCCGGTCCTCGGCCCGCCGCGGACGTGCCGCGGGACGGGCAGGCCGAGCCCGGCGGGGCTGCCGTCAATCCGCCGGGAGAGGCGGCGGGCGACTGGTTCGAGCAGGCGGTGGCCCAGCGCGAGGCAGGCCGCGTCCGGCCGGAAACGGCCGGCCGGGCCGGCTCCGGTGACGGAGCTCGCCTCGAGCCGGACTTCATCTCGCTGCCGCTGGCCGGCGGCCAGGCTCGCGCGGCCGTGCCCCGGCGTGCCCCGCTGCCCCTCGGCGCGAAACCGCCGGACGAGCGGAGTCTGCTCCGCTCGGAACGGGGCCCCTCCAAGGTGGACGGCATCCACTGCAAGAACGAGCACTTCAATGATCCGGAAGCTCGCTACTGTGCCGTGTGCGGCATCGGGATGAACCAGCTGACCATGGTGCGCAAGCGAGGCAAACGGCCCCCGCTCGGCGTGCTCGTCCTCGCCGACGGCTCCGTCTGCCAGCTTGACACCGATTACGTCATGGGCCGCGAGCCGTCGCTGGACGACACGGTCGCCGACGGCCGCGCCCGGCCGCTGCGGCTGGCCGGCGCCTCGAGCCTGGTGTCCCGGATCCATGCCCGCGTGGAGCTCGACGGCTGGCAGGTCTATATCTCCGATCTCAACTCCGCCAACGGCACCCGGATCCTGCTGCCGGGGAAGGCAGAAGGCACCAGCCTGACGCCCGGGATCCGGACTGCCCTTGTCGCCGGCGCCGAGATCCGCCTGGGCGGGGAGTACGGATTCCGCTACGACTCGCACCGGCACCGATGAGTTACCCGGCTGAGCCGGCGATCGCGCCGTGAGCCTCAACGATCTCCAGCTGCTCCTCGCGGACGTGGCGATAGTCATCATCCTGGCGCGGCTGCTCGGCACCGCGGCCCGGTGGCTCGGTCAGCCGCCGGTACTGGGCGAGATCCTCGCCGGGATCTTGCTGGGACCCACGTTCCTGCACGGCCGGATCACCGCGACGCTGTTCCCCGCGGCCGAGATCGCCCCGCTGACCGCGCTGGCCGACCTCGGTCTCGTCCTGTTCATGTTCGTCGTCGGCTATGAGGTCGACCTGCGCCTCATCCGGGGCCGGGAACGCGTCGCCCTCGGCGTGTCCGCCGGGGCGGTGGCCCTGCCGCTGATCCTCGGCGCGGCGCTGGGGGTGTGGCTGGCCCATCGTCATCACGTGCCCCACGTCGCCACCTTCGCGCTGTTCATCGGCACCGCCATGGCGGCTACCGCCTTCCCGGTCCTGGCGCGCATCCTCACCGACCGCGGCCTGCACCGCACGCGCATCGGCGGGATCGCGCTGGCCGGCGCCGCGATAGCGGACGTGCTCGCCTGGACGCTGCTGGCCGTGGTGGTCGCGCTGGCCGGGACCGGCGCGCAGTGGCGGGTCCTGCTCGCCCTCCCGTACGCGGCCGTCATGTTCGGCGTCGTCCGGCCTGCGCTGGGCCGGCTGGCCCGGGTCTACCGGCGCGCGGGCCGGCTCACCCCGGACATCCTCGCCACCGTCCTGGCCGGGCTGCTGCTGTCCTGCTACGTCACCAACTGGCTGGGCCTGCACTTCATCTTCGGTGCCTTCCTGTTCGGCGCCGTCATGCCCCGCGGGGATGTGCTGGCCCTGCGCGAGGAGATCCTCGAGCGTCTCGAGCAGGTCAGCGTGCTGGTGCTGCTCCCGCTGTACTTCGTCGTGGCGGGGCTGAGTATCGACCTGTCGGCCATCGGGAGCTCCGGGCTGGGCGAGCTCGGCGCGATCCTGGTGGTCGCGGTCGGCGGGAAGCTGATCGGGGCCTACCTCGGTGCCCAGCTCACCGGGGTCCGCGGCCGCAACGCCGGGGTGATCGCCACGCTGATGAACACCCGGGGCCTGACCGAGCTGGTCATTCTCGGGGTAGGGCTGCAGCTGCACCTGCTGCCCCCGCCGCTGTACTCGCTGATGGTGGTCATGGCCCTGGTCACGACCGCGATGAGCGGGCCGCTGCTGAAGCTGATCTACCCGGACCGGATCATGCAGCGTGACCTCGCCGCCGCCGACCGGGCCCTGCTGGCCGGCGGTCCGGTCCACCGGGTCCTCGTGCTGACCGGCCAGCCGGAGACCGCGGGACCGCTGGTCGACATCGGAGCCGACCTCGCCGCCACGCGGACCGGCAGTGAGCTGGTGCTTGCTCACCTCGCCTCGTTCCCGGCCCGGCACCGGCTGGAGGTCGGCGCGGGTCTCGGCGGCGAGCTGGTGCAGATGACCGCCGTCATGGGACAGCTGCACCAGCTGGCCGAACGGGCGGCGGCCCGCGGTGCCACCGCGCGGGTGCTGTCGCGGTTCAGCGACGATGTGCCAGCGGAGCTGCCGGCCTACGTCGCCGCAGCCGAACCCGACACCATCGTTCTCGGCGCCGGCGACGACGCCTACGGAGACGATGCGCACGAGGCCATCCGGGCCGCCCGCGGTCCCCGGCTGGTCACCGTCCGCGGGCCCGGACCTGACGAGACGGCGGCCGTGGCCGTCGGTCACGGGCCCGGCGCTGACGCCGCCGCGGCCCTGGACGTCGCGGCGCAACTGGCGACCGCCAGGCGGCTGCCGCTCGTGCTGACCGGGGCGGGCAGCCGGCGCGGCCGCGGCAGCCTCGCCGAACTGGTCCAGCGAGGCGTTCCGGCCAGCAGCGGCCCGGCGCCCGCGGGGGCTTTGCTCGTCGCGAGGGAAGACGAGGCCGCCGCCTCCCCGGCCGGAGTCCACCTGGCCGTGCGGGCGGGCAGCACCGAGGACATCGATGACCGCCCCGCAATCGCTACCCCGGTCTCCGCGCTGGAGCCAGGAAGGCAGCAGTGATCATGACGGACGAAGGCGGCGGCATCGCCGACTACAGGTTCATCCGGCAGCTCGGCGCCGGCATTCACGGCGTGTTCTACCTCGCGCACCCGCCGAAGCGGCTGCCGGTCACCGCCGACCTGGTCGCGGTCAAGGTGCTTTCCGGGGGCAGCAGCCAGGACGTCTTCCGGTGGGCCCACCGCGAGCTGGCCGCCTTCGCCGCGGTCAGCTCGCCGTACCTGGTCGACCTCTATGACGCCGGCCAGCAGGGCGACGAGGTGTATTACTCGATGGAGTACCTGCCGGGAGGCTCGCTGGCGATGCCCGCCGAGCCGCCCGGCCGGGTCAGGGCCCTGACGGCAGTGGCGCACGCCGCCCGGGCGGTCCACGCCCTGCACGAAGCAGGCATCGCCCACCAGGCCGTCAAGCCGGCGAACGTCCTGTTGCATCCGGGCGGGGCCAAGCTGGCTGACCTGGGCCTGAGCCATGTGCTCACCCCCGGTGTCACCATCACCAAGATGGGGTCGGCGGGAGACATCGGCTATGTCGATCCTGGCCTGATCCGCGGCGACCGCCCGTCACGGGCCAGCGACGTGTACTCGCTGGGCGCCACCCTGCACTACGCGCTGGCCCGCGAGGGGCTCTACGGGCCGCTGCCCGAAGGGGATCCGCTCCTGGCCATCCGCCGTGTCGTGTCTCACTCACCGGTCATCTCGGCCCGGCTGGAGCCGGATGTCCGTGACGTCATCGCCTGGGCGATCGCCGCCGGCCCGGCGGACCGGCCGGCCACCGCGCTGCAGCTGGCCCAGCGGATCGAGGACCTCGCCCGGGCTCACGCTCCCGGCTAGAGACGGCTCGCCGGCTCCCGTCCCACTATCTGGGTCTGGCTCGGGTAGAATCGCGGCAGCTGATGACACCGGCCGGGAGAGTCTCCGCATAGCCGCGGGCGCCGAAGGGGCAACATCCCCGGAACCTCTCAGGCACACGAACCGGACGGGACAGGCATCTCTGGAGCGGGCCCAGGCGCGTGACAGACGGGGAGCCAGGCAGCGACCATACAGCTTCCGGGGAGGCTCCATGACAGATTTCGCCGTTCGCCACATCGGCCCGGCACCTGCCGAGCAGCAGCAGATGCTGGACAGCGTCGGGTACCCGACGCTCGACGAGCTCATCACCGCCGCCCTGCCCGAGGGCGCCGGCCGGACGGCCGGGCTGGACCTGCCCGACCCGCTGACCGAGACCCAGGCGCTGGCCGAGCTGCGCCGGATGGCGGGCCGTAACCACGTGCTGACCTCAATGATCGGCCTCGGGTACTACGACACCATCACCCCCGCCGTGATCCGCCGCAACGTGCTGGAGAACCCGGCCTGGTACACCGCGTACACCCCGTACCAGCCGGAGATCTCGCAGGGCCGTCTCGAGGCGCTGCTGAACTTCCAGACCATGATCTCCGACCTGACCGCGCTGCCCTGGGCCGGCGCGTCGCTGCTGGACGAGGCGACCGCGGCCGCCGAGGCGATGACGCTGGCCCGGCGGGCGGCCAGGAAGGGGCATGTGTTCCTGGCCGACGCCGACTGCCTGCCGCAGACCCTGGCCGTGCTGCGCACCCGGGCCGAGCCGCTCGGCATCCACCTCGTCGTGGAGCCGGTCACGGCCGAGGCGATCGAGCGGCAGGGCGATGACCTGTTCGGCGTCCTGCTCCAGTACCCCGGTGCGTCCGGGGTCATCCGGGATCCGGCGCCGCTGATCGAGGCGGCGCACGCGCAGGGCGCGCTGGCCGCGGTGGCCGCCGACCCGCTCGCGCTGACGCTGCTCCGCCCGCCCGGCGAGGCGGGCGCTGACGTGGCCGTCGGCTCTACCCAGCGGCTCGGCGTGCCGCTGTGGTTCGGCGGCCCGCACGCGGGCTACATGGCGGTCAGCGACGCGCTCAAGCGCCAGCTGCCGGGCCGGCTGGTCGGGGTGTCGGTGGACGCCGGCGGCCAGCCCGCCTACCGGCTCGCGCTGCAGGCCCGTGAGCAGCACATCCGCCGGGAGAAGGCGACCAGCAACATCTGCACCGCCCAGGTCCTGCTGGCCGTGACCGCGGCGATGTACGCCGCCTACCACGGTCCCGACGGGCTGGCCGCCATCGCACGGGGCGCGCACCGTAGCGCCGCGGTCCTGTCCGCGACGCTGCTCGAGTTCGGGCACCGAACGGGTGCGGGTGACTTCTTCGACACCATCCGGATTCACTTCTCCGGCGGACGCGATGAGGCAGCTCACGCGCTGGAACGTGCCCGCGTCGCCGGGTACAACCTCTACCTCGCCCCGGACGACGCCCTGCAGGTCAGCTGCGACGAGACCACGACCGACGAACGCCTGCGGGAGCTCGTGGCCGCCCTGTGCTTCGTGGCCGACCCCGCGGAGGTGGAGCTCGCCGAGCCGACCGGGACCGGCAGCGGGCTGCCGGCCGGGCTGCGCCGCACCTCGGAGTTCCTCGCCCACCCGGTGTTCCGCGAGCACCGCAGCGAGACCGCGATGCTGCGCTACCTGCGGCGGCTTTCCGACTTCGACATCGCCCTCGACC